>JAYWHJ010000064.1:0-31909 GCA_043777795.1 Polaromonas sp. | reverse complement strand
CCCCTTGTCGTGCCCTATCAATAAATTGACAGCTCACTTCACCTGATTGGTATCGAGCCTCGAATTATAACCCGATTTTTTAGACTTTTTGCAGCCTGTGCAACACATCGTCGCGCGTGCACAGTTCAATCACCGCATCCAAAGCCGGCGTTTGCGCTTTGCCCATCAATAAAACCCGCACCGGCATGGCCAGTTGGGGCATTTTCAGGCCGGTGACGGTCAGCACTTCTTTGATGGCGGCGGCTATGCTGGCTTTGTCCCACTCGCTTGTGCGCAGCTTCTCGGCCAGCGCAGCAATGGCGGGCTTGGCAACCTCGGTCACATGCAGGGCAAAGTCTTCCTGGTTGCGCTTGGGTTCGGTATAGAACGCTGCGGCCCACGCAGCCAGTGCGGCAGTGGTGTCGCAGCGGTCTTTGAACAACGCGCAGATTTTGGGCAGGCGTGCGTCTGCGGTGATACTGGCACTGTGACCTTGCTCGCCCATACGATTTTGCAACTGCGTAGTCACCAGCGCAGTGAGCCGCTCGTCGCTGGCTTGCTTCATGTAGTGGGAGTTGACCCAGTTGAGCTTGGCCGCGTCCCACTGTGCGGGGCTTTTGGCCAAGTGCGTGCCGTCAAACCACTGCGCAATTTGCGCCGCACCAAACAGCTCGTCGTCGCCGTGGCTCCAGCCCAAGCGGGAGAGGTAGTTCATCATCGCCTCGGGCAGATAACCCGCGTCGCGGTAATCGGTCACGCTTACTGCGCCGTGGCGCTTGGAGAGCTTTTCGCCATCGGGCCCGAGGATCATGGGCACATGACCGTACTGTGGCAGCTGTGCGCCCAGCGCTTTGAGAATATTGATCTGGCGTGGTGTGTTGTTGACATGGTCGTCGCCGCGAATGACGTGGGTGATACGCATATCCAGGTCGTCTACCACCACGCAGAAGTTGTAGGTGGGCGTGCCCACGGTCTCGCCGAGCGCAGCGGCCTCGTCAGACACCGGGCGGGCGATGATGAGATCGTCCAGCTCTTTGTTGCTGATGGTGATGGTGCCTTTGACGGTGTCGTCCCACGACACATCGCCGTCCACCGGATTGGCGAAGCGCACTACCGGTTGCACGCCTACGGGCGGCGTGGGCAACACTTTGCCCGGCGCGGGCCGCCAGCGGCCGTCGTAGCGGGCTTTCTCGCCACGCTTCATCTGCGCCTCGCGCATGGCATCCAACTCCTCGCGTGAGGTGTAGCAGTGGTATGCGGTGCCGGCTTGCAGCATTTGCGCTATCACCTCACGGTAGCGCGCCATGCGCTGCATTTGGTAGAACGGGCCTTCGTCGTACTTGAGCTCCAGCCAGTCCATGGCCTCGATGATCTGGTCAACTGCGGCCTGGGTGGAGCGCAGTTCGTCAGTGTCTTCAATACGCAGAATAAACTGCGCGTCCTGGCCCAATGCCTTGTGGTGCTGCGCAAAGGCCCAGCAGAACAATGCGGTGCGGGCAGTGCCCAAATGCAAGAAACCCGTAGGCGATGGGGCGATGCGGGTGCGGATAGTGGTAGAACTGGTCATATCAAAATGTATAGCTACTCCCGCATTATTTTATTGCGCTGCAGCCTGATTAGATGTTAAAAATGGCTCTGGTAGGGCCTACGCCAGGGTGTCAAAACCACGGAGCAAGTCCGCCTGCATATCGCCCACATGCTCTAGCCCCACGCCCATACGAATCATGCCTTGGCCAATGCCAGCGGCTTGGCGCTGCACGTCAGACAACTTGCCGTGGGACGTGCTGGCGGGGTGGGTGAGCAGGCTCTTGGTGTCTCCCAGATTGGTACACAAAGACAGCACTTGCATGCTGTCGAGCACATGGAAGGCACGCTCGCGCGCTTGAGCAGAGCTGCTGGACTTGACATCAAACGACAGCAAGGCCCCCCCATTGCCGGACATCTGCTGCATTGCCAGAGCGTGCTGTGGATGGCTGGGCAGACCAGGGTAGTACACACGCGCCACCTTGGGGTGCGCCTCCAGCCACTGCGCCATCTCCAGCGCCTTGGCACTTTGCGCGCGGATGCGGATCTCCAGCGTCTCCAGGCCTTTAATCAACACCCAGGCGTTGAAGGGCGCAAGGATCAGGCCGCTGTTCTTCATCACAGGTAGAAATTTTTCTGTCACCAGCTTTTCACTGGCGCACAGTGCGCCCGCCATCACCCGGCCTTGGCCATCAAGGTATTTGGTGCCCGAATGCATGATGATGTCGGCCCCCATGGTGACGGGGCGCTGCAGGATTGGCGTGGCAAAGCAATTGTCCACCGCCAGCCAAGCGCCAGCATTGTGCGCAATGTCGGCCAGGGCGGCAATGTCGCATACATCGGTCAAGGGGTTAGTGGGTGTTTCGGCAAACAAGATTTTGGTATTGGGGCGCACCGCCGCTTTCCATGCCGCCACATCGGCCTGCGGCACGATGGTGGACTCCACGCCAAAGCGCGCAAACTCGCTACCGATCAGCTTGATGGTGGAGCCAAACATGGACTGCGAAAACACCACATGGTCGCCCGACTTGAGCAGGCTAAACAGCATCAGCATGATGGACGACATGCCAGAGGACGTAGCCATGGCCGCCTCGGTGCCCTCCATAGCCGCCAGGCGCATCTCAAAGCTGCTGACGGTGGGGTTGCCCGAGCGGCCATAGGTGTAGCCCTCTTCCTCGCCCGCAAAGCGCTGGGCTGAGGTTTCTGCATCGGGCTGCACATAGCCACTGGTCAAGTACAGGGCTTCAGAGTTCTCACCGTATTGGCTACGCGGCACGGCGGTGCGCAAGGCCAGGGTGTCCAGGTGCAGGCCTTCGGGGAGGGGTTTGGATACTTGCTTGCTCACGGTCAATTTCTCAATTCAATTTTCAATAACTTCTGTAGCCAGATTCTCGCTGGTGGCGGATGCGCTACACGACCACTTGGTCGCGCACCGTGTTGTACCTGTACAAAGCGATATCACCCGATTTTCCTCTGGAAATGACCGGTTCTCCAAGGGTAGGCGCTGCTACGTACCAATTATTGGCTGAATTTGCAAAATGTCCAGAAGTGGAGTGGCCGTATTTTGTGTTTCTTGTGTTTTGTACTGGCGCCGTCAGTGGACGCTACACGCGCGCCATCTTGCAGCTGGTTGGCATCTCGGCGCGTCCGGCTTCAATGGTTTTGATGACCCTGAAACCGAAGCCTGAGCCCTCAACATCAAACTTCACGCCGGGACTGCCCACTTTGTCCATCAGCCCCACCACCAAGGCTTGCTGAAACTGGTGGTCAGCCGCGCGCATCGTGCCTTTTTGGCCTGCGAAGCTGACGCTCGCCTTTGACAATGCAGCACCCACTGCTACCAGGTCAATAGCGCCATCTTTGAGCGGCGCGGCATCCAATGACTGGGCCAATGCCTCTACCATCAGTTGCATGCGCATATGCACGTAGTCGTCAGCAGGCTTGGGAAAGCGCTGTTTGAAGCTTTGGTAGAAGGCCTCGGACTCTTTGGTGGCCACGTTGGGCAGCCAGTCGGCCACGGCGATGACTTTGCCCACACCGGCCTCGCCAATGGCGGCGGGGGCGCCCAGTGCGTTGCCGTAGAAGGTGTAGAACTTGCCTTCGTATCCCGCGTCTTTGCAGGCCTTGACCAATAGGGTAAGGTCATTGCCAAAGTTGCCGGTGAGAATAGCCTGCGCGCCGCTCGCCTTGATCTTGGCGGCGTAGGGCGCAAAGTCTTTGATGCGGCCCAGTGGGTGCAGCTCGTCACCCACGATAGCTACATCGCTGCGCCGCACACCCAGTTGCCTGCGGGCCTCGCGCAGCACGGCTTGACCAAAGCTGTAGTCTTGGCCTATCAGGTAGGCCGACTTCACGCTCTTGTCGTCTTTCAGCACCTCCATCAGCGCGGCCATGCGCATGTCGGCATGCGCGTCGAACCGGAAGTGCCATGGGCTACATTTTTCATTGGTCAAAATCGGATCGACAGCGGAATAGTTTAAAAACAGTACCCGCTTGGCAGGCTCACGGTCATTGTGTTTGTTCACCGCGTCGATCAACGCGGCGGCAATGGCCGAGCTGTTACCTTGCATGATGATCTGCGCGCCATCGTCAATAGCGGCGCGCAGTGCGGACAGGGCCTCTTCGATCAGGCCTTTACTGTCGTAGCGCTCTAGCTGCAAGCGGCGCGCGCCGCTTGCAGGCCTGGCGCCACCGCTTGCATTCAAGCGTGCGTTCACGCGCTCACAGGCCCACACCAGGTTGCGGAAGACGGCCTCGCCAGTATTTGCAAATGGGCCAGACAAGCCCTCGATCATCGCTATCTTTACAGGAGCTGCTCCCGCTATATTCTGCTGGGCTAGCGCCTCAAATCCCTTTAAAAAACCACCTGATATGGCTACGCTGCTGAGGCTTTTCAATAGCCCACGGCGAAATTTATTCATCTAATTTATTCCCTTGAAAACACGTTGCATGCCAGCAGATACGGGCCATGCGGCAAACGCACTGCGCTAATAGTGGCGCAAACTGCAAAGCCGCGAAGTGTACTAGGAGTTCACCATGTTTTTTTCACCATCTGCCATTCACCGTACTAACCGTTACGCGTTTTCACCTTCGCTGCATATCAACGCACGCGCTTTAGAAAGCCTGTTTGATAGCCCTGCCGCGCCTTTGGGCAAAGGTGTGCGTGTAGAGACTGACGACACCAGCGTCACTTTGTCATTGGACGTACCGGGCCTGGCCAAGGAGCATCTGACGATTGCCATCGAGAGCGATGTAGTGCGCATTGAATCGAAGGCCGATGCACCGCGCAGTTTCAAAGCTGCCTACCAATTGGCTGGCGAGATTGACACTGCCACCAGTGAGGCCAAGCTGGAGAATGGGGTGTTGACTTTGAAGCTGGGCAAGCTGGTGCCAGTGAGCAAGGAGACGGTGTTGGCGATCAGCTGAGTTATTTTTTGACTTGTACCGGATCCGGACGGCGGTGTGCTCAGCTACGCGGCTGTCCCCCGGGGCGGCCTAGGGCCGCCGGCTCTTCCTTTATGCCGCTACGCTGAGCACACCACCGTCCGGATCTTAGAGCCTTGATAGGTGTACGGCGTGCAAGCCCTTTAGCCCACAGCCCTCAAGCGGCAATAGCATCCAACGGCCAACGCGGCTTCACGTCAAACGCGTAGTCACGGTTCGCCTGTGCGATACCCGTTTGCAAACGCATCGCACCGGCCAGGGCAATCATGGCGCCGTTGTCGGTGCACAGGTGCAGCTCTGGGTAATGCACGCGCACACCGCGCTTGGCGCAGGCCGCGTTGAGCTGTTGGCGCAGCGACGCGTTGGCACCCACGCCACCGGCCACCACCAGGCGCTGCAAACCCGTTTGCTCCAACGCCTTGAGCGACTTTTTGACCAACACCTCGGTAATCGCCGCTTGCGTGCTGGCGGCTAGATCGGCACGCTGCTGATCTTTGAGATTGAGCAACAAATCGGCCCGCACCCGAGCCCCCTCGGGCACGTCCTGCACCAAACGCTTTACCTGCGTCAGCACTGCTGTTTTCAGGCCTGCGAATGAAAAATCCAAGTCGCCACTGTGCAGCAAGGGGCGCGGTAGTTTGTAGGCCACTGGGTCACCCAGCTCGGCCAGCTTGGCCAGCGCCGGGCCGCCGGGGTAGCCCAGGCCCAGCAGCTTGGCTGATTTGTCAAAGGCCTCGCCCGCTGCGTCGTCTATCGTCTCACCGAGCATTTGGTATTGGCCCACACCATCCACCCGCATGAGCTGCGTATGGCCACCGCTCACCAAGAGCGCCACAAAAGGAAACTGCGGCGGATCGGCACTTAAAAAGGGCGACAGCAAATGCCCCTCCAGGTGGTGTACGCCAATCACTGGCTTGCCCCAGGCCGCAGCCATCGCGCAGGCCGCGCCCGCGCCTACCAGCAGCGCACCCGCCAGGCCAGGACCGCGCGTATACGCTACAAAGTCAATAGCTTCTCCCGCAATATTTGATTGGGCTAGCACCTCTTTTATTAATGGAATCACACGGCGAATATGGTCCCGGCTGGCCAGCTCAGGCACCACGCCGCCATAGGCTTGGTGCATGGCAATCTGGCTGTGCAGGCTGGCTGCCAACAGAGTAGGCACGCCCTGCCCCGCAGCATCCACCAAAGCCACACCCGTTTCGTCGCACGAAGATTCAATACCCAAAACAATCATTGCATTCCCTTTGAGTTTCGATTTTGCACGATATCTGCCGTGGCGCTTATTGCTCAGCTCGTGTCAGTGTTAGACAATGAGAACGCGGCTCAGGGAAAGGCGCTGTCCCGCTATACAAGACTGAATTTTGTTATCGAGAAAATAGATCAGGTGATAAACACCCAACCGTTCAGCGACCGAGGTCGCGCTCTACCCGTAGTTTTCTGTCAAACCAAGCGACGCCTACGGGTAGCGCGCGACCGTGTGTGCCGGCGATAGGGCGTATGCCGAACGACCGATTTCTGGCAATCCAGTTTGAGGGCGTTTGGCATACGCCCTATCGCCCACCAAGCACGCAGCCATGGCGCAAAAATTCCTGCAAACTACCCAAGCTGGAACAGACAGCACCAAGGTTGCGAGGCAAAACACGCTGCGAAAACGCGTGAAGACTAATCCGCTTTAATCCCTGCCGTTTTGATCACCTGCCCCCACTTGGTGTACTCCGCCTGCGCATAGGCAGTCATTTTTTGCGGATCCAGGTAGTTGGCCTCGGCCCCCAGGCTGGCGGCGCGGTCTTTGAAGGCCTGTACGGCCATGATTTTTTGCACCTCGGCTGCCACGCGCTCTACCGCCGCCTTGGGTGCCTGCGCGTGGGTGTAGAGGCCAAACCAAGCGTCTACCTCATAGCCTTTGAGGCCCAGCTCCGCACCCGTAGGCACTGTGGGCAACGAACTTAAGCGGCGTGGCCCGGCTACCAGCAAGGGGCGGAACTTGCCACTGGTGATATGCGGCATGAGGGACGGCGCGGTGGTCACCGTCAAGTCAATCTGCCCGGCCAATAAATCCACAATCGTGGGGCCGCTGCCACGGTAGGGAATGTGCGTGATGAAGGTGCCCGACAGCTGCTTGAACAGTTCGGTGGCGATGTGCTGCACGCTGCCGTTGCCCGAGCTGCCGTAGTTGAGCTTGCCGGGGTTGGCCTTGGCATAGGCTATCAAGTCTTGCGCGGTTTTAATATTTTCCAGCGAACTGCGCACCACCATCACCTGCGGTGCGGAGTACACATTGCAAATGGCTTGCAGGTCTTTGATGGGGTCATAGGGCAGCTTGACCAAATGCGGGCTCATGCAGTGAAAACCGCTGTAGGCCATGAGCAAGCTGTGTCCGTCGGGCTTGGCGTTCAAAACGGCCTGCGCGCCTACCGCGCCATTGCCGCCGCCTTTGTTGTCAATCACGATGGGGTAGCCCAGGGCTTTGCCCAGCGGCTCGACCAAGGCGCGGGCGGAGATATCGGCCGTGCCGCCGGGCGGTGCGGGCACCACGATGGTGAGCTGGCGTTCTGGAAAGCTCTGGGCACGCACCCACGGGGCGGCAACGACAGCGCCCGCTGCGGCCAGCGCGCTGCGGCGGGTAAGGGTGAGACGGGGGATCGACATGGGTATTTCCTTGGTGAATAGACAAAACTGAAAGCAAAATTGGACTATGGAATAGATTACAGCGGATTTTTACCCTTTTGACACTCCGCAAATACACCAGTGGGGTAGCGCCAAATGGCACCGTGTCAGCGCCATCCGCGCCGGATAAGCCAAGCACCTTTGTCCACCGCGTGACCAAAAGCGACATCCCGAGGCCGTAAAATCACGCCACAGAATCCAAAGTACCGAAAGCACTGTATGTCCAGCACCTTAGCCCGCACCCTGTATGACAAGATTTGGGACGACCACGTTGTCCACACCGAGGAAGACGGCACCAGCGTCCTCTACATTGACCGCCATTTGGTCCACGAAGTCACCAGCCCGCAAGCCTTTGAAGGTATCCGCGTGGCGGGCCGCAAGATTTGGCGCACTAGCTCTATCGTGGCCACGGCGGACCACAACACCCCTACCACCGGCTGGGAACTGGGCTACGACGGCATTACCGATTTGGTCAGCAAAGAGCAAATCACCACGCTGGACGCCAACATCAAGGAATACGGCGCTGCGGCCTACTTTCCCTTCCTCTCCAAACGCCAGGGCATCGTGCATGTGATTGGCCCCGAGAACGGCGCGACTTTGCCGGGCATGACCGTCGTCTGCGGTGACTCGCATACCTCCACCCATGGCGCATTTGGCGCGCTGGCACATGGCATTGGCACCAGCGAGGTAGAGCATGTGATGGCCACGCAAACCCTGCTGGCCAAAAAGGCCAAAAACCTGCTTATCAAAGTAGACGGCGCGTTGGCCAAAGGCGTGACCGCCAAAGACGTGGTGCTGGCCATCATTGGCAAAATCGGCACCGCAGGCGGCACTGGCTATACCATCGAGTTTGCAGGCTCTACCATCCGGTCTCTGAGCATGGAAGGCCGCATGACGGTGTGCAATATGGCCATCGAGGCCGGTGCACGCGCTGGTTTGATCGCCGTAGACGAGAAAACCATTGACTATGTGCAAGGCCGCCCCATGTCGCCGACCGGCGTGGCCATGCAACACGCCATCACCTACTGGAAGACGCTGCAAAGCGACCCAGGTGCCAAGTTTGACGCCACTGTGGAGCTAGACGGCTCCAAGATCATCCCGCAAGTTACTTGGGGCACAAGCCCCGAAATGGTGCTATCGATTGAAGACCGTGTACCCGACCCAGACAAAGAAAAAGATGTCAACAAGCGCTTGGCGATTGAGCGCGCCTTGGTCTATATGGGCCTGGAGCCCAACAAGGCGCTGAACGATTTGTTTGTAGACAAAGTGTTTATCGGCAGCTGCACCAACAGCCGCATCGAAGACATGCGCGAGGCTGCCGCCATCGTCAAAAAAATCGGCATGAAGGTAGCGAAAAACATCAAGGTCGCCATGGTGGTGCCCGGCTCAGGCTTGGTCAAAGCGCAAGCCGAGGCCGAAGGTTTGCACGAGATATTTAAAGCTGCTGGTTTCGAGTGGCGCGAACCCGGCTGCTCCATGTGCCTGGCCATGAACGCAGACCGACTGGAGCCTGGCGAGCGCTGCGCATCCACATCGAACCGCAACTTTGAAGGCCGCCAAGGCGCTGGTGGGCGTACACACTTAGTTTCGCCTGCCATGGCTGCTGCTGCTGCTGTGCACGGGCATTTTGTCGATGTGCGCAGGTTTGCTTAAAGGATAAGAAATACCGAAGATTTTTTGAACGCAGAGCACACGAAGGTTTCGCAAAGGGCGCAAACAAGAAAATACAAAAATAAAACCAAAAATTTGACTCAATACAGTGGTGTTTGAATTTCAATTTTCATTTATTTTTCGTATTCTTTTTTGGCTTCTTTTTTCCCCTTTCTGCGCACTGCGCGTAACCTTCGTGCCCTCATCGTTCAAAAAATGCCCTCCCCCTTTAAAATTCGTTTACCATGCAAAAATTCACCGTACACCAAGGCCTAGTAGCCCCCATGGACCGCGAGAATGTCGATACTGACGCGATCATTCCCAAGCAGTTCCTCAAATCGATCCGCAAAACCGGCTTCGGCATCAACTTGTTTGACGAATGGCGCTACCTGGACGCAGGCTTCCCCGGCCAAGACCCAGCCAGCCGCAAGCCTAATCCTGATTTCGTTTTAAACCAGCCCAGATACCAAGGCGCGTCCATTTTGCTGGCGCGCAAAAACTTTGGCTGCGGCTCATCGCGCGAGCATGCGCCCTGGGCGCTAGACCAATACGGCTTTCGCTGCGTCATCGCCCCTAGCTACGCGGACATCTTCTTTAACAATTGTTTCAAAAACGGCTTGCTGCCCATCGTGCTTCCCGAGGCGGTAGTCGCCAAGTTGTTCGATGAGTCCGCGGCTTTCCCCGGCTACAAGCTGACGGTTGACTTGGACAAACAGGTGGTCGTCAAAGGCGATGGCGAGGCGATACCGTTTGAAGTGCAGGCGTTTCGCAAGTACTGTTTGCTCAATGGTTTTGACGATATCGGGTTAACCCTGCGGCATTCCGATAAGATTAAAGCGTTTGAGTCTCAGCGCTTGCTACAACACCCGTGGCTGGCGCAAACCATGTAAGGGTGCTTAACCTGAAGGATTTGCCATGAAGACTATCTCCAACTTCTCCCGCGCCACGCTGGCGCTGTCGCTGCTGTTGGCTTTTTCGTCCGCCCATTCGGCTGGGTTGATTGAGCAAATTTTGGCCAATCCTCGGGTGCAAGCACTGCTGGGCGCTCCGGGTAACGTCAGCAACACGCTCGGCTTGTGCAGAGTCGACAGCTATCGCATTAACAATCCTCAGCCTTGCAAAGATGCCAACGATGCTGCGACCATGTTGAAACTCCCGTTTGAAATGCGCACCGTCATGAGTAACCCTGTGTCGGCGCAGTCGCTGCGAGACCTGTGTTTAGTCGCGCAAAGTACAACACAACAGAATTCATATTTGTGTGCCGAGTTGGCCAAAGCAGACGGCACATTTGCATCGAGCATCGCCAACGAACGCAACCGCATCATGCAAGAAGCCAATCGTCCATGACCCTCAATAGGAATTTAACTTGAAAATCGCAATCCTCCCCGGTGACGGCATCGGCACTGAAATCGTCGCAGAAGCCATCAAGGTCTTAAATGTCCTTGGCCTGAAGTTTGAGACTGAAACCGCCCTAGTCGGCGGTGCCGCTTACGAAGCGCACGGCCACCCGCTGCCCGAAAGCACGTTGAAACTTGCCATGCAAGCCGATGCCGTGCTGTTTGGCGCAGTGGGCGACTGGAAATACGACTCGCTGGATCGCCCCCTGCGCCCCGAGCAGGCCATTCTGGGTCTGCGCAAAAATATGGGCTTGTTCGCCAACTTTCGCCCTGCCATTTGCTACGAGCAGCTGGTGGATGCCTCCAGCCTGAAGCCCGAGCTGATTGCAGGTTTGGACATTTTGATCATCCGCGAGCTGACGGGGGACATCTACTTCGGCCAACCACGGGGCCGCCGCATTGCAACTGACGGGCATTTCCCAGGCAGCGATGAAGCTTTCGACACGATGCGCTACAGCCGCCCCGAGATCGAGCGCATTGCCCACGTCGCGTTCCAGGCGGCCATGAAGCGCGACAAGCGCGTGACCAGCGTGGACAAAGCCAACGTGCTGGAAACCTTCCAGTTCTGGAAAGACATCGTCACTGAAGTGGGCAAGCAGTACCCCGAGGTGGCGCTAGACCACATGTACGTGGACAACGCCGCAATGCAGCTAGTCAAAGCACCTAAAAAGTTTGACGTGATGGTGACTGGCAATATGTTTGGTGACATTTTGAGCGATGCGGCGGCCATGCTGACTGGCTCGATTGGCATGCTGCCCAGCGCCTCACTGAACAGCAAAAACCAAGGCCTGTACGAGCCCAGCCACGGGAGCGCACCAGATATCGCAGGAAAAGGCATTGCCAACCCGCTGGCCACCATTTTGAGCGCGGCGATGATGCTGCGCTTTAGCCTGAACCAGATTGAGGCGGCAGATCGTATTGAGGCAGCAGTCAAGAAGGTGCTGTCGCTCGGGCTGCGCACACCCGACATATTTTCAGCTGGTACCACCCGAGTGAGCACCGTGCAAATGGGCGATGCCGTGGTAAAAGCACTGGGCTAATCACTACATTATTGATAGCTTCTACCGCAATATTTTATTGCGCTGTAGCTAAAAAAACCTAATAAAAACCGCCTACGTGGGCGGTTTCTTCTTTGCTGCGGTCATTTGTTTGGCGCTGTGGATGCCACCACGTGGCGTTGAGATGCTGCGGCTCGTTGGTTCCATCGGCTACAATCTACGTTATGAGCGCCACCGTGTCCACCACGAATATCACCCTAGCCGTTGCGCTGGGCGTGCGCGCTTTCATTGCTTCCACTAAAACGACCACCATTAAAGGCTAATCCAGCCCGGTTCGTCGTGCCCTACCCTGGAGCCAGACGAGCCGGGGGATTAGTCAAACCTGATTAATTTTTGAAAGGCGAACACAAAATGAAAGTTGGCAATCTAGTAGGCCTGATAGGCTGGCGCGGTATGGTCGGCTCAGTGCTGATTGACCGCATGATCGCTGAGGGCGATTTTGGCTTGATCGAGCCCGTGTTCTTCTCCACTTCCAACGCGGGCGGCAAAGCCCCAGCGCAGGCAAAAAACGAGACTTCGCTAAAGGACGCTTTTGACATCAACGCACTGAAAAAATGCGACATTATTATCACCGCCCAGGGTGGCGACTACACCAGCGATGTGTATCCCAAGCTGCGCGCAACAGGCTGGGCAGGCCACTGGATTGACGCTGCATCAACCCTGCGCATGAACAACGACGCAGTGATCATTCTGGATCCTGTCAACCTCAATGTAATCCAAAACTCACTGAGTAAGGGCGGTAAAAACTGGATCGGCGGCAATTGCACCGTCAGTTGCATGCTGATGGGCGTGGGCGCGCTGTACAAGGCTGGTTTGGTCGATTGGATGAGCACCATGACCTACCAAGCGGCATCCGGTGGCGGCGCACAGCACATGCGTGAGTTGCTCACTCAGTACGGCTCACTCAACGCTGAAGTCAAATCCTTGCTGGACGACCCAAAGTCGGCCATTTTGGAAATTGACCGCCGCGTCACCGCCAAGCAACGCGCCTTGGCGGGTGACGAGGTGGCCAACTTTGGCGTGCCGCTGGGCGGCAGCATCATCCCCTGGATCGATAAAGATTTAGGCGATGGCATGAGTAAAGAAGAATGGAAGGGCGGCGCCGAGACCAACAAGATCATGGGCCAAGGCGCAGCCTTTGGTACAGCAGCCACCCCGGTGGACGGTTTTTGTATCCGCGTAGGTGCCATGCGCTGCCACAGCCAAGCATTGACTTTCAAACTGAAGAAAAATGTACCATTGGCTGATATTGAAGCCATGATTGCTGCTGACAACCAGTGGGTAAAAGTGGTGCCCAACACCAAAGAGGCTACGTTGAAAGACCTGACACCGGTGGCCGTCACTGGCACGATGGACATCCCTGTCGGGCGCATCCGCAAAATGGCGATGGGGCCGGAGTATGTGGGCGCGTTCACGATCGGTGACCAACTGCTGTGGGGTGCTGCTGAGCCGCTGCGCCGGATGTTGCGGATATTGCTGGCGAACTGAACACCCTTTGACTCTCCAAGCTGAGAAGTTAGCACCCACAAACAAACTTAACGTCATACACCAACGTATCGTAACCGCGCGTTACGATACGTTGTCCATAGACAACAAAGTCTAAATGTAACGCAGGGCAAACGCGGCGTATCAAAACTTAAACACCGTCTTAGCTTGTCAAGCTAACGTGTTGATGTTAACGTTGTTTTCCACAAATATGTGTCGAGGTTTTTGTGCACACAACTATGAAAAATTTACCATCAGGGCGCGCTTTTGGCTTGGTTTCAACTACTTGCCTTGACGTTCCGAGTTGGGTGAGCCCTCTCAGCGCTTGGCCAACCCCTATCGCCGCCGCGGTGTTGGCATTGGCCATGGGCTTTGCTGCACAAGATGCGAATGCACTGGCTTTGGGCCGGGTCAACGTTTTGTCCGCGCTTGGCGAGCCTTTGCGCGCCGAAGTAGATGTACCAGATATCAACGCCGATGAAGCCGCCAGTCTGCGCACATCCGTGGCAGGCCCTGAAGCTTTTAAAGCGGCTGGCATGGAATACAACCCGGTACTGAGCAACGCCCAAATTAGCCTGCAGCGGCGCGCCAACGGAAGCTCGTTTTTACGCCTTACCGGCGACAAACCCGTCAATGAACCATTTATCGATCTGATTTTGGAGGCCAATTGGGCCAGCGGACGCATCGTACGCGACTACACGATGTTGTTTGATCCACCCAATTTGCGTGCCCAATCGTTGGCACCCAGCCCCATCACAGCGCCCGCTTCAGGTGCGCCATCCAGCGCCGGCTCGCCTGTGGTAACCCCTACTGCAGCCGCACCAGCCTCGTCCGCCGAAGCGATGCCTGCCCCCAGCCGAGCCCCGGCACCCAGCCGTGCTCCCGCTTTGCGCCCCGCACCGCCTCCCAAAGTTCAGGTTCAGGCACCAGCGCCTGCGCCTGTAGCGTCTAAGGCACCTGGCAGTGTGACTGTCAAAGCGGGCAACACGGCCAGTCAACTGGCCGCGCGCTATAAGCCCCAGGGCGTGTCGCTTGAGCAAATGCTGGTGTCGATGCTCAGCCGCAACCCGGATGCATTTGACGCGGGCAATATCAACCGGCTGAAAAAAGGTGCCGTCCTGGAAATGCCTAGCGCTGCCACGGCCACGGGTACCTCGCAGGCGGAAGCGCGCCAGACTATCATTGCTCAGAGCAAAGACTTCAACGAATTCCGCCGCAACTTGGCGCAGGGCGCACCGATGGCGTCCACACCGGCTGCCAGCCGCAAAGCCAGTGGCACTGTTCAGGCCAATGTGGAAGAGCGTAAACCAGCCGCTGCGGCGCCTGACAAGCTCACGCTGTCTAAGGGTACGGTCGCCGCTGCTGCGGGTGCTTCAGCGGCCAAGACAGGTAAAGAAGACGCTATTGCCAAAGACAAACAAGCCAAAGATACGGCAGCGCGTACGGCCGAATTGGCGAAAAACATTGACGATTTGGCTAAGGCCAAATTAGCCGCGGCAAGCACCACGACCGCCGCCAAACCAAGCCCCATGGCGTCGACTGCCACTGCGGCCATCGCCCCCAACGTTGCGATGGGCACCGGCACGCCAGTACCTAAACCCACAGTAGTTGACAAGGCCACCGCGACCAGTGCGGCGCCTGAAGTGCCTTTGGCAGTCGCGTCTGCACCCTCCCCGGCTCAAAAACCAACAACCACTGCGGCAGTATCTGTGGCGCCCAGCACAATGACCAGCACTACGCCCACGGTCGTGGGTGCTCCAGCAACCGAGAAAAAACCTGTAGCCACTGCAACTGCGCCAGCCCCCGCACCCGAGCCCAGCTTCGTAGACGGCTTGATGGACAATCCGGCCACCTTACCGGCGGCAGGTGGTTTGCTAGCCTTGCTTGCTGGATTTGGTATTTACCGCATGCGCCAGCGCAAAAATTCGTCTCAGGTAGACAGCTCATTTTTGGAAAGCCGTTTGCAACCGGACTCTTTCTTTGGTGCATCAGGTGGCCAGCGAATTGACACCAGCGACGTGGCCAACGCCAGCGCGGCGGGTTCGTCCTCTATGGTGTATTCGCCCAGCCAACTCGATGCAGCAGGCGACGTCGATCCCGTGGCTGAAGCCGATGTTTATCTGGCCTACGGCCGTGATTTGCAAGCTGAAGAAATTCTCAAAGAGGCTTTGCGTACCAACCCAACCCGTGTGGCAGTGCATTCCAAGTTGATGGAGATTTACGCTAAACGCCGCGACACCAAGGCGTTTGAGAGCGTCGCTAAAGAAGCCTTTAACGTGACCCGGGGCGAGGGGCATGAATGGGAAACAGCATGCACATTGGGACGTGAAATCGACCCGGCTAATCCTTTGTACCAAGGCGGCGCGATGGCTACTTCTGGCGCTGGCGCGGGGTTAGCGGCTATGGCCTCGGCCGGAGCAGGCGGAGCTGTTTTTGCAGCCAGCACCATGCCCGTACCGATGAGGGCGTCTGACGGCCAAGAGGCAAGTATGGATGGGGATGTAGATTTTGATCTGGATTTAGACTTCTCCACAGCAGACGATTTGGTAAGTACCCCGTCATTGCAAGACGCGGCACACGCAGCCACATCGCCGATCCATGTACAGTCCACGGTTGGCATGCAAGCGCGGGCTGCGGTAGATCAATCCGTAGACTTGGCTTTTGACATGCCGACGTTGCCGCAGTTTTCATTGCCGGACCACAAAGCGGTCAAGCTGTCGGCGCCAGATATGGCCTCGTTTGTTAGCGGCTTGGACTTCAGCGCGTCACCGGCACCCAATATGGCAGCCACCGCACCGATGGCCTTAAACAGTGCGCCTGCTGCGCCGCAGCTAGATGTGATGGAATTCGACTTGGGTGATCTTTCCTTGGACTTGCCAGCCAGCCGCACGCCAGCCAGCGCTGCGTCGATGGCGATTGATGCAGGCATTACCGGTGATCCCCTGGAAACCAAGCTGGCCTTGGCCTTGGAATTCCGGGAAATTGGTGACATTGATGGTGCCCGTTCGCTTGCCCAAGAGGTTGTAGCCGACGCCAAGGGCGATCTCAAGGCCCGTGCCCAGCGCATGGTAGCGGATCTGAGCTAGTGCCGCGAATAGCATTAGGTTTGAGCTATGCAGGCCGGGGCTACCTCGGCTGGCAAAGCCAAACTGGCGGCAACACCATCCAAGACAAACTTGAAGCCGCATTAGCGGCTTTTTGTGGTTTACCCAAAGGCGAGCGTATCGTCACCAACTGCGCTGGCCGTACCGACTCAGGGGTACATGGACTAATGCAGGTGGTGCACTTCGACACGGCGCTGGAACGCGACGTGTATTCGTGGGTGCGCGGCACCAATAGCTATTTGCCCCCCGATATCGCCGTGCAATGGGCCCGCGCCATGCCGGCTGAGTTTCATAGTCGGGGCAGCGCTATCGCACGGCGCTACGCCTATGTGCTGCTCGAATCTGCGGTGCGGCCCAGCGTCGAGGTAGGGCGCGTTGGGTGGATGCATCGCCCACTCACACTATCAAATATGCAGCTTTCCGCGCAATATTTGATTGGGGAAAACGACTTTTCTTCATTCAGGGCCGCACAGTGTCAGGCATTAAGCCCCGTTAAAACCATGCGCCGCATCGAGATCAGCCAGCGCGGGGCGTACTGGCATTTTGAGTTTGAGGCCAGTGCTTTTTTGCACCACATGATCCGCAATATCATGGGCTGCCTGATCACCGTTGGCCAAGGGCAGCAGCCCCCAGAGTGGATGGGTCAGGTGCTGGCAGCCCGCAGCCGCAAGGTGGCAGCACCTACCTTTTCACCCGATGGTCTGTACTTTTTGGGCGCAGTGTACGAATCCAAATGGGGCCTGCCAGATCGCACGGCGGCGTATGATTGGCTGCCATGATTAACCACAGAACCCATATCAAAATCTGCGGCCTGACCAGAGAGCACGACGTGGACGTAGCCGTCCAAGCCGGAGCGGATGCGGTGGGGTTTGTGCTCTACCCGGCCAGTCCGCGTTATGTCACGCCCGAGCGCGCAGCCGAATTGTCGCGCCGTCTGCCCGTATTTGTCACGCCAGTGCTGCTGTTTGTCAACGAAACGACTCCCAATATCGTAGCTTCCCGCGCAATTAATCAAAGGGCTATATGCCAATTTCATGGGGATGAAACGCCCCAGGACTGCCAAGAGACAGGTTTGCCCTACCTGCGTGCCGCGCGGATACCCCTGAGTGGCGCAGAGGCCTTTGACTTGGTAAAATTCAATCAAGATTACGCTGACGCACAAGCCATACTCGTGGACGCCCATGTGGACGGCTACGGCGGCGGTGGCAAAACATTTAACTGGAACGCAATCAATTGGTCACATCCTCAACTAAACGCAAGCGCTCGCCTCGTTTTGTCTGGTGGATTGACGCCTGCAAATGTGACCGATGGCATTTTGCAAGTACGGCCTTGGGCCGTTGACGTGAGTTCCGGGGTCGAGAGAGATGCACCCGGGTTGGGTGGTCAAACGCTCAAGGGAGTCAAAGACCCCGAAAAAATCTTCCAATTCGTCGCAGCGGTTCGCCATGCGGATGAACACCTTGCCAACCTTTAATCTTCAGAATTGCGCCCCCTATGGGATGGCGCAACTCTCAGTCAAATACTATGAATTACACACAACCCGATGCCAGCGGACATTTTGGCAAATACGGCGGTAGCTTTGTATCTGAGACACTGACCCACGCGATCAATGAGCTGCGAGAAGCCTACGCCCACTATCAAAAAGACCCCGAGTTCATTCGCGAATTCAAATACGAGCTGGCCCACTTTGTGGGCCGTCCGTCGCCAATCTACCACGCTGCCCGCACTAGCCGAGAACTCGCTGACGGCAAAGGCCATGGTGCGCAGATCTACCTGAAGCGCGAAGACCTGAACCACACCGGCGCGCACAAAATCAACAACACCATCGGCCAGGCCTTGCTGGCCAAGCGCATGGGCAAACCACGCGTGATAGCCGAGACCGGTGCTGGTCAGCACGGCGTAGCCACCGCCACTATCTGCGCCCGCTACGGGCTTGAATGCGTGGTTTACATGGGCAGTGTAGACGTGGCCCGCCAAAGCCCCAACGTCTACCGCATGAAGTTGCTAGGTGCAACTGTCGTACCTGTGGAATCTGGCAGCAAAACTCTCAAAGATGCGCTGAACGAAGCCATGCGCGACTGGGTGGCCAATGTAGACAACACCTTCTACATCATTGGCACCGTAGCGGGCCCACACCCCTACCCGATGATGGTGCGCGACTTTCAAAGTGTCATTGGCGAGGAGTGCCTGACGCAGATGCCCACCCACCTAGGCGCAAACAAACAGCCCGATGCCGTGGTAGCCTGCGTGGGCGGCGGCAGCAATGCCATGGGTATTTTTTACCCCTACATTGCGCATGAAAAAACCCGGTTGATCGGCGTAGAAGCCGCTGGAGAAGGCCTGGACAGCGGCAAACACAGTGCCTCCATCACGCGTGGCAGCCCCGGCGTGCTGCACGGCAACCGCACTTATCTGCTGCAAGACGATAACGGTCAGATTACTGAGACGCATTCCATCAGTGCGGGCTTGGACTACCCGGGTGTGGGCCCTGAGCACGCCTGGTTGCACGACATAGGCAGGGCAGAATATGTCGGCATCACCGACAAAGAAGCGCTGGAGGCTTTTCACTACCTGTGCCGTACCGAGGGCATTATTCCCGCGCTCGAGTCCAGCCATGCCTTGGCGCACGCGATGAAAATGGCCAAGACCATGCGGACCGACCAAAGCATTTTGGTCAATCTGTCTGGCCGGGGGGACAAAGACATTGGCACCGTAGCTGACCTGAGTGGCGCAGACTTCTATTGCCGCCCGTCCTGCCGAGGCCAAACGGTCAAAGGCAACGAGCAAATCATCAAACTGGCCAGCGCGACGGGAAAAAAATAATGAGCCGCATTCAAACTACTCTGGCTGCCCTCAAAGCCCAAGGCCGTACCGCCTTGATTCCCTACGTCACCGCTGGGTTTCCGTATGCCAATATCACACCCGACTTGATGCATGCCATGGTCACCGCTGGGGCCGATATCATCGAGCTGGGCGTACCGTTCAGCGACCCGATGGCCGACGGGCCGGTGATTCAAAAAGCAGGCGAAAAAGCACTTACCTTGGGCATTGGCACCTCCCAAGTGCTGGAGATGGTGAAAACCTTCCGCAGCAAAGACCTCAGCACCCCGGTAGTCCTGATGGGCTACGCCAACCCGGTGGAGCGTTACGACCAGAAACACGGCAAAGACGCTTTTGTGCGCGATGCCGCGGCGGTGGGGATAGACGGCATACTGGTGGTGGACTACCCGCCCGAGGAGTGCGAGGATTTTGCTGCAAAGCTAAAAGCCCACCAGATGGATTTGATATTTTTGTTAGCACCCACTTCTACCGAAGAGCGTATGGCGTTGGTAGGACGGTTAGCCAGCGGCTATGTGTATTACGTGTCACTCAAAGGTGTGACGGGTTCAGGCGCGCTGGATACGGACGCGGTTGCGCTGGCCATACCGCGCATCAAAAAGTACGTCAGTATTCCAGTAGGTGTAGGATTTGGCATACGTGACGCAGCTACTGCCAAAGCGGTTGGAATGGTGAGCGACGCTGTGGTGATTGGTAGCAAAATCATCCAGTTGATTGAAGACCAGCCGCATGAACGGGTCACCGCCGTAGCGGCAGACTTTTTGCGCGGCATCCGGGCTGCGCTAGACTCCTAAAATCAGAGGTAACTTCCATGTCTTGGTTAGAAAAACTCCTACCTTCCAAAATGGAGGCGATTGACCCTACAGAGCGCCGCCAGGTGCCTGAAGGCTTATGGATCAAATGCCCCAGCTGCGATACCGTGCTGTACAAAACCGATCTGGAGCAAAACCTCAACGTTTGCCCTAAGTGCAGCCACCACCATCGCATCGGTGCCCGCGCGCGGCTGAACGGGTTGCTCGATGCAGAGGGCCGCTACGAAATTGGCCAGGAAGTCATCCCTGTTGATGCTCTGAAGTTCAAAGACAGCCGTAAGTACACCGAGCGCCTGAAAGAGGCATTGGAAAACACCGGTGAGACGGACGCATTGATCGTCATGGGTGGTGCTATCCAGAGCATCGAGGTCGTCGTGGCTTGTTTTGAATTCGAGTTCATGGGCGGCAGCATGGGCTCGGTAGTGGGCGAGCGTTTTGTGCGCGGCGTGGAAACCGCTATCGAGCAAAAAGTGCCGTTCATCTGCTTTACAGCCACCGGTGGCGCGCGGATGCAGGAGGGACTGCTGTCACTCATGCAAATGGCCAAGACCAATGCGGCGCTGACGCGGCTGGCCAAAAAGGGTTTGCCCTACATCAGTGTGCTGACGGACCCCACGATGGGTGGTGTGAGCGCTGGCTTTGCGTTTGTAGGTGATATCGTCATTGCAGAACCCAAAGCTTTGATCGGTTTTGCGGGTCCTCGTGTAATTGAAAGTACAGTGCGCGAGAAGTTACCAGCAGGTTTTCAACGCGCTGAGTTTCTGCTGCAAAAAGGTGCTGTCGATTTCATTTGCGACAGGCGCGAGCTAAGACAAAAGCTATCGACTAGCTTGGCCATGTTGCTGCGCCAGCCCGCCGACGCTGTCGCTTGAACTTTGGTAAATACAGGCGAGCTGGCACTGTGGTACTCCATTCCTTACCCTTATTTCCGCTAGGTAGCGTACTGTTCCCACAAGGGGCATTGCCACTGCGGATTTTTGAAGTGCGCTACCTGGACATGATCAACAAATGCATTCTGGCGGGTGCGCCCTTTGGCGTGGTCGCACTGAGCCAAGGCCACGAGGTGCAGGTACCCTTTGGAGCAGAGGCATTTTTCGATGTAGGCACTCTGGCCACCGTCGTGCATCACGAATCGCCTCAACCGGGCCTGAAAGTGGTGCAGTGTGTTGGGGCCCAACGCTTTCGCATTACCCGACGGGAGCGGCTAAAGCACGGTTTGTGGATCGCCGATGTAGAACATCTGGATGGCGACATGGCGGTAGCACTGCCGCCGGAGCTGGCAAGCTGCTCCGACACCTTGCGCAAGGTATGCGCCAAACTACCTGCGCAGGCCTTATCCATCATTCCAGCGGACGGCGACAGGCAATGGAACGACTGCGGCTGGGTGTCTAATCGTTGGTGCGAGATTTTGCCCATCCCATTGCCCATCAAACAAAGACTGCTGGAGTTGGATAATCCAATGATTCGGCTTGAATTGGTGAGCGATATTTTGGACAAATTTCAGCTACTTTAGACCTACAAAAACATGCTATCGCACCCCAATATTTGCTATTAAATTAAAAGCAATATGCCGATTTTTTTAATGCGCTACAGCCCAATTTGATGTGAAAAGACTGTTTGATCTCGTTTTAACCTTGATAGCTTTCGCAATCTTGGCACTACCGTTGTGTTTGATCGCCTTGGCTATCAAGATAAGCTCCAAAGGCCCCGTGCTGTACTGGTCAGACCGCGTGGGAAAAAACAACCGTAATTTCAGCATGCCAAAATTTCGCAGCATGCGTACCGACACCCCCGCATTAGCAACCCATTTGCTAACCAGGCCAGAGCAGTACCTCACTCCCATCGGTTCATTTATCCGTAAAACGAGTCTGGATGAGGTGCCCCAGCTATGGAGTATTTTTCGCGGAGAGATGAGTTTTGTCGGTCCGCGCCCCGCATTGTTTAATCAACACGATTTGGTTGACCTGCGCACCCAGCACGGTGTGCACACTCTTGTGCCGGGACTTACCGGTTGGGCGCAGATCAATGGACGCGACGAGCTGTCGATAGAAGATAAAGTACGTTTTGACGCGGAATACCTGTTGCGTGGCTCCATAGCAATGGACATTAAAATTCTGTGGAGAACATTTACCCAAGTCTCCAGAAGACAAGGTGTTGCCCATTAAGCACGGAGCGAATTAGCTCTACACTTGTGGGATATAACTTTCCACCTATTTTGTAGCATCCACTGCCCATGCCGACCCAGAAACTAGCACATACGATGCTCGCGCTGCCGCGTTCGGCCAAGCGTTTGATTGCCTTGTGTGTAGACGTTTGTTTGTGCATGTTAACTGCTTGGATCGCAATTTGCTTTCGCTACGAAACCTGGGTCACACTTCAAGGCAACCAATGGCTCGCTGTACTGGCTGCACCATTGTTGGCCATCCCTTTGTTTTTTGTATTCGGCTTGTACCGGGCTATCTTTAGATTTGCGGGCCGCGAAGCCTTGGTGGCCGTAGCCAGGTCAGTCGGTATCTATGCATTGATATACAGCGTTATTTTTACGGTCATAGGTTTCCGAGATGTTCCCAGAACCATCGGCCTGTTGCAGCCGGTTTTACTGCTTTTGAGCATTGGAGCTATTCGCTTGTTAGCCAGGCAACTTTTGGGTGAGACATACGCGTCTCAACTGCACTCCGACACTTCAATCAACGTATTGATTTACGGTGCCGGGGACTCTGGCGCAGCTCTGGCAACATCCTTGGCGAAGAACAATGAGATGCGTGTCGTAGGTTTTCTGGACGACAACCCCAGCTTGCACCGCGGGTTGTTGATGGGCATGGACGTTTACAAGCCTCAAGATATAGTCTCATTGGTAGAACGATTGGCAGTACAGGATGTCCTGTTAGCTATGCCATCGATCTCACGCGCGAGGCGAAATGATATTCTCAGAGCTTTAAGCTCCGCTAAAGTGACAATTCGAACTTTGCCCACGCTTTCCGATTTGGCGTTGGGACGGGTGCAAACCAACGATCTTCGGGAACTGGATATTGAGGATTTATTGGGCCGTGATGCGGTACTACCAGACGCCCAATTGCTTGCGAAAAATGTGTTTAATAAAACGGTATTGATCACAGGCGCTGGTGGATCCATTGGCAGTGAACTGTGTCGACAAATTGTGCGTATTGGCCCTGCTGTGATGGTGTTGCTCGAGTTAAATGAGTTTGCTCTGTACACCATACAGGAACAATTACTAGCCATAAAGGGGTCCACTGCGGGCGCATCTAGCAAAATCATTCCCCTTCTCGGTTCGGTTCAAGACAAAGAGCGATTACTGCAAATTTTCAGCGAATGGAAACCTCATACTATTTATCACGCGGCCGCTTACAAGCATGTTCCACTGGTGGAGGACAACCCGATCATTGGCATCCACAACAATGTGTTCGGAACGTTAAATGTGACCCATGCTGCAATCGCTTGTGATGTGGGCGATATGGTACTGATTAGCACCGACAAGGCCGTACGGCCCACCAACATCATGGGCGCCACCAAACGGATGGCCGAGCTGGTAATGCAAGCGCTGGCACATGAGGCTCGCACATCGGGTAAAAATACCCGTTTAAGCATAGTGAGATTTGGCAACGTGCTGGGATCCTCAGGATCTGTGGTGCCCAAGTTCAGGCAGCAGATCCGCGAGGGGGGCCCCATCTCCCTGACCCATGCCGAGATCACCCGCTACTTCATGACGATTCCCGAAGCTGCGCAGCTGGTAATCCAAGCAGGCGGGTTGGCGAGACCTGGCACCCTGGATGCCGAGATATTTTTACTCGATATGGGCGAGCCGGTCAAAATTTGGGACCTTGCCACCATGATGATCGAATTGTCAGGGTTGACGCTGAAAACTACCTCCAATCCCTATGGAGACATCGCCATCACCACCACCGGCCTGCGACCCGGTGAAAAGCTGTACGAAGAGCTGCTGATTGACCATAACGCGCAGCCCACGGAACATGTCAAGATCATGCTGGCGGTAGAGGCTTTCACTCCCTGGAACATACTAAGCGGGCAATTGGACTATCTGCGTACTCTGTCCACCAGCACTGACACACTGACCATCCGGCAAGCGATCCAACAGATAGTGCCTGAATACCAACCTACCGCGCAGAGCAGTACCAACCCGCTCCATCTTTAAAACCATGAACGCTATACCTTCCGCGTCCTCTCAATTGCGCATCGCCATCATTGGCCTGGGCTACGTAGGTTTACCTTTGGCTGTAGAGTTCGGCCGCATCCATCCGGTGGTCGGTTTCGATATCAACGAACGACGCATTTTGGCCTTGCAAACGGGTCATGACGCAACGTTAGAAACCGATGCAACAGAATTGGCGGCAGCTACCAAGCTGCGCTACACCAGCAACGCTCAACACTTAGCGCAATGCAATTGCTTCATTGTGACTGTTCCCACGCCAATTGACGAGTACAAACGGCCAGACCTTACACCGCTGATCAAAGCCTCGGAGATGGTGGGCAAGGCACTCAAGCTGGGTGATATTGTGATTTATGAATCCACCGTTTACCCAGGCTGTACCGAAGAAGACTGCGTACCCATCCTTGAGAAGTACTCTGGTCTCACCTACAACGTTGATTTTTTCTGTGGCTACAGCCCGGAGCGCATCAATCCAGGCGACAAACAGCACCGCCTTACCAGTATCAAAAAAGTCACCTCTGGCTCCAATTCGCAAGTTGCCGATATCGTGGATGCCTTGTACAACCAGATTATTACTGCAGGTACCCATAGGGCACCCAGCATCAAAGTGGCCGAGGCAGCCAAAGTCATTGAAAACACCCAACGCGACCTGAACATTGCACTCATCAATGAGCTGGCATTGATCTTTAATCGCATGGGCATTGACACTGAAGCTGTGCTGCAAGCCGCAGGCAGCAAATGGAATTTCTTGCCTTTTAGACCAGGCCTGGTCGGCGGGCATTGCATCGGCGTAGATCCCTACTACTTGACGCACAAAGCCCAATCCATCGGTTATCACCCCGAAATCATTTTGGCGGGTCGTCGTCTAAACGATAAAATGGGCAGTTATGTGGTTAGTCAGCTGGTCAAATCCATGGCGCAAAAAGCTATCCCCATCCATGGCGCCCGAGTATTGGTCATGGGGCTCACTTTCAAAGAAAACTGCCCCGACATTCGTAATACCCGCGTCGTAGATATTGTGTCGGAACTCAAGGAATACGGATGCCAAGTCGACATCTACGATCCCTGGGTCAATCCCGAAGAAGCGCAGCATGAGTACGATGTGCTCCCCGTCAAAAACGTTGCGCCTTGCACCTACGACAGCATTATTCTGGCTGTAGCCCACCAGCAATTCAAATCCATGGGCAGCCAAGCAATTCGGGCACTAGGTAAGCCAGCGCATATTTTGTACGATTTAAAATACTTGCTGAGCGCTGAAGAATCCGACTTGCGTCTTTAGCCCAAACTTACCAATTTACTTCCAGCACAGATTAGCATGACGTCTTACGAAACAGTCAAAACTCAGCTCGAAAAAACACCACGCTCTTGGCTAATTACCGGGGTTGCAGGGTTTATCGGCAGTCATTTGCTGGAAGCATTGCTCACACTCAATCAACGAGTAACGGGCCTTGACAATTTCGCAACTGGGTTTCAAAAAAATTTGGACGCCGTACGCTCAAAAGTTACGCCAGATCAATGGTCACTTTTTCGATTTGTAGAAGGTGACATCTGCTCCACAGAAGATTGCAGACGAGCTTTTGATGAAAATTCTGAACCCATAGACTATGTGCTGCATCACGCTGCGTTAGGTAGCATCCCGCGCAGCTTGGCAGATCCACTTGCGACGCACGACACCAACATCACTGGTTTCATAAAGATGTTGATTGCATCCCATGAGCACCGTGTTAAAAAATTTGTTTTCGCCTCCAGCAGCAGCGTCTACGGTAACAGTCCTGATCTACCAAAATCTGAGTCCGTGATAGGCCAACCACTGTCACCCTACGCACTAACTAAATCCGTGAATGAGCAATATGCAGAAGTTTTTGCCAAGTGTTTTAACTTAGGCTATGTGGGGTTACGCTACTTTAACGTCTTTGGCCCAAGGCAAAATCCAGCAGGGGCCTACGCGGCAGTCATTCCTAAATGGATCGACTCCATGATCCGAAATGAAGCGATACACGTCAACGGCGATGGCAGCACGAGTCGTGATTTCTGCTATGTGGCCAACGTTGTACAAGCCAATATACTTGCTGCAACGTGCGCGGAGGAGACCGCTCGCAATCAAATTTATAACATTGCTTTAGGAGACCGAACAAGCCTCAACGAGCTACAGCAATTGATATACGACACCCTGCTGCAGGATTTACCAGGCCTGCACAAAATGGCTCCTGTGTACCAAAATGAACGTCCGGGTGATGTGAAGCATAGTTTGGCAAATATAGCCAAGGCTAAGAGCCTCTTAGGCTATACACCCAGTGCCTTCATCGCTTCAGGATTGAAAAATACTTGCCAATGGTTTATAGAAAGTAGCAAAACATGAAAGCGGTCATATTAGCCGGGGGACTTGGAACCAGAATTTCCGAGGAAACACACGTTAAACCCAAGCCTATGATTGAAGTAGGAGGAAAGCCGATCCTTTGGCATATTCTGAAAATGTACTCTGCCCATGGCATCAATGATTTCATCATCTGCTGCGGCTACAAGGGCTACGTCATCAAAGAATATTTTGCAAATTATTTCTTGCACATGTCCGATGTCACCTTTGATCTTTCAAAGAATGAGATGCAGGTGCATCAACACAAAGCTGAGCCATGGCGCGTTACTTTAGTGGACACCGGTGACGACTCCATGACCGGAGGTCGACTCAAGCGCGTAGAAAGTTTTATCAAAGATGAGGAAGATTTTTGCTTTACCTATGGCGATGGTGTGAGCGATGTCAATCTCACCGAATTGATTGCTTTTCACCGCGCAAACGGAAAATTGGCGACGCTAACCGCAGCGTATCCGCCAGGTAGATTTGGCGCTCTGGACATTGCCGCCAACAACACTGTCAGCTCGTTCAAAGAAAAGCCCAAAGGAGATGGCGGCATGATCAATGGCGGCTTTTTTGTGTTATCCCCCAAGGTGATTAGCCTGATTGATGGCGATTCCACGATTTGGGAAAGAAAACCGCTTGAAAAGCTAGCCGAGCAAGGACAGTTGACTGCTTACCAACACCACGGTTTTTGGCAGCCGATGGACACCCTCCGGGATAAACTTTATTTAGAGGAAGTTTGGCAAAAAGGAACTGCACCTTGGAAAGTCTGGTCATGAGACCCATCGACGCCTCATTTTGGCAAGGTAAGCGGGTATTTCTAACAGGTCATACAGGTTTCAAGGGGGGATGGTTGGCCCTGTGGTTGCAGCAATTGGGTGCGCGAGTCACAGGATACTCCCTGCCAGCCAACACTTCACCCAATTTTTTTGTTACCTCGCGGGTCAGCGAGGGCATGCAGTCTTTGACTGGGGATATCCGCGACCTCGATCAACTCACCGGTGCGTTGCGGGCATCCCAGCCGGACATCGTTCTGCATCTTGCAGCACAGTCGTTAGTTCACTACGGCTACAACCACCCCGTAGAGACCTACGCTACGAATGTCATGGGAACCGTGCACTTACTGGAAGCGGTGCGCCAGACAAGCTCAGTGAAAGCTGTCGTTGTAGTGACGACCGATAAATGCTACGAAAACAAGGAGTGGCACTGGGGTTACAGGGAGAACGAGCCGATGGGCGGCTATGATCCTTACAGTAGCAGCAAAGGTGCCGCAGAGCTGGCCACTGCTGCCTACCGTGCCTCGTATTTCAATCCAAACGAGTACGCCAAACACGGCGTGGCGATTGCAACCGCCAGGGCTGGGAATGTGATAGGCGGTGGTGACTGGGCGTTGGACCGCTTGATTCCAGATATGGTGCGCGCCATTGCTCAGAATCAACATGTCTTGATCCGGCGGCCACAAGCCATTCGACCTTGGCAACATGTGCTAGAACCTTTGGCAGGGTATCTGGTTCTTGCGCAAGATCTGTACTCCAAAGGTTCTGATGTTTCAGGCGCCTACAATTTCGGCCCACGAGACCAAGATGCCCGCCCTGTTCAATGGGTGGTAGAGCAAATCACTCGCTTTTGGGGGCCGGAAGCTACTTGGCAAGCTGACACAACCGATCATCCGCATGAAGCCAAGTACCTCAAACTAGATTGCAGTAAAGCCAAAGCGGTGCTCGGCTGGGAGGCGCAGTGGGATTTAGCACACAGCCTGCGTGAAGTCGTGGCCTGGCACAAAGCACATATTGCGCAAGAAAATATGCGCCAATTCAGTCTGACGCAAATCAGTCAGTTTGCCAAGCTGACGGCGCCATGAACTTTGAACTACTCCCTTTGGCTGGCCTCGCCATCGCGCACAGCACAGCACGCGTAGACCATCGCGGGGCGTTTATGCGCATGTTTTGCGCAAGCAGTCTATCCCCCGTTCTTGGCCATCGGCAGATTGCACAAATTAACCATTCACACACGGCCGAAAGAGGGGCAATCCGCGGTTTACATTTTCAAAAATCTCCTCATGCTGAAATGAAACTCATACGATGCTTGAGAGGTGCCGTCTACGATGTAGCGGTCGATATTCGACCAGAATCTGCAACTTATTTGCGCCATTTCTCCATAGAGCTTAGGGCGAATGATGGAAAGTTGTTTGTAATTCCAGAAGGTTTTGCGCACGGTTTTCAAACTCTCAGTCCCGACACGGAATTGCTCTATTTACATACCCACCATTACGAGCCTCAATCCGAAAGCGGTCTGCTATTTAATGATCCAGTATTAGCCATCTCGTGGCCATTGCCGGTAGGCGACATTTCTGAGCGGGATCGGCTGCATAGTCGCATAGTCGCTGTACCCGATCTCACTAAAACCAACACCAAAAACTAGCGTATTACCATGCTCTGCCGACACTGCAAAACTCCGCTTGTGCACAAATTTCTGGATTTAGGATTTGCGCCACCATCTAACGCCTACTTGAGTGAGGAAGACCTCAACAAGCCCGAGCTTACTTTCCCACTCAAATTGTATGTGTGCGATAGATGCTGGTTAGTACAAACCCAAGATTTTGCCAACGCCGACGCCTTGTTTACCAAAGACTATGCCTACTTTTCCTCTACCAGCACCAGTTGGCTTACCCATGCCAAACAGTATTGCGAATCCATCACAGCGCAACTTGGCCTGACAATTCAAAGCCATGTAGTTGAGTTAGCCTCTAACGATGGGTATTTACTTAAAAATTTTGTGCAAGCTGGAATACCTTGTTTAGGTATAGAACCTACTGCCAGTACCGCCGCCGCCGCCAGAGAACTTGGCGTACCCACCATAGAAGAATTTTTTGGAACGAGTCTTGCGAAAACTCTCAAAGACCAAGGCAAAGAAGCAGATTTGATTTTGGGGAACAACGTCTATGCCCATGTACCAGACATCAACGACTTCACGCAAGGCATTCAAACTCTGCTAAAGGCAGAGGGCGTCGTCACGCTTGAGTTTCCGCATTTGTTAGAGTTGATCAAACATACACAGTTCGACACGGTCTACCATGAGCACTACTCTTATCTTTCGCTAAGTTGCGTTCAACATATTTTTGAAAAAGCCCAGCTACGGGTATGGCATGTTGAAACGCTTGGCACACATGGCGGAAGCCTAAGAGTATATGGATGTAGAAAAGAGGCCGCCTATCTAAAAACTGAGTCGGTAGATCGGCTGCTGGCTAAAGAACTGGCATTTGGCATGCAAGATTTAACCACCTATCAAAACTTTCAAGTCAAGGCTGATGCGGTTAAAAATAATGCACTCGCATTTCTATTAGAGCAGAAGCAGTTGGGCAAAACAGTAGTCGGCTATGGCGCGGCTGCCAAGGGCAACACCCTGATGAACTATGCCGGCATCAAACCGGATCTCATCTCTTTCGTTTGCGATGCGGCGCCAGCCAAACAGAAGAAATATATGCCTGGCAGCCATTTGCCGATAATGGCTCCATCTGAGATTAGCAAGCATAAACCCGACTACGTATTTATATTTCCATGGAACATTGCAACTGAAGTTATAAAAGTCAATCAGCACATTCGCGAATGGGATGGTAAGTTCGTAGTTGCTGTTCCTCATTTGCTTATCTTGTGATGAGAGTACTTGTTACAGGTGGCAGTGGCTTTATTGGGCGGCATTGCGTTTCGCAATTGACAGCCAAGGGATATGACGTTCATGTCATAAGTTCTTCGGCTCAAAATCCCGAGGCCAGCGCGGCTACGTGGCATCAAGCAAATCTTCTCTCTGGCCAAGAAGCCATTGCTCTTATTCATCGCGTTCAAGCTTCCCACTTCTTGCATCTTGCTTGGTGCACTACACCCGGTCTGTATTGGACTAGCCTGGAAAACTTCAATTGGGTAAGTAACAGCCTGGCTATGATCCAAGCATTTACACAATCAGGTGGACAACGTTTCGTAGGAGCGGGTACCTGCGCAGAATATGATTGGGAGTATGGCGTATGCAAAGAAGACACAACTCCGCTGCGCCCATGTACACTTTACGGCAGCTCCAAGCACGCACTTCAAACGCTACTAACTGCGTGGTCAAAAGAAACCAAACTTTCTAGCGCGTGGGGACGCGTCTTTTCTTTATACGGACCCCATGAACATCGACAGCGGCTTGTTTCATCGTTCATTATCAGTATGTTGAACGGAAAAACCGCGAGATGCAACAATCCAAACTTAGTTCGTGATTACTTGCATTCTGAGGACGTGGCATCGGCGTTTGTCGCGCTACTGGAATCTTCTGTTAGTGGCCCAGTGAACATTGGCTCAGGCATAGGGGTGACACTAGGCGCAGTGAGGGATTTGGTGACAAAAAAAATCAATCCCTCTATTCAAGTTGCCCCACCCCCACCGATGAACTTGTCGAGCAACGAATCCCCTCTTTTGATTGCTGAATCCACCAAACTAGCTGAAACTGGATGGCATCCAAAATTTGACTTAGATTCAGGCCTCGAAAACACCATTGAATGGTGGCGCGCGCAGCAAACAACGGAATCCCAATAAATCGCTGTCATGGCCAAATTAAAGTCAAACATCCTATTTAATTTTTTAGGCAGTGGCTGGCAAGGGGTACTGACGCTTGCGGTTACACCTGTCCAAGTACATATTTTAGGAGTTGAGGCATTTGGGTTAATAGGACTCATAACTGTTTTACAAGTGCTGCTTGGCTCGTTAGATTTTGGAATAGCTGCCACTATTACCAAAATCATATCTTCAGATCACAGCCATGAAAAGAGTAATACTGCAGATGCTGTCAATACGGCATCCACTTTGTATTGGCTCATCGCCATTCTCGTCGCTTTTTTGCTTTGGTTTAACTCAACAAAGATCACTCAACTATGGTTAACGAACACTAAAATTGATTCAAAAACCATCGCCTTTAGCGTTGAAGTGATTGCTATATATTTAGGGCTGCGCTGGCCAATCGCTTTTTACTCTGGAGTAATCAGTGGCTTACAGCGAATGGAGATTTTGAATTTATTGAAAGCTGGCGCTCATACTCTGCGCCTGGGTGGCGGTGTAGTGGTTCTATTTTTCATTCCTGACCTAATTGCCTTTCTTGCATGGTTTGCAATTTGTGCAGCTATAGAACTTTTCGCATTTTTGGTGACCGCCCACAAGCTAATGCCCAACCTCTCCATACTCCCTTTTTTCAAAATACGTGCGCTCAAAAACATATGGAAATATTCGCTGAGCATGAACTTAATGGGTTTGACAGCCATAGTGTTAAGTCAGGCAGATCGCATCGTAATTTCAAAATTACTTAGTCTGGAAGCGCTGGGGTTTTACTCTATCGCATACAACACATCTATCGTGATTTCGCTCATACAAACGGCAATAAATA
>JAYWHJ010000063.1:0-12578 GCA_043777795.1 Polaromonas sp. | reverse complement strand
GAAAGGATAAATGTAGCAGGACGTTAGCTCACTAGCCTTAGGTAATTTCCACTTGCAGACGCGGCAGCTGCTAGCAACTTTACACCGCGTTAACATAGCGCCGCTTCGGGTGATGGGCGTTTAGACCCTTGCGGTCAATGACGCTACACCTTTGTTCGCCAGCGCGTCGGCCCGCTCATTACCGGGGTCGCCCGCATGGCCTTTTACCCAGCGCCAGTCGATCTGGTGGCCCCCCTTAGCTACAAGAGCGTCCAGACGCTGCCAAAGTTCCACGTTTTTCACCGGTTCTTTGGATGCCGTGCGCCAGCCCCGGGCTTTCCAGCCATGAATCCACTCGGTAATGCCTTGCAGCACGTACTTGCTGTCCAAATACAAATGCACCTCGCAGGGGCGCTTGAGCGCCTCCAGCGCCTGGATCACAGCCATCATTTCCATGCGGTTGTTGGTGGTGTTGGCCTCGCCGCCAAACAACTCTTTCTCGGTGCCCCCAGATTTGAGCAGTACGCCCCAGCCTCCCGGGCCAGGGTTGCCTTTGCAGGCGCCATCGGTGTAAATTTCAATCGTATTCATGCAAACTGTTTTGTAAAGGATAAAAATATATGCTATATAAATTATAGCTATTCCCGCAATTTTTTATTGGCTTACAGGCCAATATGCACATCAAAATCCAGCCCTGCGCAATGGGCACGAGGCGCTACAGACACCGGCGCGCTGGCCATCTTGGGTGTGCGCTTCCAAGCCGGGCCCAGCACCCGCGTGCCGCGCACTCTTTTGACGGCGGTGACGCAATAGGCGGCGCCCAAAATGGGCCAATAACGCGCGCCCAGCGCGTCCATCCAGGCCATGCGCTCTAGCCATGCTTGGCTGCGCACAGCGGGCCGGTAGCAGCCAAAGCTGCCTGACTCCACCTCGAAACTGAGCAGGCGCAGCCAGTCGCGCAGCCTCCAGTAGCCAATAAAGTCGCCGCCATCAGGCAGGTACAAGCTGCCAAAGCCCAGGCGTTGGGTGGCGCGCGCCCGGCGCTGACGCCAGCCCCACAAGCTGGTGGGGTTCAGTCCACAAATCACCACCCGCCCCTCCGGCACCAGCACACGGGCAGCCTCGCGAAGCGTGGCATGCGGGTCGACACTGAACTCCAGGGCGTGCGGCAGCACCAGTAAATCCAGGCTGTTTTCAGAAAAAGGCAGAGCCGCAAAATCTGTCACCAAAGCGGTCGCGGGGGCAGCATCGCCCACATGGGACACAGCCAGCCATTGGTGCGGCATGCGGTTGGCCTGCAAACCGGCTACCTCGGGCAAGCCCAGCTGCACGGCATGATAGCCAAACACGTCTGCCACGGCCAAACCCAGCTGCTCGCGCTCCCATTGCAGCAAATACTGCCCAGGCGGGGTGTTAAACCAGTCGTGCAAACCTATAATTTGATCAGCCATGAACCCGAATACCCCATTTGTCGCTTAACCTGCGTTGGCCGATGCCGTGCTGGCTGCATTGTCACGCAAGTTGTCCCGGCATGAAGCCTTAATTTTAGTCATCCACCAGTCTGCATGGAAAAACATCCTTCAATGAAACTGCCTGCTCCGTTATATCCATCGCTAGCGCGCTTTGCGCTGTGTGCACTCTCCATCGCTTTGGCCGTCCCTCTGGCCATGGCCAACCAAGCCAACTCTTACCTCCCAAGCACCGCTGCAAGTTCAGACGTGGATGCCGTGCCAACCTACTTGGCCCAAGCCACAGAGTCCGCAGCCCGCACAGTCGAGGTGGACGGCTACCCGGTTGATTTGCAGCGCACCCTACCCACCCCATCGCCCGCGCCTAGCGGCCCCGCAGCGGATACAGCTGCCGCCACCGCACCAGCACAACCCGCCAGCCCGCCTGTTGCCATAGAAGTACCGCCGCCCATCCCGGTGCTGCGCCAAACCAATGATGCCGACCTGTGGGGTCGCATCCGCCGTGGCTTTGCCATGAACGATCTTCAGTCCGAGCTGGTTACCAGCCAAGAAAAGTGGTACGCGACCCGGCCTGAATACATCAGCCGCATGACTGAGCGCTCCAGCAAATACCTCTACCACATCGTTGAGGAACTGGAGCGCCGCAACATGCCCACCGAGTTGGCGCTGTTGCCCTACATCGAAAGCGCGTTCAACCCGCAGGCCGTGTCCGGTGCCAAGGCCGCAGGCATGTGGCAATTCATGCCCGCCACCGGCAAGTATTTTTCCCTCAAACAAAGCGTGTTCCGGGATGACCGGCGCGATGTGCTGGCCTCGACCCGCGCCGCACTGGACTATTTGCAAAAGCTGCACCGCATGTTTGGCGACTGGCATCTGGCATTGGCCGCCTACAACTGGGGTGAAGGTTCGGTAGGCCGCGCTATGGCTAAAAACCAACGCGACGGCTTGCCAACCGACTACAACAGCCTGAACATGCCCAACGAGACGCGTAACTACGTGCCTAAGTTGCTCGCAGTGAAAAACATCGTCGCCAACCCGCCCGTGTTCAACGCCACCCTGCCCGAGATACCGAACCACCCCTACTTCCAAAGCGTCACCATCACCCGCGACCTTGACGTGGCGCTGGCCGCCAAGCTGGCCGAGATCAAGGTCGAAGACTTCAAGTCTTTGAACCCGTCGGCCAACAAACCGGTTATCTTCAAAGCCGGTACGCCCTATATCTTGTTGCCCTGGGACAACGCCGGAATTTTTGAGCGCAACCTGGCCATCCATAACGGCCAAACCGCCGGCTGGACAGTGTGGACTGCCCCCAGCACCATGAAAGCCGCCGATGCTGCACGCCAAGTGGGCATGGACGAGGCCAAGTTCCGCGAGATTAACCGCATCCCCCCGCGCATGCTGATCAAGGTCGGCTCCACCCTTTTGGTGCCGCGCTCGGCCAAGCAGCAAAACGATGTGTCTACCCAAATTGCCGACAACGGGCAAGTGAGTTTTTCGCCCGAGATCGTGCTGCGCAAACAGTCTGTGAAACTGCGCAAAGCCGAGACCGTGGCGTCAATCGCCAAACGCTACAAAGTCAGCGCGGCCAGTGTGGCAGGCTGGAACAAAGTCAGCGCGTCGGGCAGTTTTAAGGCCAAGCAGGCGGTGGTGCTGTATTTGCCCACGCAGGCCAAGGCAGCCAAGGCTGGGCGTAGCGCTAAGGGTGGCAAGGTGGTGCGCGGCAGCAAGGTGGCCAAAGCGGGCAAAGCCAGCCGCTCAAGCAAAGCGGTGGTCGGTAAAAAGCGCCGTGCCTGAAGTCGCGTGCATTGAGTGGTCTGACGCGTTCTCTGCCCGCATGGTTAAGTATTTATCATCCACCCTCATGCTGGATCACCAGAAACAGGTCGGCTGACAAACACCTCACCGCGTGCAACCCACTTTGCACGCCGCCAGTAGTTTCCTGCAAAGTCTTTCCGGGGACTGCGGGTAGCGCACTACTTTGAGTGCAGACGATAAAGCGTGTGCGGATTGACCGATTTCTGGTACTGCGGTGTGCGGGCAACACGCGCACGCTCTATCCCCCGGGAAGTATCAGCGTAAGGCGGCACAATAGGCTCACGCAGCCAGACCAAAGAAGAAACATCAGTAAAGCCCGAATTTTTATGCCAAATACCCTACTAGCGCAACAAAATATTGCGGGAGCAGCTATATTTAGCATAGCGAATTAACAACCCAAAGACCGTCAAAATCCGTGGCCATTCCCAACAGTTTTATCCAGGAACTCATCGCCCGCGCAGACGTGGTGGAAATCGTGGGCAGGCACGTTCAGCTTAAAAAAGCTGGTGCCAACTACTCTGGTTTATGCCCTTTTCATGGCGAAAAATCGCCCTCATTCAGCGTCAGCCCCACCAAACAGTTTTACCACTGCTTTGGCTGCGGCAAAAACGGCAATGCCATCAGCTTCTTGATGGAGCACAACGGCATGAGCTTTATCGAGGCTATCAAAGATTTAGCCCAAAGCATGGGCATGCCAGTACCCGAAGACGAGCGCAGCCCGCAAGAGCGCGCGCGCGATACACAGGTCAAAACCCAGCAAGCCTCGCTCACCGAGGTACTGCTCAAAGCGTCCGACGCCTACCGCGCCAACCTGAAAGACTCGGAGCGCGGCAAGGCCTACTTTCGCCAGCGCGGTTTAACGGGTGAAATAGCCAAGCACTACGCCTTGGGCTATTCGCCCGAAGGCTGGCGCAGCCTGGCCAGCGTGTTCCCCAACTACGACGATCCGCTGTTGGTCGAGAGTGGGCTGGTCATCGAGCGGCCCGAAGACGACAACAACCCGAACGGTGAGAAGAAAAAATACGATCGGTTCCGAGACAGGGTCATGTTCCCGATCCGCAACGTCAAAGGCGAGACCATTGGCTTTGGCGGGCGGGTGCTGGACAAAGGCGAGCCCAAGTATTTGAACTCCCCCGAGACTCCGGTGTTCAGCAAAGGCCGCGAGCTGTACGGCCTGTTTGAGGCGCGGGCCGCGCTGCAAAAATCCGGCTTTGTCCTGGTGACAGAAGGCTATATGGACGTGGTGGCGCTGGCCCAGCTGGGCTTTCCCAACGCTGTGGCCACTCTGGGCACCGCCTGCACCACTGACCATGTGCAAAAACTGTTTCGCTTTACCGACCATGTGGTGTTCAGCTTTGACGGCGATGGGGCAGGCCGGCGCGCCGCCCGCAAGGCGCTGGACGGCGCCATCCCCTTTGCCACCGACACCCGCACCGCCAAGTTTCTATTTTTGCCGCCCGAGCATGACCCCGACAGCTTTGTGCGCGAGCATGGCGCGCAGGCCTTCTCGCGCTGCATCAGCGAGGCAGTGCCGCTGTCACGCTTTTTGATCGACGCGGCGCGCGACGGCTGCGACATGGGCGCAGCCGAAGGTCGGGCGCGCTTTGCAGCCCAAGCCAAGCCCCTGTGGCTACCCCTGCCTGACGGCACACTCAAGCGCCAGATACTGCGCGAAATCGCCAACTTGGTAGAGCTGGGAGAGCACGAGCTGACCGATTTGTGGCTGCCAAAAGCTGCTCCCAATACATCTGGCCGCAGTGCAGGCAAGGCAAGCAACGCGCCTTACGTGCCTGGCAGCCGCGATGGCGAAGACCCCAGCAAGGGCAAACGCTTTGGCAACAAATGGGACAGGCCGGGCGGAAAAACCGCCAGCAGCGCAGGCTACACCGCATCACTGCGTCCTAGCGCCCTACCCGGCCGGGCAGCGCCCACCAGCCGGGCCGACCGCGCCCTGCAAATCCTGCTGCTAGATAACCCCGCTTGGCAGCATCTGTCCAACGCCGAACACCATCTGCTGTGCGAGCTGCCCGCCCCCCACGGCGAACTGTTTGCCTGGCTAGACGCGCAAATTCAGGAGCACGGCGCACAAACCTGGGGGGCGCTGAGCGAGGGCCTGCGTGGTCACAGCCACGAGCGTGTCGCCCACAAAATGGTAGCGTCCGTACCCGACACCATCGAAAGTGACGCCCAAGAGCTGGGCAACATTTTGCTCAAGCTGCAAATCGAGGCAGAAAGCCTGGAGATGCGCGAGCTGTCCAGCCAAATCGCCGACCCGGTCAAATTTGAACGCTTTAAAGAACTCGAAGCGCGGCGCAAAAGTCGTTTGGCATGAATCTGCAATCAGACATCGCGTGTTACATGTTGACGAGCTAAAAACGCCCCAGATGGCTGCTTTTTGGGTATAATCCATGTAACAGCAATTCAAGCGCGACAGCAGCACCTCCGTATCGGTCCCGAGTACCCTAGCGTCTCATTTGGCCACCATCGCAAGGACTGCATTCCAAATGATCGCCCACCCCCCTTGATTGTTAGATTCCCCGTTCCCTTCTGCGCCTCCGGCTTTCGCCTTGGTAGCGTATCTTCGTGTTTCGTTATTTTGAGGTGTTTATGGCCAACAAGCCCGTTAAAAAACCCGCCGCAAAACCGGCACCCAAAGCCGCGCCATCCAAGGCCAAGGCCAAAGTTGCAGCCAAACCTGCCGTGAAAGCCAAGCCTGTGCCTGCATCGAAATCCTCTGTACCTGTTAAAACCATTCCTGTTAAAACCGCTGCGCCTGCCAAAGTAGGCAAAACCTTTCTCGTCGTGGACGACACAAAAAAGAAAACCAGCGCGCCTGTTGCTGCTGCAACCGCTAAAACAGCAGCCGCCAAGCCGGCTGCCCCTGCCAAAGCTGCCGCCAAGCCTGTCGCAGCCAAGCGCAGTCCCAAAGCCAAGGGCGCCTCCGAGATCGATGACATCGACTTGAGCGATGTAGAGGCTGACATCACCGAGACCGTGCCTGTCGTCGAAGGCGAGACGGTAGAAAAAGTCAAACCCCTGCGCATGAAACTCTCCAAGGCGAAAGAACGCGCCTTGATGAAAGAATTCGGCCTGGATGACACGGTGCTGTCCGAAGAGGACATGTCCAAGCGCCGCCTGCGCCTTAAAGCGCTGATCACCTTGGGAAAAACCCGTGGCTACCTGACGCACGGCGAAATCTCTGACCACCTGCCCGACAAGCTGGTCGATGCCGAAACGCTCGACGTAGTGCACTCCCTGCTCAACGACATGGGCGTGGCCGTCTACGAGCAAACACCGGACGCCGAAACACTGCTGCTCAACAACAACGCGCCCACTGCGGCCAGCGTAGAGGAAGCAGAAGAAGAAGCCGAAGCTGCGCTGTCCACTGTAGACAGCGAGTTTGGCCGCACCACCGACCCGGTGCGCATGTACATGCGAGAGATGGGCACGGTAGAGCTGCTGACGCGCGAAGGCGAGATTGAGATTGCCAAGCGCATTGAAGGCGGCCTGAACGTAATGATGGAGGCCATCTCCAACAGCCCGGCCACGATCCAGGAAGTCTTCAACATGATGCAGGAAATCTCCGACGGCAAAGTCGTGATTTCTACCGTGGTGGACGGCTTTAGCAACCCCAACGAGGCCGACGACTTTGTGGCCGAAGAAGACTTTGACGAGTACGACGAAGCCGACGACGACGACGGCAAGGGCGGCTCCAAGGCCATGACCAAGAAGCTCGAAGAGCTCAAGCAAGAGGCCTTCCGCCGCTTTGAGGTGCTGCGCGGCTTGTTTGAAAAGCTGCACAAAATCTACGACAAAGAAGGCTACGGCACACCGGCCTACATCAAAGCGCAGCAGGCAGTCACGCAAGACCTGATGCAGATCCGCTTTACCGCCAAGAGCATTGAAAAGCTGTGCAATCTGGTGCGCGGCCAAGTAGACGACGTGCGTAAAAAAGAGCGCGAGCTGCGCCGCATTTTGGTGGACAAGTGCCACTACCCCCAGCCCGACTTTATCCGCGATTTCTCGGGTCGCGATAAAAACAACCACAAGGTGGCCTCCCATTTGCTGGACCTCAAGTGGATCGAAAAGCAAGCCGCTGCAGGCAAGACATGGTCTACCACCATGGGCCGCTATGTGCCGCCCGTGCAGGAAATTCAGCAAAAGCTGATCGACCTGCAGCGCCGTGTAGTGGTGCCGCTGGACGAACTCAAAGACATCAACAAGCGCATGAACGAAGGCGAGCGCGGCTCGCGCGCGGCCAAGAAAGAGATGATCGAGGCCAACCTGCGTTTGGTGATCTCTATCGCCAAGAAGTACACCAACCGTGGCCTGCAGTTCCTGGACTTGATCCAGGAAGGCAACATTGGTCTGATGAAGGCCGTGGACAAGTTTGAATACCGCCGGGGTTACAAATTCTCAACCTACGCGACGTGGTGGATTCGCCAAGCGATCACGCGAAGCATTGCCGACCAGGCGCGTACCATCCGTATCCCGGTGCACATGATCGAGACCATCAACAAGATGAACCGCATCAGCCGCCAGCACCTGCAGGAGCACGGTTTTGAGCCCGATGCTGGTTTGCTTGCCGAGAAGATGGAGATCCCAGAGGACAAAATCCGCAAGATCATGAAGATCGCCAAAGAGCCGATCTCGATGGAAACGCCGATTGGTGACGATGACGACAGCCACTTGGGCGATTTCATCGAAGACGGTGCCAACACCGCCCCGCTGGAAGCCGCCATGCAGGCGGGTCTGCGCGATGTCGTCAAAGACATTCTGGACGGCCTAACCCCACGCGAAGCCAAGGTGCTGCGCATGCGTTTTGGTATCGAGATGTCTACCGACCACACGCTGGAAGAAGTGGGCAAACAGTTTGACGTGACCCGTGAGCGCATCCGCCAGATTGAAGCCAAGGCCCTGCGCAAGCTCAAGCACCCTACCCGATCAGACAAGCTGCGCAGTTTTATTGATACGATTTAAACTGCGTTGCCTTCTGGCTGCTCCAACCGCCCACGCGCCATGCGCTGGGCGGTTTTTTTATGGCCGCAGATTGTTTATGCCATTTCATATACCCATCGGGCTATAGCCCAATAGAATATTGCGGGAGAAGCTATTAATAATATAGCGAATAGAGCGTCCCGAAGCTGCCCGCGGACAGGTGACTGGTTCTATACACCCAAGCCAAAGACCCAAGCCTGAATCTGCTACGCTTGGCAGATATATGCAGCCAAGCCTCGTCGTACTCTTTCTCAGCCTTCTCCTGGGTATCCAGCCCATCACCACCGATCTCTATTTGCCCGCGCTACCGACCATTACCGACGGGTTTGGCGCAAGCGTGGGGCAGGGGCAGTTGACCCTCACCGCTTTGCTGCTGGCTTTTGGTTTTTCTCAGCTGGTCTGGGGGCCACTGAGTGACCGTTATGGCAGGCGGCCGATTTTGATTGCCGGGCTGGCCGCCTACACAGTGGCCTCGCTGGGCGTGGTGTTTGCCAGCAGCATCGAGCTGTTGATCACCTGGCGCGCACTGCAAGGCGTGGCCATGGGCGCAGCGGTGATGTGCGCACGGGCCATGACGCGCGACCTGTATGCACCGGTAGAGGGCGCGCGGGTGATGAGCAAGGGCTTGTCCGGCTTGGGGCTGATTGCCTGCTGCAGCGCGCCGCTGGGTGGGCTGCTGAGTGATGTATGGGGCTGGCGCTCTGCCATGGCAGCGCTGACAGTGTTCAGCCTGGTGGCGCTCACGCTGGTGCTGCTGCGGTTTAAAGAAACGCTCAAGGTGCGCAACCCGTTGGCGCTGCAACCGCTCACCTTGTTGCGCACTTGGGGCGAGATTTTGCGTCACCCTACATTTTGGGCTTATGCGCTGCTGACCACGACAGCCTACGGCGTGCTGTTCACGTTTTTGGCCAGCTCGGCGTTTGTGTTTATCAAAGTACTGGGCTTGTCTAAAACACAGTACGGGTTGGTGATGGCCTGCATGTCTTTTATCTACATTGGAGGTACCTTCATGTGCCGCCGTTTGCTCACGCACTACAGCGTGCAGCGCACTGTATGGCTGGCCAGCTGGCTCACGCTCAGCGGCGGCATTGTGCTGGCGCTGCTGGCTGCCAATGGCGTGCAAACGCTGTGGGCCATGGTGCTGCCGCTCTCCCTGTGCATGCTGGGGCATGGGGTGCACCAGTCTTGCGGGCAGTCGGGCTCGGCGGCGGCGTTTCCGCAAGCGGCAGGGGCGGCGGCGGCGCTGGCGGGTTTTATGATGATGCTGGCGGCCTTTGCCATGGGGGCGTGGTTGGGCACGCATATCGACGGCAGCACCCGCCCGCTGGCCTATGGTGTGGCGTTTTGGGCCGTACTGCTGGCATTGGTGGCTTGGATTTTGGTGCAGCGCTATGGTGAACAACCCCTACACTAAGTCCTCCTCGCTCCCCGCTTATATCTGCCTGGCAGGCCCCACCGCCAGTGGCAAAACTGCGGCTGCGCTACGCATAGCGCAGCATGTACCGGCAGAGATCATCAGCGTAGACTCCGCCTTGGTGTACCGGGGCATGGACATTGGCACCGCCAAACCCACGCCCGCCGAGCTGGCACAGGTGCCGCACCATTTGATTGACATCCTTGACCCGCTGCAAAGCTACAGCGCAGCGCAGTTCGTAGCGGATGCGACGCGGCTTATTGGCGAGATCAGTGCGCGCGGCAAGCTGCCCCTGCTGGTGGGCGGCACCATGCTGTACTTCAAAGCCCTGCTGCAAGGCATTGATGCTATGCCCCCGGCCAACCCGGCCATCCGCGCGCAGATCGACGCGCAGGCCGCAGCGCAAGGCTGGCCCGCGCTGCACGCCCAGCTAGCACAGGTAGACGCCATCACCGCCGCGCGGCTGAGCCCCAACGACTCGCAACGTATTCAGCGTGCTTTGGAGGTCTACTATTGCACAGGAAAAAGCCTCTCAGCGCATCATTTAATCTCGCGAGAAGCTACTGATAGCGTAGCAAGGCCCAACGCCCCCATGGTCAGCCTGGAGCCCACTGAGCGCGCCTGGCTGCACGCACGCATTGCCCAGCGCTTGGGCACCATGCTCGATGGCGGCTTGGTGGACGAGGTAAAAGCCTTGCGCGCACGCGGCGACTTGCACCTGGACTTGCCCTCCATGCGCTGCGTGGGCTACCGGCAAACCTGGGAGATGCTGGACGGCGCACTCCCCGCCGCACAGCTGCAAGAGCGCTGCGTCTTCGCCACCCGCCAGTTGGCCAAACGCCAGATCACCTGGATGCGCAGCATGCCTCAGCGCCATGTCGTGGCCTGCGATCAACCCGACGCAGCCCAGGCCGTGCTGGGCTTGGTACAGTCGTGGCTATGAAAGTAGGCGCATGACTTTGAAGATCGACAATTTAAGCAAACTCTATGGCGACGTCGCCGTGTTTGCAAACGTCTCACTGCAGGTACATGCTGGTGAGTTTGTAGCCATCGTCGGTGAGTCTGGCGTGGGCAAGTCCACCTTGCTCAACTGCATGGCCGGGCTGGACAACTGGAACACCGGCAGCGTGCAGGTAGGCGATGCCAACTTGGACAGCATGAACCCCGAGCAACTGGCCGTGTGGCGCAGGCAAGCGGTGGGCTTTGTGTTCCAGGCTTTCCATGTATTGCCACATTTGGACGTGGCGCAAAACGTCGGTTTGCCACTGATGCTGCTGTCTACCCCCAAAGCGGTGGTGCATGCGCGCGTAGCGCAAATGCTCAGCGCGGTGGGCCTGGACGGCCTGGGCGCGCGCCTGCCCCAGCAGCTCTCTGGTGGGCAACTGCAGCGCGTGGCGATTGCCCGTGCCATGGTGCACCGCCCACCTCTGGTGCTGGCCGACGAACCCACCGGCAATCTCGACCCTGCCACCGCCGCCCGCACCATGGACGCACTGATAACGCAAACCCGCGAGCACGGAGCGTCTCTGGTACTGGTCACTCACTCCGAGGCCGCAGCAGCGCGGGCCGACCGCGTGCTGCATTTGACTGCCGATGGTATAGCCGTGTGACTCGTCTATGCTGAACCTGCTGCACACCTTCTCTTGGCGCGAGGTGCTGCATCAACCGTGGCGCAGTGCGGCGGCGGTGGTGGCCATCATGCTAGGGGTGGCGTTGGCGTTTGCGGTGCATTTGATCAACGCCAGTGCGCTGAGTGAATTTTCTAGCGCGGTGCGCGCTGTGAATGGCCAACCGGATGTAGAGCTGCGTGCCGCCAGCGGCAACTTGAATGAAGACCTTTACGCCCGCGTGGCCCAACACCCTGGCGTGGAAGTGGCCAGCCCGGTGCTGGAGGTGAGCACTTATGCGCTGGATGCTCAGGGCGCAAAGAAGGCATTGAAAGTGGTGGGGCTGGATGCCCTGGTCGCGGCCAGCCTGTCACCGGCCTTGATGCCTCAACCCAATAAGCCGGCTAACAATGCTGCACCGCTGGAGAGTATTGGCAAGGGTTTAGCGGCGGACGCAGTATCGGTGCAGGATACCGTCGACCACCGATTTACCCTGTTTGAGCCCAACACAGTGTTCATCAACGCAGCCGCACGCAGCTTGGTGAAGGCGCAGCGTATTGACATCATTACCGGTTTGCAAATCAGCGCAGCGCAGGTAGCAGGCACCGTGGCGGCGCAGGGCCCCGCGTTGGCGGTGATGGACATTGGCGCGGCGCAAGACATGTTTGGCCTGCAAGGGCAGCTCAGCCGCATCGACCTGCGCCTGGCCCCCGGTGCCGACAAAGCCGCCTTGCTGCGCGAGCTGGCCCTACCTGCCCAAGTGCAGGCGCTGGCGCCGGGCGATGCGGAGCAGCGAATAGGTAACTTGTCGCGCGCCTACCGGGTAAACATGACCGTGCTGGCGCTGGTGGCGCTGTTTACTGGAGCATTTTTGGTGTTCTCGGTGCTATCCCTCAGCGTGGCCAAGCGCGCGCAGCAAATGGCCCTGCTCGGCGTGCTGGGGCTAACGGCACGCCAGCGCCTGCAATTGGTGTTGCTGGAGGCTGCCGCCTTGGGCGTGGTCGGTAGCGCTTTGGGTATTGCATTAGGTACCGGTCTAGCCGCCCTGGCCATGAGCCTGCTGGGCGGCGACTTGGGCGGTGGCTACTTTGCTGGCACTGTGCCATCGCTGCAATGGAGCTGGCTGGCAGCTATGGTGTACGGCGCGCTGGGCATTGCAGCCGCCCTGGTGGGCGCATGGTGGCCTGCACGCGCGGCGCAAAGCTTGCCTTTGGCGCAAACGCTCAAGGGTTTGGGCGCTAGCGCGCGGCGCGGCCGAGGCGTAGTGGTAGCTCTATTTTTGGTAGCTGCTGGCGC
>JAYWHJ010000062.1:0-4456 GCA_043777795.1 Polaromonas sp. | reverse complement strand
CGACACATTGACCAAGCGCAGGGCCGCGTGGGTGGCTACCTCGGGCTGCGCACGCTCCGCAGCGGTCAGGCTGTCCCAGGCGCGCAGGATCTGCTGAGCATCATGCGCATCGGTAAGAGTGTGGGTAGCCAAGCTGCGCACCATGCTTTGCGCAGCGGCGGCCGAGAATGCACCGTGCTTGGCCAGCAGACGGGCCGTGTCCAGCGCGTCAGCGTTGCGGTGGGCTTGGCGGGCTGCGCGCAGCTTGAGCCGCAGGGCCAAAGTGCGACGCTGGGTACCTTGTGGCAGAGTCGCCAAACGCCCCAGCGCAGCGCTGGGATCGCGATCGTCTAGCGCCCAGCGGGCGGCGCGCAAGTGCACACCTTCGTGGATATGGGCCGCGCTTTTGGGCAGGGCTACGTCCAGCGCGGCTTGTACCTGTGCGTCACGCCCAGCGGGATCTTGCAGTGACTGGGCAGCCTCTGCGGCTAGCAAATGGGCCATCACCTTGACTTGTGACGTTTGGGGCACGGCACTGCCCAAGTTGGCGGCATGCTGGGCGGAGGTCTCAGCCAACTTGCGTGCACGGCTAAAGCGCCCGGCCAATTGGTGGGCTATCGCTTCATTCAACTCGCTGTGCATGGCGCGCTCGCGCTGGGTGGCGCGCCAGGCCTTGGCACGCTTGGGCAGCTCCAGCAGGGCGGCAACAGCGCGCAGTGCAAAATGCAACAACACGAAGGCAGATAGCAACAACAACAACACCAAGTTCAGCGAAATGTCTACCCGGTGCGGCGGCCAAAAGAAGGTGACCGTGCCGTCGGGTTGGGATGCAAACAGCGCGATGCCCACTGCTGCGGCAAAGATTGCTAAAAACCACAAAGCGGCGCGCATGGGTGTGAGCTACTCTGTGCTGCTAGCGGCCGGCGGCTGCGGTGGTAAGTGCGGCCAGGGTATCGTCAATGCGCGGCAGCTCAATGATTTTGACTTGCGACTGCAACAGCGCCAGCACCGACTGCGCCTGCTGGGTGGGACGCGCATTGCCATCAAAGTATCTGGTGAGGGTGGCAGAGGCTTGCTCGAGGTCGGCGCGGCTCGAATCTGCCTGGCGCGCTAGCAGGCCCAGGCGGGCGTTCAAGATTTTGAGCTTTAAGTTTTCGCGTGCAAAAAAACTCTGCTCGGGGGACAACAGCGCGGCCTCGGGGGAGTCAATACGGCTTACACGCACCAAGCCGCGCGCCTCGTCGCGCACTGCACCGGCGATGTTTTGCAACCATTGAGGCCAAGGGGTTAAGGGGTTTGCTGGCGTGCTGGCTACTGCAGCACTAGCGCTGGCAGCTTTGTCAACGGCTTTGTCGGTGGTTTTGCCAGTGGGCTTGTTGGCTATCGCCGCTTTGACTGCAGCAGTATTACTCGGTTGTGCCACTGCATTGGCCAGTGGCAAGTCGTCCACCATGCGTATCAGTTCGTCCAGTTTGACCAGCAAACCGGGGGTATCGGCCAGAGGCGCCGCTTTGATGCGTTCAATGTCTTTGTTAATGGCGCGCACCAAGGGGTTCAGGCGGGGCTGGGCGGCGCGGGCGATGCGCTGCTCGGCGCTGCGCAGAGCGGCCAGCAGAGGCTCTACGCTGCCGGTGAGGCTAGCCTGCTGCTGTGCCAGACGCAGGGCTGATTCAATATCCACCACAAGGTTTTCATCGCGGGAGCGGGACAGGCTTTTCATCAGCTCCTCAAGCTGGCTGCGCTGCATCGCCACCTCACTCACTTTGGATTCCATCACGGTTTGGCGCGAGGCGGTTTCGCGCACGGTGTCTTGCGCAGCTTTGGCCAAGGTTTTGGCCTCTACAGACAGCGCTATCGCATCTGCGCTTTGCCGGGCAAGAGTTTCTTGAATGTGGGTCAGTTTGGTCCACAACATGCCACTGGCTCCCAGGGCAACTGCGCAAGCAGCTATTAGAGAAATGGTGAGCTTAGGCAGCGCGGCACGCACCACTGCCGGCGCAGCAAGCGTTGTCGGTGGGGCGGTGGGGGTGCTCAGCGGCTCGGTCATGACATGGATTTTATAGACCGCACCACATCTTCCATAGCAGGGCGTGACGTGCAAACAACAGCAAACCCTTTGGCGCGCGCGACTTGCGCTATGCGCTCATGGGTGGCTATGCATTTGGCATGCGACCAACCATTTTCAATTAGAGGCAAATTCGTAACGGCTTGTGAGCTGCTAAAGACCCAGACACTGCCATCCTTTGCGGCCTGCTGCGTCCAAGCAAGCTGAGCAGCGCTGAACTGGGGCGCGCGGCGCTCGTACACGGCGGCGAACTCTACTGCACCACCGGCTGCGCGCACCTGGTTGGCCAGCCAGTCGCGGCTAGCGCTGGGGCTTCCTACATCGCTGCCGCGCAGGATCAGCACCGTGTTGCCAGGCTGGATTTTCCCTGCCACAAGCTGCCACAGGGCCTCGCTGTCCCACTGGGCCGCGTTGGCATCGGGTGCGTCAATCTGCGCTGCATGTACGCCATGCTGTACCAGGATCGCCACCGTACCCGGGCCGGTTGCCCAGTGCCTTACCGCGGTATTTTTCACTACATTATTTATAGCTGCTCCCGCAGTATTTTGTTGCGCCAAAGCCTGATTTAGCCTAAAAAAGTAGCTTACAGCATTGCCACTGACCCACATGCACACATCTGCCCGCGCTGCGCGCAGGTGCAAAGCTTGTCGCTGCTCAGGGCTGAGCGCATCGGTAATGTCTATCAGCGGAAAACTCTGCGCCGCAATGCCCTGCACTGCGAGCCCAGCGACCCACTGCGTCGCCTGACCGGCTGGTCGGGTGACGATAGCGCGTGGCATGGCGGACATAGCGGTTTACGCTGCTGACGCCTTCAGCCGCGCAGCCACCTGCGCACCCAGAGTGCGGGCTTGGTCTGCATCCACCACTGCCGCATCGCCCAACGCGCGCGCCAAAGGCCTTGCGCCATCCGGGTCGCCGTAGGCAGCGCGCAGGTGCAACTGGGCACCCTGCCACACAGCAAAGGCGGCCAGGGGCATCGAGCAGCTGCCGCCCATAGAACGGCTCACCTCGCGCTCGGCGCTCACTGCAGTCCAGGTGGGCGCATGGGCCAGCGGCGCTAGCGCGGCCAGCAAATCACCGCGTCCGCTGCAAATCTCAATGCCCAGTGCGCCCTGCCCTGCGGCGGGCAGCATCTGCTCGGGTTCAAAGGTTTGGGCGATACGGTGGCCCAGGCCTAAACGTTTCAGGCCTGCCGCGGCCAGAACAATAGCTGCATACTGACCTTCGTCGAGCTTGCGCAGCCGGGTGTCCAAGTTGCCGCGCAGGGGCTCTATCTTCAGATCGGGCCGCAGTGTTTGCAGCAGCACCACACGGCGCAGGCTGGAGGTGCCCACCACTGCGCCTTGGGGCAAGGCATCCAGCGAGGGGTAATGCGGCGACACCAGCGCATCGCGCGGATCCTCGCGCTCCATCACGCAGGCCAAAGCAAAGCCATCGGGCATCTCCATTGGCACATCTTTCAGGCTGTGCACGGCAATGTCGGCGCGGCCATCGAACAGCGCGGTCTCCAACTCCTTCACAAACAGGCCTTTGCCGCCGACTTTGCTCAATGCGCGGTCTAAAATTTGGTCACCTTGGGTGGTCATGGGCAGCAGGTTGACCGTGTGGCCCAGAGCCCGCAACCGTGCCTGCACATGCTCAGCCTGCCACAGGGCCAGGCGACTTTCGCGGGTGGCGATGGTGATCTTCAAAAAAAGCGTAGCCATTGACTCGTAACCAATCTGTAATCATTACTCTGTGACCAATGCTAGCATGTAGGCTGCGTACTGCGCCCATTTCAGCGCCTAAAACTGTGCTTAAAACTATGCCTAAAACGATTGCTGTCACACCGCTTGCCTCCGCTTCAGTGAGTAAAAAAGACAAAGAGCGCCCATTGCTGGAAGATATTCGCCTGTTAGGCCGAATTTTGGGCGACGTGATCCGCGAGCAAGACGGAGCTGCGGCCTATGAGCTGGTAGAGCAGATTCGCAAGCTCAGCGTGGCCTTTCGACGCGACGCGGATGAGACCGCCCAGGAGGGCCTGAAAAAATTGCTCAAATCGCTCTCCAATGAGCAAACCGTCAGCGTCATTCGTGCCTTTACCTACTTCAGCCATCTGGCCAATCTGGCCGAAGACCGACACCATATCCGCCGCCGCGCCGTGCACGAGCAGCGTGGCGACGTGCAAGACGGCAGCCTGGACGCGGCTTTTGCCCGCCTGCGCGCCAGCGGTCACACCAGCAAAGGGATTGCCAAGACCTTGTCGCAGGCCTTCATATCCCCCGTGCTCACCGCCCACCCCACCGAGGTGCAGCGCAAAAGCATTTTGGACGCTGAACGCGCGATAGCCCAGATACTCACCGCGCGGGACGCTACCGATTTGCTACCGCGCGAAAAGCTCCAGCTGGACGTGCAACTGCGCGCCCGCGTCAC
>JAYWHJ010000061.1:0-12652 GCA_043777795.1 Polaromonas sp. | reverse complement strand
TGCTGCTTGCCAAACGCTGCTTGTTGCTGCTCCAGTTGCTCGGCGCGCATGTCTTCAAACTTGCTGTAATTGCCGCCGTAGCGCACCAGCTTGCCGGCGTCAATGTGCAGGGTGACATTGGTCACCGCGTCCAGAAACTCACGGTCATGGCTGATGACGACCATCGTGCCTGCGTAGCGTTTAAGCCACGCTTCCAGCCAAACCAGCGCGTCCAGGTCCAAGTGGTTGGTGGGCTCGTCCAGCAGTAGCAGGTCGCTGGGGCACATTAGCGCGCGGGCCAGTTGCAGGCGCATACGCCAGCCGCCCGAGAAGCTGTTGACAGCCTCTTGCAGCTCGTGGCTTTTAAAACCCAGGCCTAAAATCAGAGCTTGCGCGCGTGGCACTGCATCGTGTTCGCCCGCGTCGGCCAGGTCGGTGTAGGCGTGGGCAATGGCCATGCCCGCGTCGATGTCGTCCGGATCCAAGGCGTGGGCTTCTTCGGCTTTGACGAGTTCGGCGCGTAGCTCGGTTAGACGGGTGTCGCCCTGCAGCACAAAGTCGGTGGCGCTGTCGTCGGTCTCGGGCATGTTCTGCTCTACCTGGGCCATGCGCCACTGGGTGGGCATGTAGTAGTCGCCGCCGTCCTCGTGCAAGGTGCCGTTGAGCAAGCCAAACAGGCTGGACTTGCCCGCGCCGTTGCGCCCCACCAAGCCCAGTTTTTCGCCGGGGTTGATGGTCAATGTGGTCGCGTTGAGCAGCACTTTAGCGCTGCGGCGCAGGGTAATATTTTTAAGGGTGATCATGAAAGGCCTAAAGGCGCATACAGCAGAGCGCTGCTAAGGGTTACCCCTATTATCGGCGAAATAACTCAGCGCAACTGTTCCGCGGCCTTGCGCCGCTCATCTTGCTCACGGCGCTCGACGCAAATGGGGTGCTTGGAGAAGACCGATTTGGCGCATTGTTCCCCAATGCAGGACGCATAGCCAAACAACACCCGATCTTTGCAAGCGTCGTTAGGGCTCGACGGTGCGCCGTCTTTGGGGCGCTCGGCCGCTGCTGGCTTGGCGGCACTGGCGTTCTGCTGGACAGCATCATTGGCACTTTGGCTACTGGACAAGGGGGCCACAGCCGTCGGTGTGCTGGTGGTGTACGTGCCAGAAATTGAGGAGCGTGCCGAGGCCGCGTCGCGAAGTGCCTGCGCGCGGCTTGCCCTGGCCGCTGACGCAGCCGATGCAGCCGCCGCTGCCACAGAGGCAGATGCCGACGGTGCCGAAGCGCCTGATGCAGCGGCCTTGGCCTTGGCTTTTGCCGCCTCTTCCACGCTTGCCGTGGCGCTAGCGGGGAAGGCCGGGCTTTGGCTGGCGATGGATGTAGCACTGAGGACGGCGTCTGCCGCGGGAGATGCACCGGGCGCTGCCGTTGGATTAGATGCATCTGCAGCACTGGGAGATGTGTTGGGTAAAGCCGCCGACGCGCTGAGCGCTGGCGCGTTGGCTGGCATGGCCGAAGAGTCTGTTTTTGGGCCCGAGCCTAGCCATGCAAATGCCGCGACAGCGGCCACGACAGCGGCTGCAACACCCACCAGTAAACCGGTTTGGCGCCGCGGCGCAGGTTCGATAGCTGCAGATGCGACCGATGCAGTTGCAGACTGAGTGGCATCTCGAACTGCGGAGGCAGGCTTTTCTTCCAGTGCCGGCGCTCTGGTGTGAGGCAAAACCGGTTCGACCGCTTTAGGTGCGTTACCCTGCAAAGCCGCCTTAAAAGACATGTTTTCAAGAGATTTTTTCTCTGAAGACTTCTTGGCAGAAGGCGCTATCAATACTGTCGATTCCGCGTCAGTCCCTAAAGCGGTAGTTTCTGATTTCAGGAGATCCGTCTGATTGAATTTTTGCACGAGCGTGGCCTCGGGCGAATAATCAAGACTGTCTGGGATAGGCTCAAAAGCTGCGGGCACCAGAGCTGCGGGCACCAGAGCTGCGGGTTGCGAATCTAGCAGGCCGGGTAGCGTAGGGTCGTCGTCCAAACGCAAGTTGGGCGAAGGCAATATGGCCGATACCGACGTCGAGGTGGAATGAGATTGCGGCGCAGGGGCGGATGGCGGCGCCGTGGATTCAGGCCCAGGCTCGCTAAAAGTGCGCTCATACAGACCATCACCTCTAGCCGCCATGCTGTCTACGATACGTTTAAGTCGCCGTTTGGCCAAGTCGGCATACACACCACCAGGAAAGCGCTTGATGAAGCCTTCCAGGTCGTGTGGATCGTCGCTTTCCTTCACATCTTTCCAATACACCAGCTCGAGCTCTTGGGTCACAGTGCTTCCGGAGCTGCTTAATGTATGGCTTACCGTAGAGCCGCTGCGTTCCAACGAGCTGGTGCCGTACGGATCGACGGTCTTGTATGGATTTTCCGTAGGGACAATCGTTTGGTCAGCGCGGCGGGCAGCCGCTTGCAGCGCAGTCGAAAAATCCTGTGCAGTGGCAAAGCGTTGCGTTTTATCTTTGGCCAATGCTCTGGCCACGACCGCGTCCAGTGCGGGTGGCAGCATTTGGTTAATGCTGCTTGGCGCAGGCGGATTTTGGTTGGTGATCTGGTTGACGATAGAAAAGTAGCTATCGCCATCGAACGGACGGCGGTCTGTCAGCAACTGGTAGAGCACAATGCCAGCAGAGAACAAATCAGACTTGCCACCTACAGTTTTGCCTTCTAGCTGCTCAGGCGACATGTACTTGAGCGTGCCCACCATACCGCCTTGAGTCCGCGTGGCTTCGCCAGAATCTTGTATGCGCGCAACACCAAAATCGGTCAGCTTGACTCGGCCATTGGCCTCTATCATCAGGTTGGCAGGCTTGATATCCCTGTGGACGATTTTGTGTTGGTGGGCATACTCGAGGGCGGCGAGAAGGTCGCGCATCATCCGTACCGACTGCTCTAGCGTGTAGCGTTGGCCGCTGTCGAGGTAATGCTTTAAGTCCTCGCCTTGCACATACTCCATCACCAAAAATGGCGTGTTGCCATCGCGGTCTGAGTCATACACGCTCACAATATTGGGGTGTTGCAAGCGTGCCGCAGAATGCGCCTCTGTGCGAAAGCGCAACTCGTAGTCGGCAGCTTCTTCTTTGGTCAGGCTGTCTACCCGCACCGTCTTAATCGCGACCTTGCGGTTTAAATTAGGATCGCGCGCTTCGTACACTACTCCCATTGCGCCTTTGCCCAGCACACGGGTAATGTCGTAACGGCCTAATTTTTTGATGGGAACTGCGCTATCATCCATGAATTAGTGTACGCCGTTTTATGTATCGACGTGTCATCATCAGAAACACATTCTACATTTGGACTAGTTCAAATGGGTTAAGTCGGCCACCAAAATTGATGGAAATACCACGTTAACAGTGCGGCCCGGCCTCAAGTGCACCTGCGATCAGCGCTTCATGGGTCAATAACAGCACGGCATTCTCGCCCGCGCTGGTCTCTAGCCACACAGCTTCCAGGCGGGGAAACGTCTGCTCAAAGTAGGCGCGCTCATTGCCAATTTCCAGCACCAATACGCCGTGGGCACTCATTTTGGCAGGCAGCTCACGCAGCAGCGGGCGAATAAAGTCCATGCCATCTGCTCCGCCTGCCAAGGCTATCTGCGGCTCGGCCAGATACTCTGCTGGCAATGCGGCCATGCTCTGGCTATTAACGTAAGGCGGGTTGCACAGTATCAAGTCATACGGGCCAGCGCAGTGCGCCAAGCCGTCTGATTCGATGGTTTTAATGCGGCCACTCAGCGCGTGCTTATTGATGTTGATCTGTGCCACTGCCAAAGCATCCAGACTGATGTCAGCGGCGTCGACCATCACATCGGGATAGGCAATGGCTGCCAGCACAGCCAAGCTGCCGTTGCCGGTGCACAAGTCTAATACTTTCAATGTGTTGTGATCAAGCCACGCATCAATGCCGCCATCGGCCAGCAACTCGGCAATAAAACTGCGCGGCACTATTACCCGCTCGTCCACGTAGAACGGCACACCTTGCAGCCAGGCCTCTTGGGTAAGGTACGCGGCCGGTTTGCGCGATTCAATACGTGCTCTTAAAATAGTAGCTGTCGCCGCGATATTCTCTTGGCTTACAGGCCTATTTGCTACTGAATCCAGGTCATCCAGCGGCAGTTTCAGTGTCCACAGCACTAACCAGGCGGCTTCGTCAAACGCATTGGCCGTGCCATGTCCGTAGCCCACGCCCCCAGCTTCCAGCTGGGCGGCGCTTTGTTCTATCAGTTCAATCACATTCATGCAGTCGATTGTACGTAGCTGCTGTTACAGGTTGTCCATAACGCGCCGGGCTTGCGCCGTCACGCCTGCGCGAATGGTTTTAAACACACGCTCTACCACCAGCACCTTTTGCCCGCTACACTGCGCCATGTCCGTATGTGCTGCTTCAAAGCTTGACTCAACCAGCAGCTTGGCGCACAGCCATTCGTTTTCTACAGACTCGCTCATGTCGGCCCGCATTTTATTAATTCCGGCATCGAAAAGTTTGTGACAAGATACAGCTTTAGGAGGCCGCACCATGACACCCCAAGCCCTACTTTCCCACTATGACACCGCGCAACTCTGGCCCACTCCTACCGGGCTGGACACTCCCACCGCCTACCAACATGCCCTGGGGGTACGCGCTCTGCGCATGGCGCGGGGCGAGGCGCCGCGCGGCTACAAAATAGGTTTTACCAACCGCAGCATTTGGCCGCGCTACAACGTATTTGCGCCTATCTGGGGTACGGTGTACACCACCACGCTGCAGTTTTGTGAAGGGCAAGGTACGCTAGCTTTGGCAGGCATTTGCCAGCCCCGCATAGAGCCAGAAACTGTGTTTGGCATGCGTGCCACGCCGCCAGCCAACGCATCGCTGGAAGACTTGTTCAATAGCATCGACTGGATCGCACCCGGCTTTGAAATAGTACAGTCACATCAAAAAGACTGGAAGTTTGTAGCCGCAGACGCTATCGCTGACGGTAGCCTGCACGCACGGCTGCTGGTGGGCAAAAAACTACCGGTGCGGCAGATAGCAACCAACGCCAAAGAGCTGTGCGCCGTGCTAGCCGCCACTACCGTGCGCCTTACCCAAGATGCCAAAGTGGTAGACAGCGGTGCAGGCACCGCCGTGCTAGACGACCCGCTGCAAGCCCTACTGCACTTCGTGCAAGAGCTGCGCCAGTGCCCCGGCGCGCCCGACCTGCAACCCGGCGACGTCATAACCACCGGCACCTGGACCGATGCCTGGCCCGTAGCTTCTGGCCAAACCTGGTCTGCAGATTTTGACGCACCGCTGCCCCGGCTGGAGGTGGCATTTAGCTAAAAGGCGACTAAGCTTTTACATGCTGCTTAAAAAACGCCATCGTCCGCTCCCAAGCCAGCTTGGCTGCCGCTGCATCGTAGCGCGGCGTAGTGTCGTTGTTAAAGCCGTGTTGGGTGCCCGCATAGGTATGCGCCTCGTGCTTCACCCCAGCAGCTTTTAGCGCTGCCTCATACGCGGGCCAGGCCGCGTTAATGCGCTCGTCCACCCCCGCAAAGTGAATCTGCAGCGGCGCTTTTACCTTGGCCGCATCACCTGCAGCCGGGTGGTTGCCATAAAAGGGCACTGACGCTGCCAAGTCTGGCAGCCGCGTAGCCAGCATGTGCGCTATGCCGCCGCCATAGCAAAAGCCCGTCACGCCAATCTTGCCAGTCGTATCGGGCCGCGCTTTCAGCCAGTCCACAGCAGCCACAAAGTCTTCCCGCGTTTTGCTTTGGTCCAGCTTGGCAAAGGCCTCGCGGGCTTTGTCTTCATCGCCCGGGTAGCCGCCCAGCGGCGTAAGCGCATCCGGTGCAAACGCCATGTAGCCGTCTAGCGCAATGCGGCGGGTAATGTCCTCAATATGCGGGTTCAGGCCCCGGTTTTCATGCACCACCAAAATGGTGGGCAGCTTGCTAGCCCCAGCGCTGGCAGGCCGCGCCAAATAGCCTTTTACCGTGCCCGTGCCTTGCGGCGATGCAAACGACACTACTTCTATCTTCAACCGTGCATCGTCTTTAGGCACCTGTTGGCCGCGCGCAAAGTTGGGGCTTAATGCAGCCAGCAGGCCTGCCGCTGTAACGCCCGCTTTGGCAAACTTTTCGGCCCCACGCAAAAAGCCGCGCCGGTCAATGCCGCCGTGCACATAGGCGTCAAACAGCACCAGTAACTCTTGGTCAAAATCTTGCGCCGTCAGGCGCGGGGCGGTAGATGGGGTCATAGCAATGGTTCCTGCAAAAAACGCAGCATATCTGCAAGCCAAGCAGCTTGCAAGCGTGCAAACGCAATAAAACCGCCCAATATCTTGCGACAATGTAAGCATTACCTTTTAATTAACTTTTAAAGTAAACCCATCATGCAATTCGCCTCCCGCCTAGACAACGTCAGCACCTCCGCCATCCGCGAGATTTTTAAGCTCTTGGGCCGCCCCGGCATCATCAGCTTTGCAGGCGGTTTTCCAGACCCCGAGCTGTTTGACCTGGAAGGCGTGCGCGAGGCCACCGCCAAAGCGCTGAATGACGAAGGCCAATGGGGCGCCAAGGCCGTGCTGCAATACGGCCCCACCGAGGGCTGGGGCCCGCTTAAAGAAGGCATTGCCGCCCACATGGCCGCCAAAGGCATTAGCGTGCAACCCGACGGCCTCATCACCACCACTGGCAGCCAGCAAGCGCTAGACCTGATCGGCAAAACCATGATCAGCCCCGGCGACAAAGTCATCGTCGAAGGCCCCACCTTTTTAGCCACCATCCAGTGCTTCAAGCTCTACGGCGCAGACCTTATCAGCGCCCCCATCGACGCAGGCGGCGTGCGCGTAGATGAGCTAGAAAAACTCATCATCCAACACAAACCCAAGCTGGTCTACCTCATCCCCAGCTTCGGCAACCCCAGCGGCGCGATGATGCCGCTAGAGCGCCGCAAAAAAGTCTTGCAGCTGGCCGTAGAACACAAAGTGCTGGTGGTGGAGGACGACCCGTATGGCGAGCTGTACTTTGACCAGCCACCGCCCCCCAGCATCATGGCCTTGGCCAACGACGTGCCTGAGGCTAAGCCGTACCTGGCCTACTGCGGCAGCTTTAGCAAAGTGCTAAGCCCCGGCCTGCGCGTAGGCTGGATGATCGCCCCGCAAGAGCTGCTGGCCAAAGCCGTCATGTGCAAACAGTTTAGCGACGCCCACACCAGCAACCTCAGCCAAGCCATCTGCGCCAACTACCTGCAGCTAAAAGACGGCGCACACAGCCGCTTGGACAAAGCCCTGGCCAACGTGCGCAGCACCTACGCCCAACGCGCCCAAACTATGGCCGCCTGCCTGCAGCGTGACCTAGGCAACGCGCTAACCTACACCGCACCCCAAGGCGGCATGTTCTTTTGGACCCGCCTTACCGGCCAGCCCACCCCCGGCAGCACCACTCCCACCAGCCAAGACGCCACAGCCTACGCCAAACGCGCCCCCGACCACGGTATAGCCTTTGTACCCGGCGCACCATTTTTTGCCAACAACCCGGACAACGCTACGCTGCGGCTGAGCTATGCGACTTCGGATTTGGGGAAGATTGAAGAGGGTGTGAGTAGGCTGGCTAAGGCATTGCCAGCATGATCTTTATCTATCGTAAAAGTTGATTTGTGTACTAAAGCTCACGAGCTGCGAGAATGTGAATTTAGCTTCATAAACCGTTCAAATTAAGCAAAGATCGTGTAATGGAAAAATTTAAAGATATATGGGCATCATTAATTTCTCAGATTAATGAAAGAACTACTAATCCTCTTACGTTCTCTTTCATTCTTAGTTGGCTAGCCTGGAATTACAAATTCTTAATTGTGCTGTTTAGTGACATGAAGGCGCCTGAGAAATTATCTGTAATTGAATTGAAGTATTCAGAATGGAATATTGCATGGCAAAGTGGATTTATTTATCCGCTGTTAACTGCATTAATTTATGTTTTTATCTACCCTTACGTAACAGATATAGTTGTACGCTTCTATAGGGCACGCCAAATTTCACTAGCAAATTCCGTTAAAAATATTGAGAAAAAGCGCCTTCTCACACATGAAGATGCCAACATGTTAAGAAGGAGCTACGAGGGACAATTGGCAAAAATATCCCAAGCTGAATCAGATGCGCAAGTGGAGTTGAATAGTGCTAGGCAAGCTCTTGCGTCTGCCGAAGATGAGATCAATTCGCTCAAGGCGAATAAGCCAATATCAGTTGAAAACTTATTAATTAAAGATCGTCAAGTAGATATAAATGTTTCTATTCCAACACATTTGAGGTCGGGATTTGAAAATATATCTGAAAGAGATGTTTCTGATTCGCAAACAACCAAGTCCGATAGAGATACGTTAATAAGGCTATCAGGAAATCATTCAAATATTCAAGAAAAAAACAGGTCACTCACTCGTTCTAAGTTGAAAATATTAACTGCTTTAAGTAAAGGCGAAGAGTTATCAGTAAGTGAGTTAGTTCAAAAAATTGGTGAAAAAACTTTTTTTATACAAAGTGATTTGGATGAGTTGAGTTCGTCAGCTTTGATTCAGAGGATAACCTCCACTGGATATATTTTGTCTTCAAACGGCAGAGCCGTACTGAAGGTCTTCGTCAAAGAGGGTAAATGGACATTAGATTAAATCTAGGTACAGATTGACTCGCATGAAATCTACTGCTTTTGTCTACTCCACCGAAACCGGCCGCATCTGCCCCGATTGCAGCCAGCCGGTGGCGCAGTGCCAGTGCGCGGCTAACAAGCGGGCCTTGGCTGCGGCCAGCAGCGCGGCGGCAGACGGGGTGCTGCGGGTGCAGCGCGAGACCAAGGGGCGGGGCGGCAAAAGCGTGACGCTGGTGCGCGGCTTGGCGCTGGATGCTGTGGCGCTGGCTGCTTTGGGTAAACAGCTCAAAGCCGCCTGCGGGTCGGGCGGCACGGCCAAAGACGGGGTGATAGAAGTGCAGGGCGACCATGTGGCCACGGTAATGGCGGCGCTGGTGAAGCTGGGGTATGCGGTAAAGCGCTCTGGCGGCTAGCCTGCCCGGCCTGGCTGGGGCGGTAGGGCCAAAGACGGCGGGTACGTGGAGCTGGGGGCGCTGGGCGGCGCTGCAAGCTCGGTGAACGCATGACAGCCGCTACATATTCAGTAGCTGCTCCCGCAATATTCTATTGGCTTGGAGAGCGATAAGTACCTAAAAAATGTTCAAAATGAGCGGTTTTTGGGGTTTCATGCACCCCAGACGGTCCCGCAAAATTGACTGCTCTTGGCGCTTCGCGCGTAACTCGCCGTCGCTTATTTGAAGGCCAAGTCACCACCGGCTGTGCGCTCGTACCGGGCCTCGGTCACTACTTTATTGAAGGCAAGTAGGCGAATGAGTATGTGGTCTGGGTTGATGTCCAGCAGGCCAAAGTTGCGCAGCTCTGGGCCAGCGATGATGTTGTTCAGGTAGGCGTGGATGGCGGCGCCCGATGCGGTGGCTTCTAGCAGCCTTCCTTGCGCAGACAGGGTGTGTTCCAGCACACAATTGGAATGCACGTCTCCGCTTAGCATGAGCCATGAATGGTTGCCGGCTGCGCTAGACAGCCATGCTTTGTCGGTGGGGTATTTGTGCCACCCATCGCCTTGGCTGAAGGTCACGCCGCTGGCGATGGTGTGCAGCGCGTTGGGTGCGGCGCTAAAAGCGGTGTCTAGCTTTGCGCGTTGTGCGGCGCCCAGCATTTGGGGCTTTCTGCGCTGTGTGCGCCCATCTGTCAGGTGCAGCCAAGACCGCCCGTTGCCTTCCAGCGGGACGGATGGAACTTCTAAAGGCACAAAAGCTGGCGCCATAAAGTCTGCCCACAGCTCGGCAGCAGCGGGCGTTGATGGGAAAGCGCCCAAGTTGTTCATGGCCAAGGCTTTGCGAAACGCCCGCATATAGCTGGTGCTGATCTTTACTTTTTCAGCCTGGCTGGGGTCTGCCAGCAGTTGCCCGCCGTTGGCATCGTTCCATGCAAAATCATGGTCATCCCAAATGGCATGGAACTTGATGTTGGGCGAGGCAACCAACTTGCGAAAGTGCGGCTCAGCCAATTGGTGTTGATAGCGAACGAACAAATGTTCGGCAAACTCCCAGGCACCCATGGCACTGAGTTGCGCTGTGCCAAAGTCTGGTACATCGGCATAGAAGTTATCGCCCAGCAGCACCACATGGTTTGGTTGGCTGCGTAAGATATCGTCCCAAACCAACTGATTGGGCACTAAATTGACGCTTGCGCAGGAAGTGAATGCGAGTCTCATGCCGGTACGCCTTTGAAGTTATGACAGTAGCACCTACCGTGGCGCTGGTGGGTTTTTGCTTTCAGGTTGATTAAATTGTAGGTTGACAGTAGCAAACTTCAACACGCGTTTCAACCCCAGATACGATTAGGGGATGAAAACTTAATGGACGAGGCGACGGGCAGCGTGCAACCCAAGATGGGGGTAGTAAAGGCTGGTTTAAGATACTTATCGGGCTGTAGGTCAATAGAATATTGCGGGAGAAGCTATAAAAATAATAGTGTCTACAAAGCTAGCCAAGTCGCAGCATACTGCGCAATAATGCAGCTACTAGTAACAACCAAGGGCATCACCATGAAGGGCAATTTTGCGGCTATTGTGCTGATCGTGTTAGGCGGGGCTTTTTTGCTAAACAACCTGGGGCTGCTTAACTTTAGCTTGACCGAGGTGTTGCGCGTGTGGTGGCCGGTGGTGTTGATAGTTTTGGGCGCGGCTATGTTTTTAATGCCGCGTGACAAGACAGATAACAACGGCAAACGCTAGCGGTGACTGGTTTTATGCGCTTGGTACCCATGCATTTATTGCCAAAACTGGCACTGCTTGCTGCGCTGGCCGTTGCAGCCGCCAGCAGCGTGGCGCAAGACTACGCCCGCGAGGCGCGTTATGCGCAGGACGTGGTGTCTGGCCTGGTGGTGGGGGATGCTGTCAATATCAAGGCGGCCTCGGGGCGCGAGTTTTTGGCGCTGCATACGCCTGGTGTAGCTGGCAAGGCCGCCATTGTTTTAGCCCACGGCGTGGGTGTGCACCCGGACTTTGGCGTGATAGGCCTGCTGCGCGCCAAGCTCTCGGACATAGGCTACACCACACTGGCCATCCAAATGCCGGTGCAAAGCAAAGACGCCAAGGTAGAGGACTATTTCCCCCCGGTGTTCCCCGACGCGGCCGACCGTATGGCCAAAGCAGCTGACTGGCTGCGTGCCAAGGGCCACACCAATGTGGTGCTGCTGTCGCACAGCATGGGTGCGTGGATGGCTAACGAGTATCTGGATAAAGCGTATGCCTCCACCCCCTACAAAGCATGGATAGTGATGGGCCTGACGGGCAGCTACTCTTGGGGTATGCGCCGCTACGCTATGCCTGTGCTGGATGTCTATGGCGAGCTGGACATTGCCCCCGTAATGGGCGCGGTAGGCCGGCGCACGATGGCGCTAAGCAGTGCGAACGGCTCAAGACAAGTCAAGATTGACGGTGCTGACCACCACTACACGGGGCGCGAAAGCGCGCTGGCTGCCGCCATAGACGCCTTTTTGCAAGAGCGCAAATAGCCCGCGCCCTTCGCAGGCCAGGGCTGCTAACGGTTGCTTAAGGCTGCGGGCCCCAAGGCGCAGATTGCAGCAACTGCACCTCTTGGGTTTTTACCAATGGCCGGCTTTGCTTGGCAAAAGCCATAAATGCCTGGCTTTCAAACAAACGCTTCCAGTGGTCGCGACGGTCTGCGTCGTTGTCAAACCTCCAGATGTGCATCAACTGGTGCAGCTCACCGGTGTCGCTGATGAAGTAGCCCACCAGTTTTTTATCAAACCCGCCCGCCTGCATGGCTGGAAAGCCCTCGGTGCTGTAGAGGCGAATCATCTCGGGCATTTGGCCGACGATGAGGGAGTAGGTGCGTTTTTCGTAAATTGCCATGGTGCTTCTCCTGTGATTAGCTGAGTTTAAGCCTAACCAAGACGCCCAGCTGTGCCATGCTGTCCTGCATATGACTGCGCGGTAGTTTGATAAACTCAAGTCGAAACAGATCGGGCAAAGCAGATAACTTGCTAGGCCAATCTAAATTGTAGAAAGCTGCGTATGCAATACCGTAACCTTGGCAATAGCAATCTCAAAGTATCCGCCCTGTGCCTGGGCACCATGATGTTTGGCGACCAAACCGCGCAGGCGGAGGCCGCCAGCATCGTGGCCGACGCGCATGCGCAGGGCGTTAACTTTATCGACACTGCAGACGTCTATACCAAGGGCGCATCCGAGACGATGCTGGGTGAGCTGCTTAAGACCCAGCGCCACGACTGGGTGCTGGCCACCAAGCTGGGCAACAAGATGACCGAGCGCGTCAACGAGGGGCATTATTCGCGCAGTTGGATGTTGCGCGAAGTAGAGGCTTCTCTTACGCGCCTGCAAACTGACTATGTGGATGTTTTGTACTTGCACGTAGACCATAACGGCATGAACCTGGAAGAGCCCTTGCGTGCGCTGGACGCGATGCTGCGGGCGGGCAAAATTCGCGCTTGGGGCGTGTCCAATTTTCGCGGTTGGCGCATCGCAGAAGCGGTGCGCGTGGCGCAGCAGCTGGGCATGCCCGCTCCGGTAGTGTGCCAGCCGTATTACAACCTGCTTAACCGCCAACCCGAGG
>JAYWHJ010000060.1:0-4464 GCA_043777795.1 Polaromonas sp. | reverse complement strand
CTGTAATTGAAATGAGCAACGCCGGGCCGCCCCAAGTTGCGAAAGCCCCCTCGGGGGGCAGCGCGGTACACGCAGTGACAAGCGTGGGGGCAAGTCATAGCAACGCCGGGCCGCCCCAAGTTGCGAAAGCCCCCTCGGGGGGCAGCGCACTACACGCAGTGACAAGCGTGGGGGCTAGCCACCATCCACGCGACGTATTGTTAGGTTCGCAAGCTGGTGGAGTTACTCTGCCGGTCTGTGACCACTACAGCGGCGTGGAGGCGCGGATGCGCAAGTCGCTGGCTTTGCAGGCGGAGATGATTGAGGAGTTTGGAGCCTGCGTGTTTGACGCTTCCCTCGATTGCGAGGACGGCGCGCCCGTAGGCGGTGAAGTGGACCATGCCCATCTGGTGAAAGGCCTGGTCAATGAAGCCCACGCAGTTGCCAAGTTGGGTACCAAAGCCAAGCCGCGTATTGGGGTGCGGGTGCACCCTGTGGACCATCCGGCGTTTGAATCAGATATTGATCTGCTGGTCAAAGGCGCTGGCCACAACTTGGCCTACATCATGCTGCCTAAAGTAGAGCGGGTAGAAGATGTGCAGTTGGCGGTGCTCAGCATCAATGCCGCAGGTGGCGCGCATATTCCGCTGCAAGTGCTCTTGGAGTCGTCCGCTGCCGTGCACCGGGCTTTCGATATTGCCCAGCATGCGCGGGTACAGTCCATCAGCTTTGGCTTGATGGATTTTGTCTCGTCCCACGGTGGTGCCATTCCCGCCCAGGCAATGGGCCCCACCGGGCAGTTTAGCCACCCCTTGGTGCTGCGCGCCAAAACCGAGATAGCCGCTGCCTGCCACGCCTTTGGCAAAGTGCCGTCCCACTGCGTGGTGACCGAATTTAGCGATCCCGCTGCCATGCAGGCCGCTGCCCAACGGGCCCACCGCGAGTGGGGCTATACGCGCATGTGGAGTATTCACCCAGCGCAAATTCGCCCGATTCTGGCGGCCTTTGCCCCCAGCGAGGCCGAAATCGACACTGCCAGTGAAATCATAGCTGCCGGTGCAAATGCTGGCTGGGCTCCCATTAGTTTTGCCGGCCAATTACATGACCGAGCCAGTTACCGCTACTATTGGCAGCTTATCGAACGGGCGCATCGCACAGGCGGCGCGCTGCCCGAAGCTATGCAATCTTTTTTTCGTTGATTTTAAAAAAACCACCTAGGAGAACTGATGATGCTTAAAGTATGGACCACTTTGATACTGGCTGTGTCTGCGATGGCCTTGGCCGGCGGCGCAGGTGCGCAGACCAACCCTCCCGCAGCGAAGCCACCAGCGAAGCTTGTAGCTAAAGCGGAGCACACCAAGGCAGCGCCCGCCAAAGCCGCGCCCGTGGAGTTGACGGACGAGCAATTGTCGATTGCGCAGATCGTCACCACGGGACGCATCGTATGCGCCGACGGTAAAAGCGTGACCATCACCCCTGATGCCAAGATTCAAGGCGCGTTTGACTTGTTGTTTGCATCAGTTAGATACGATGTCGTCCCAGTGCCCACCAAGTCGGGTGCCGTGCGCCTGGAAGATCGTAAATCCGGACTGGTCTTTATGCAACTGGCCAACAAATCCATGCTGTTCAACGAGCGCCAAAGCCGCCGCTTGGCGGATGACTGCATTACCGCAGCGCAGCAAGCAGTGGCGGACGCCATGCGCGCCAACCCGACTGCGGGTGTGCTGGAAGCTTTGAAGTAACAGTTAAAGCTACGAAAGTAGTAGCTGTCAGCGTAATTTTCACGTGCGCTGGCAGTGTTTTTGAGTCATGTGAAGGAGTAAGTTAACCATGCCATCCGCATTCATGCAAACCTACCAAGCCCACGTCGCCGAGCGCGCCGCATTGGGTATCCCGGCACTGCCGCTGACCGCCAAGCAAACCGGCGAGCTGATTGAGCAGCTGAAAAACCCGGTCGCGGGCGAAGAAAAAGCCCTGGTCGAGATGATCGCCCATCGCGTGCCTGCGGGCGTGGACGATGCTGCCAAGGTCAAAGCCTCCTACCTCGCGGCTGTGGCCCACGGCACCGAAAAATGCAGCTTGATTACCCGCGAGCATGCCACGCAACTGCTGGGCACCATGCTGGGCGGCTACAACCTCACACCGCTGATCGACCTGCTGGACGATGCAGTGACCGCTAACACCGCAGCCGCCGCGCTCAAAAGCACCTTGCTTATGTTCGACCAGTTCCATGACGTGAAAGAAAAGGCCGACAAAGGCAACGCACATGCCAAAGGCGTGCTGCAAAGCTGGGCCGATGCCGAGTGGTTCACTTCGCGCCCAGAAGTGCCCAAGAGCATCAAGCTCACGGTCTTCAAAGTACCCGGCGAGACCAATACGGATGATCTGTCGCCCGCCCCCGATGCCTGGAGCCGCCCCGACATTCCTTTGCATGCTTTGGCCATGCTGAAGAACAAGCGCGACGGCGCGCCGTTCACGCCCGAAGAAGATGGCAAACGCGGCCCGATTGCGCAGATCAATGCACTGCACGCCAAGGCGCAAGCCTCGGGTGCCGTGGTGGCCTATGTGGGCGACGTGGTGGGTACGGGCTCGTCACGTAAGTCCGCTACCAACAGCGTGCTGTGGTTTACGGGTGCAGACATTCCTTTCATCCCCAACAAGAAGTTTGGCGGAGTCTGCCTGGGTGCCAAAATTGCGCCCATTTTCTACAACACCATGGAAGACGCAGGCGCGTTGCCTATCGAACTGGACGTGAGCCAGATGGACATGGGCGACGTGGTCGAGCTGCGACCCTATGAAGGCAAAGCATTCAAAGATGGCAAAGAAATTGCCAGCTTCCAGGTGCGCAGCGATGTGTTGTTTGACGAAGTCCGCGCTGGTGGCCGTATCCCTTTGATCATCGGCCGTGGCCTGACTGCCAAGGCGCGCGCCGCCTTAGGCTTGCCTGTCTCTACGCTGTTCCGCTTGCCTACACCGCCCGTCGCTTCCACAAAGGGCTTTACCTTGGCGCAAAAGATGGTGGGCCGCGCAGTCGGTTTGCCAGAAGGTCAGGGCGTGCGCCCCGGCACCTACTGTGAGCCAAAGATGACCAGCGTGGGTTCGCAAGACACCACCGGGACCATGACCCGCGATGAGCTGAAAGACCTGGCCTGCCTGGGCTTTAGCTCCGATTTGGTGATGCAGTCCTTCTGCCACACGGCAGCCTACCCCAAGCCCGTGGATGTGAAGATGCACCACGAGTTGCCTGACTTCATGCGCACCCGCGGAGGGATCAGTTTGAAGCCCGGCGACGGCATCATCCACTCTTGGCTCAACCGCATGCTGCTGCCAGACACCGTGGGCACGGGCGGTGACAGCCACACCCGCTTCCCTATCGGTATCAGCTTCCCGGCGGGCTCTGGCCTCGTAGCTTTTGCGGCCGCCACCGGCGTAATGCCGCTGGACATGCCTGAGAGCGTATTGGTGCGCTTCAAAGGCAAGATGCAGCCAGGAGTCACCCTGCGCGACTTGGTGCACGCCATTCCGCTGTACGCTATCAAGGCAGGGCACCTCACTGTGGCCAAGCAAGGCAAGGTCAATCTGTTCTCGGGCCGCATTTTGGAGATTGAAGGTCTGCCAGACTTGAAGATTGAGCAAGCCTTTGAATTGGCCGATGCCTCTGCCGAGCGATCTGCTGCAGGCTGCACCGTGGCACTGAACGACGCGCCTGTCATAGAGTATTTGAACAGTAACATCGCCTTGCTTAAAAACATGATCGCCAACGGCTACGGCGACGCACGCACCATCCAACGCCGTATTGGCGAGATGGAAAAGTGGTTGGCCAAGCCTACCCTGCTCAAAGCCGACAAAGATGCCGAATACACCGCAGTCATCGAAATCGACATGAACGAGATCACTGAGCCAATCGTCTGCTGCCCTAACGACCCGGACGATGCCAAGACATTGAGCGACGTGGCTGGCAGCAAGATCGACGAAGTGTTTATCGGCTCGTGCATGACCAACATCGGCCACTTCCGCGCAGCCTCCAAGCTGCTGGAAGGCAAGCGCGACATCCCCGTCAAGCTGTGGATGGCACCACCTACGAAGATGGATGCAGAACAGCTCACTAAAGAAGGCCACTATGGCGTGTTTGGCGCGGCGGGTGCGCGCATGGAGATGCCAGGTTGTAGCCTGTGCATGGGCAACCAGGCGCAAGTCAAAGAAGGCGCAACGGTGATGTCTACCAGCACGCGCAACTTCCCCAACCGCCTGGGTAAAAACACCTTCGTGTACCTGGGCAGCGCCGAGCTGGCTGCCATCTGCTCCAAACTGGGCCGTATTCCTACCCGCGCCGAGTACCTGGCCGATGTAGGCGCACTCAACGCTGACAGTGCCAACGTCTACAAGTACATGAACTTTGACCAGATGGAAGAGTTCGACGCGAAAGTAGCCGCCTAAACGCTGAAAGTTTTGCCCCGGCATGGGTAAGCGTGCCGACACACAGCC
>JAYWHJ010000059.1:0-12713 GCA_043777795.1 Polaromonas sp. | reverse complement strand
GGTAAACCGCACCAGCAAAATCGTGCGGCACCAAGATGGAGCCGTCTGGCGGGTTGACTACGTCAACTGCGCGGCCAAGGTACCGGCGTGTCTCATTGCCCAGCCAACCGTCGGCAAACACCTCACGCTTGCTGCCGTCAAAGGCGTTCGTGCGCACCATGCCGCCGATACCGACTTTGTTGTAAAGATCGATCTTGTCGCGTGGCTGCACATTATGCGGCTGGCCTAGCGATGCAGGCAGCATCCCGTCGTTGCCTACGCGGCAGACGCGAGCGCAGTGGATGTAGCTCCCCTCCTCCACGGGGATCAGCCTGCCTTGGCCTAGCGCCTCGATCACCGCAGCATCTGTGCCTTCCTTGAAAAACTCAGCGGCCGGGAAGTTAAGAATGCGGTTGTACTCGGCCACCATCGGGAAGCCGTCCTTGGTCCAGCGCACGCCGTGAGGGTTGGTAAATTTGAGCAGGGGAGCAAATGACTTCACTTCGTTGGCAGCGGTGCCGCAGTTGCGGTGAGTCACGGCCCATACGGTGGTCTTGCGGGCAACGACAAACAGCATGTTGGTCGATGGTGCTGCAGCCACATGGCGTGCATCGGGCACGGTGGCACAAAGCGAAATCTTACAACCAGTTGGCATTGCGAAGCGCTTCAGGTTACCCTTGTGTCACCTATGCGCTGAGCGCAACTTCGCTGGCGTACGGTACATTTTTTCACTGGAAAGAACCATTTTTGCGTGCCAAAAAGCTCTCAAAAAAGAACAGATGCAAAGAGTATTTGCTGACACGTTTTGTAGTTACAGTTACGCGGCATGCAGTACAGTCAAATGGAGTTCAAATGCAAAAAGAATACACTGCTGCACACGTCAAAGACTCAGCCATTTAAAACTTGTAGCTACCTACAAACCCCAGCAACCAGCTACGCCCAGGTGACGGCTCGTAGTACTGCGCGCTGGCTTGGTTGACGATGACAGAGCCCACATACGACTTGGCCAGCAGGTTGTCCACCCTGGCAAATTCGCGCAATGTCCAGTTACCCAGCTTTTGGTTAAAGGATATGCGCGCCGCCGCAGTGCCGTAGCCGGGGGCAGACTCGTTGTTCAAGTCGTTCACCGTCACTTTGCTGGTAGCGCGCCACTCCAGACCGGCCTGCATGCCGCCGTCTGCACTGGTCCAGGCCAGATCTGCAAATACGCTTTGCTTGGGCACGCCGGGGATCAAATTGCCCGCTGCCACGGGTGCGCCTTGGGCCAGCGTGCAGGTGGTCGTAAAACAGGCTTTGAAAGCATCGGTGTAGCTGGCGCGCAGGTAGGTGTAGGCCCACTGGGTCTTCCAGCCCTTGGCAAACAGATTTTGATAGGCCAGCTCCAAGCCATCACGCTTGGTACCGCCGGCATTTTGAAAACGCGAGCGGCCACCGTTGTTGCTCAGCACCACAATTTCGTTTTCGGTTTTGGCGCGGAACACCGCTACTTGCAAATTGCTGGCGGAAGCCAGTTGCAGCTTAGTGCCTAACTCAAACTGCTGGCTGCGCGAGGGCTTGAGCGTAAGGTTCAGGCCCGACTTCGTGCTGTCAGGGTTGTAGGCTATTTCGTTCAGCGTCGGCGCATCAAAACCCTTGCCCCAAGAGGCATACAGGTTCACCCGTTCATTCAGGTTGTACAGGGCGCTGAGCATGGGTGTGGTGCCGCTGTAGGCCACCGAACCACTGTCGTCGGGGTTACCGGTAGCAATGTATTTGTCTTGCGACTGCAGCTTGATACTGCTGCGGCGGACACCGGCATGCAGGCTGATCTCGCTGCTCGGCCACCACTGGCCTTGCAGATACTGGTCGTTGGCTTGCAGGGTGTTGTCTTCGTCGCGGCGCAGCTTGCCTTTGACACCGCAGGTAAACAGGCGCACCGTACCGTTAGTGCACAAAGGGTCGGGGTTCACTGTGGTACTCGCCGTAAAGTTTTCAAAGCCCCGGCGCTGCTCTTTCAAACGGTCAGCGGTAAAGCCAGCATGCAAGAGCAGCGGGCCGTTCGCCAGGCTGCGCCTGAAGGTCCAACGGCCTTCCATGCCTTTGTAGTCGCGGCCAAAATCGACCACCGCGCCCGCAGACGTGGCCGCTGTTTGGGCAGCCAAGGATATCGACTGGTACTGCGTCACATCGCGCTGCCCGCCGTAGCCCATGAGCTTGAGCGAGTGCTCGGCGTTAATGCGGTGGTTGATGTCCAGGCCCAACTGGGTTTGTGCGGTGGACTTGCGCGTGTCAAAGGTGAGCACCGCAGGTGGCACCGCTTTGGGCGTGGCAAGGCCTGCCAAGGTCACGCCCTGCGCGTCTTGCGCATCGGGCAGATTCACACGGTTGAGCACCAGCACGGCCTGGGTGGCATCGCCCAGCTTGAAGCCGATGCGCGCATTGAGGTTGTCCTTTTGCGCAGCGCCGTGGTCGCGCCAGCCGTCAGTTTGAAAACGCGAGACGTCCAGCACATAGTTAAACGCACCGGTAGCGCCGCTGATTTTTTGCGCGTAACGGTAGCTGCTGGCGCTGCCGCCTGAGAGCGAGATAGTCGCCACCGGATCAGGCCCCCCCTCCTGCGTGGTAACGTTGATCACGCCACCGGACGAGTTGCCGTAGATCGACGCAAACGGCCCGCGCAACACCTCAATTTGTCCGGTCGAACCCAAGTCCACATGCGACACCTGACCCTGTCCGTCGGGTGAGTTACCGGGAATGCCATCGATATAAATACGAATACCCCGTACGCCAAACGCTGTGCGTGCGCCAAAACCTCGGCTGGAGATTTGCAAGTCTTGCGCATAATTGCCCCGGTTATTGGCCACCAGGCCGGGGACCGTGCCCAGCACTTCGGAGATATTGACCTGTGCCTTGGCGTCTTCTATCTGGGAGCGGTTGACCACATCCACTGAAGCCGGTGTTTCAAAATTTTTCGCCTCGGTGCGGGTGACGCTGATGGTCACTGCCGGCAGCACGGCAGTCGCGCCAGCCTGCGCAGCGCCCAAAGCGGGATTGGTTTGCGCCATAGCAGTATGCAATACCCCAAGCCCGAGATAAACCGCCAGCGAACCTGTGCGCGTTGTGAGATAACTCGTCATACCGATCCTTAAAAAGACGGTCTTGGTGCCGGGTGATCGCGCACAGTGCACCGATACCCGAAAATTCCAAAATTACGTTGACTTCACTTGACCATTGCAGCCCACACAACCTCACCTTGCTCGTATAGTTGACGCGGCACAGGCGTGTGGAGGCAGGCACCACCTCACTATATATTCAATAGCTACTACCGCGATACTTTATTGGTCTAAGGGCGTATTTTCTAGTCAAGAGCAGTGTTTTCGCCAAGCTATTGATGCGTTTTAACCCAATTACAGGGCGCAGGTGCGAAAACCCCAAAACCCGTCATCGTCCTGCGGCAGAGCAAAGCCACGAAACGTGGGCTGTTTCATGCGTGCGCGGGTGGCAAACGAAGCGCCACGCAGCACCTTGCAGCGCTCGAAATTTTGGCTGCTGTAGCTGGCCCAGGGACCGGGCACAAAGCCTGGGTAGGGGCGAAAGGTGTTAGCGGTCCACTCCCATACGTCGCCCCATCTAAAGCCCATGCCTTGGGCTTTGTGGGCGGCGATCTCCCACTCTACCTCGGTGGCCAGGCGGCGGCCGGCCCAGCGGGCGTAGGCGTCGGCCTCGTACCAGGTCATGTGGGTGGCACTGGCGTTGCCTGCTGCGCGCTGGGCAACGCCAAAGCGGGTGAGCAGCACCGCGCCGCTGGCCACGCCAATTTGCTCTACAAAGCGCGGGCCGCGCCGGCCCTCGCCTGCTGCGCAGGCCTGCAGCCATTGCCAGCCTGCTGTTGACCAGTGCGCCGCGTCGTCGTAGCCACCGTCGTCGATAAATTCGACATACTGTGCCCAGCTCACTGGCTGGGCATCTATTTCAAACTCGGGCACCTGCACGCTGTGGGCTGCGCGCTCGTTGTCCCAGGCAAAGCCGGCGGCGGGTGCGCCAAGTTGCCAGCGGGTCGCTGGCATGGCCAAGGGCTGGCGCGGACTGTACAAGGGACTGGCTGGCAGCCGCATTGTCAGGCCGTGTGCCTGCGCCAGCACGGCCAGTTGCTCGCCAATTTGGTCCTCACGCGCCAAGGCCAGGCGGTAAAAGTACAGCGCATCGTCCTGCTCCTCGGTTTTCTCCAGCAACTCCAGTGTGCTCTCCAAGGTTTCCAGCAAATAGCTTTTGATGCTTTGCAGGTCTGGCAGAGCTTGCGCTTGGCGCTGTGCCCGGGTCAACAGCGCCGGGCTGTAGTAGTTATCGGCACGTGGCTCGATAGAGGCCAGACGCGTGGGCTGCGCGGGGCAGCGCTCGCCCCTGTCGCGCTGGGTATTGCGGCCAATCCACCATTCCTGAAACCAGCCCACGTGGCCCAGCAACCACAGGGGCTGCGCCAAATTGGCGGGTAGCTGCGCGACGGTGTGCAAGGTGTGGTTACGCGCGTCTATCAGCGCCAATGACAGAAAGCCTTTGTCTGCACTGCGCATGCGCGAGGAGTCAATCGTCGGGGTGGCTAAGGTTTGCATGGGGTTCATTATGGACATGTGCCGGAGCTCACCGAATAATCTAGGGTTAACCCGCAATGAACTTGTCAGGCTTTTGCCAGTGCCGGTGCACAGTCTTTGCGACAATACATGGTTACATACAGGAGTCAACCATGTCCGCCATTCTCAAGTTTGCCCTTGCAGTCGATTGGGTCAACGAGCGCTTCAGCAAGCTGGCCGCTTGGGCCGTCTTTATCGCAGCGATGATCTGCGCTGGCAATGCGTTTATTCGCTACGGCTTTGACATGAGCTCCAACGCCTGGATGGAAATTCAGTGGTACCTGTTTGCCGCCACCGTGATGCTCGGTGCCCCCTATGTTCTGAAAATTAATGAGCATGTGCGGGTAGATCTGATCTACGGCAAGCTCAAAGGCAATGGCCCTGTGTACATCGATTTGTTCGGCCTGGTTTTTTTCCTGCTGCCAGTGGTTGGCATGCTGCTGTACATGTGCGCGCCCTATTTCTACCAGGCTTTTTTGTCGAAAGAGATGAGCCAAAACGCCGGGGGGTTGATTCGTTGGCCTGTGATTTTGATGCTGCCAGTGGGATTTGCCTTACTGTTCGCGCAGGGCATTTCCGAGATCATCAAACGGGTGGCGTTTTTGGCTGGCAAGTTCACCATGGATACCCATTACGAAAAGCCAATTCAGTGACGTGGGCTGATATTTTTAACCATGCAACGTATCCCATCCAATATTGAATAGAGCACATCCATGTTGATCGAAAATTTTCCCCCGCTGATGTTTGCCGGACTGGTCATTATTATGCTGATCGGTTTTCCGGTCGCGTTTTCATTGTCCGCACTGGGCTTGGGTTGCGGCTTTTACGCCATCCACATGGGCTGGTTTCCTGCCGCCTACATGAGTAACTTGCCGCTGGCGCTGTTCTCTATTTTGAGCAACGAATTGCTGCTGGCAATTCCGTTCTTTACCTTTATGGGAACTATCCTGGAGAAGTGCGGGCTGGCTGAAGACATGCTTGACTCCATGGGGCAGTTGTTTGGTCCTGTCAAAGGCGGTTTGGGTTACTCGGTCATCATCGTGGGCTTTATCTTGGGCGCGATTACCGGTACTGTGGCAGGACAGGTCATTGCCATGGCGTTGATCTCATTGCCGGTCATGATGCGCTACGGTTACGACATGCGCTATGCCACCGGTGTGCTCGCGGCCTCAGGCACGATCACGCAGCTGGTACCACCGTCATTGGTGCTGGTGGTATTGGCTGATCAGTTGGGCAAACCCGTAGGCGACATGTACAAAGGCGCGTGGGGTCCTTCAATTCTGCAAATTCTCTTGTTTGCGCTGTACACCTATGGCCTGAGCGTATTCAAGCCACACTACGTTCCCGGTGTGCCCAAGTCCGCTCGCACGTTGAACGGTTGGGCACTGTGGAGCAAGTGTTTGCGCGGCATTATTCCATCGGCCTTGCTCATTTTTACGGTGCTAGGCTCTATGGGCGGCCTGCCGTTTCAAAATTCAGCGATTGCTACTCCTACCGAGGCCGGTGCTATGGGTGTAGTAGGTGCATTGCTATTGGCTGCGATGTACAAACGCCTGTCCAAAGCGCTCATGTGGGAAGCCATGGTAGGCACCATGCGCTTGACCGCGATGGTGGTATTCATCTTGATTGGCTCGCGCGTGTTTAGCCAGGTATTCCAGGGTGTCGACGGCGCTAAATGGGTAGAGCATTTGCTGACCGGCTTGCCTGGCGGACAAGTCGGCTTTTTGGTGGTGGTGAACATCTTTGTGTTCTTCCTGGCCTTCTTCCTGGACTTCTTTGAGATCGCCTTCATTATTGTGCCCATGCTGGCACCTGTGGCTGACAAACTGGGCATCAACCTCATTTGGTTTGGCGTGCTGCTATGTGTGAACCTGCAAACCAGTTTTATGCATCCGCCGTTTGGATTTGCCTTATTTTATTTGCGGGGTATAGCGGACACTTTGTTCAAGGAAAAGCGAATTCCAGAAGCGGTTAAATCCAACGATATTTATCTGGGCGCCATACCCTGGGTGATCATGCAACTGATCTTGGTCGTGGTGGTGATTTTTGTACCGCAAACCGTGACCATGTTTTTGGATAAAGATATTGTGGTGGACGTTGACAAGGTAAAAATTGAGATGCCTGCAGAGATTGAGGCTGCCAACAAAGCCCCCGTCGCAGCCACAGGGGGCACCGCTGCTGAGAATGCTGCAGCAGACTCGGCAGCGGCAGAAAAAGCCGCCGCTGAAGAGCAGAGGAAAATCGAAGAACTGTTCAAGGACAAGAAATAACGTTATTGCCACGTCAATCATTCGAAGCCCCTCAAAGACTGATTGCTTGAGGGGCTTTTTTGCGCACTGATGCGCCTACATTGTTACTTTTTGATAGCACTTACTTATGTCCACTCCGCACGCCATCGACCAATTTGGTCCTCCGCCATTTCGATTTACTCCCGCCGTGAACCCTATGGTTTGCCGCGCTTTTTCACCCACTTTCTGCCTGCTGGCGGTGGCTATCGTGCTGGGCTGTGTCTACTGGGTGTTTACGCTGTGGTCTACCGGCAAGCTCACTGCTGGCGCTGGCACCGCCGCCGGGTCTGGGCTGAGCTGGTCACTGGCCGCGCTGGCACTGATGGCCTACACGCTGTGGTGCATTTTGACCAGCGTAACCACACTCACCAGCAGCGGCTTGGAGCAAACCTTTGTGTGGAATAAAAAGCTGGATTTACGCGAGCTGGCCTATGTCAAGCTGATCCGTGTGCCGGGCCTGGACTGGTTGATCGCCCCCAGACTGTACTGCCGCACTTTGCTGGGCAAGTTTGCCGTTTTCTACACGTCGGATGTGAAGATGGTGGCTGAATTTGAGCGTTTGCGTGATGAGCTGAGCGCTTTTCGCAAAGTGCGCTGAGCATACGGAAAGTACAGACAAAAAAAACCGCCCGAGGGCGGTTTTTTTGCGGGTCCAAAAACCAATTTACAGCTTTTGCGCTTGCATGAAACTGTCAAACTTGGCTTCCGTAAAACGGAACCACAGATTAGAGTCTGAGCGGAACTTGCTGTAGTCAGCATAGATCTTTTTCCACTCTGGGTTTTTGGCGTTCAACTCTTCATACAAAGCCATAGCTTCTTTGAAAGCAGCGTTGAGCACATCATTGGGGAACGGATGCAGCTTGGTGCCCGCACCTACCAACTGCTTGAGCGCTGTCGGGTTACGGCCATCGTACTTGGCCTGCATGTCCACGTGGGCATACGATGCAGCGGCTTCCACAATCGCTTTGTTTTCTGCTGACAACGCGTTGAATGCTTTGTCATGGATGTAGAAGTCGAGCTGAGGACCGCCCTCCCACCAACCTGGGTAGTAGTAATGAGGTGCCACTTTATTGAAGCCCAACTTCTGGTCATCGTATGGACCTACCCACTCGGCAGCATCGATGGTGCCTTTTTCCAGAGCTTGGTAAATTTCGCCGCCAGGAATGTTGGTGGGCACGCCGCCAATGCGCTCAAGCACTTTGCCGCCAAAACCACCGATACGCATTTTCATGCCTTTGATGTCGGCTAAGGATTTGATTTCTTTGCGATACCAGCCGCCCATTTGCGCGCCAGTATTACCGCCCGCAAAATGCACCATGTTGTACTTGGCATAGAACTCGCGCATCAGCTTAAAGCCATTGCCTTCGTAAACCCATGCGGTCATTTGGCGGCTGTTCAGACCAAACGGAATGGCGCAGCCTAGTGCAAACGCCTCGTTCTTGCCGAAGAAGTAGTAAGGTGCTGTATGCGCCATTTCTACGGAGCCCTGCTGCACGGCATCCACTACGCCAAACGCAGGCGTGATCTCGCCAGCGGCATGCACGGAGATTTCAAACTTGCCACCCGACATGGCTTTGACTTGTGCAGCAAACACTTCGGCACCGCCGTAAATGGTGTCAAGCGCTTTGGGAAAGCTTGACGACAGACGCCAGCGCACTGCGGCCTGCGCGTGCACTGCGGGCGCAATGCCTGCAGCCAGTACGCCAGCGATACCAGCGTTTTTAATGAGGGAACGACGATCCATGGGTTTCACTCCGATAGGGCTGTTTTATCAATGATCCACAGCCCGGTTGAACAACTCTCGTGCCAGCGGGTTGCCAGCATAGAGGACTTGTTTTAGTCAGCACTGATTTTAGAAACTGTACTACCCCACGCCTCCCGGTGTTTACCCTTGAGATGGCCCTGCAGAGGTTGTGGGTTCAGGCTTCTGTAAGGAAGGGTCACATTGGAGACTGGTACAAATTCAGGGAAATCGGGCCCGAATCGACGCCTCGATACCTGCTGCGTCCAAGCCCTGCAAAGCCAGCAGTTTGGCCGGATCGCCATGCTCGATGAACGCGTCTGGCAGACCCAGTGTGAGCACGGGGTTTTGCAAGTGCATGGCTTGCAGCGCTTCGAGCACCGCGGAGCCTGCGCCGCCCATCAGGCAGCCCTCCTCCAGCGTGACCAAAGCCTGGTGGCTAGAGGCGACTTCGCGCAACATCGCTATATCGATAGGTTTGGCCCAACGCATGTTCACTACCGTAGCATCCAGCTTTTCGCCCGCCTCCAGCGCCGGGTACAGCATGGTGCCAAAGCTGAGAATGGCGACTTTCTTGACCGCAGACTGGCGACGCACTTCGCCTTTGCCAAAAGGCAGCGCAATGAGATCACTGCCGCAGGCCACGCCCGCACCGGCACCGCGCGGGTAGCGCACCGCCACCGAATGGTTTTGCTGGAAGGCGGTGGTGAGCAAGGCGCGGCACTCGGCCTCATCGGCCGGGCAGGCCACGCTGATATTGGGGATACAGCGCAAGTAGGCAATGTCGTAGGCACCCGCATGGGTAGCGCCATCAGCGCCCACCAGACCCGCGCGGTCCAGGGCAAACACGACGGGCAGGTTTTGGATGGCGACATCGTGGATGAGCTGGTCGTAGCCGCGCTGCAAGAAGGTGCTGTAGATGGCGACCACGGGCTTCAAACCCTCGCAGGCCAGGCCGGCAGCGAAGGTAACGGCATGCTGCTCGGCAATGCCTACGTCGTGGTAGCGCTTGGGGAAACGCTTTTCAAACTCCACCATACCCGAGCCCTCGCGCATAGCGGGGGTGATGGCAACCAGGCGTTCGTCTTGCGCGGCCATGTCGCACAGCCAGGTGCCAAACACTTGGGTGAAGGTTTGCTTGGCTGGTGCGGTGGATTTGACCAATCCCACCGTGGGGTCAAACTTGCCAGGGCCGTGGTAGGCCACGGGGTCGGCCTCGGCCAGTTTGTAGCCTTGGCCTTTTTTGGTGACCACATGCAAAAACTGCGGGCCTGCGCCGCTGGCCATCAAACTCTTGACGTTTTCCAGCGTCGGGATGAGGGAATCCAAATCGTGCCCGTCGATGGGGCCAATGTAGTTAAAGCCAAATTTCTCGAACAAGGTGGCGGGTACCACCATGCCTTTGGCGTGCTCTTCCAAGCGCTTGGCCAGCTCAAATAGCGGCGGCGCGCCTTTCAGCACGGTTTTGCCTACGTTGCGGGCGGTGGCATAAAACTGCCCGCTCATCAGCTGGGCCAAATAGCGGTTCAGCGCGCCCACGGGCGGGCTGATGCTCATGTCGTTGTCGTTAAGCACCACCAGGAAGGGCACGTCATGCTGCACACCGGCGTTGTTCAGTGCCTCAAAGGCCATGCCAGCGGTCATGGCGCCGTCGCCAATGATGGCCACGCAGTGGCGCGTCTCGCCCTTGGTGCGCGCGCCGACGGCCATGCCCAGAGCGGCGGAGATAGAGGTGGAGGAATGTGCTGTGCCAAAGCTGTCGTACTCGCTCTCGCTGCGGCGCGGAAAGCCGCTGATGCCGTCCAGCTGGCGCAGGGTGTGCATTTGCTCGCGGCGGCCGGTGAGTATTTTGTGCGGGTAGGTTTGGTGGCCCACGTCCCATACCAAGCGGTCGTGCGGGGTGTTAAACACCGCGTGCAGGGCCACCGTGAGCTCGACCGTGCCCAGGTTAGAGCTTAAGTGTCCGCCGGTTTTGGAGACTGACTGCAGCACATACTCGCGCAACTCGATGGCCAGTGCTTTGAGCTGCGTGCGCGGCAGGGCGCGCAAATCGGCAGGGGAATGGATAGTAGAGAGAATCGACATGCTGGCTTGCTGCATCAGATTAATGCTGTGAATATGCTACTTATTTTATAGCTGCTCCCGCAATATTTTATGGGGCTACAGGTCTAAAACATATATAAAAAGTGGTTTTCTGAGGCTTTTACCCGTTTTGGCGGGTTTTTGGCGCGCTTTCGGCATTATCAACTGCTGCGTTGTACCACCATGTCGGCCAAAGCGCGCAACGCACGGGTGTCGGGCAAACCGCTGGCGTGCAGCGCGTCGTTGGCTTGCTGGTACAGAGTGTGCGCATAGGCGCGAGCCCGCTCCAGGCCCATGAGGGAGACGTAGGTGGGTTTGTCGTTATCGGCGTCTTTACCGGCTGTTTTGCCCAGAGTGGCGGAGTCGGCGGTCACGTCCAAAATATCGTCTACCACCTGGAAAGCCAAGCCAATAGCCGCGCCGTAGGTGTTCAGGCTGGCAAGCTGTATCGCCGTGGCGCCGCCGCAGGCCGCGCCCATCACCACGCTGGCTTGCAGCAGCGCGCCGGTTTTAAGGCGGTGCATTTCGCGCAACTGGTCTTCGCTCAGTTGCCGGCCCACGCTGGCCAGATCAATGGCTTGGCCACCGGCCATACCTGCCTCACCAGCCGAGCGGGCCAGCAAGGCGCACAGGCGCGCCTGGGTGGCTGCGGGCACGCTGGCGTCCAGAGGCGTAAGCAGCTCGAAGGCCAAAGCCTGCAGTGCGTCGCCCGCCAGCAAGGCAGTGGCTTGGCCAAACTTCACATGCACGGTGGGCTTGCCACGGCGCAAAATATCGTTGTCCATGCAGGGCATGTCGTCGTGCACCAGGCTGTAGGCATGGATCAGCTCGACCGCGCACGCAGCGCGCAGTGCTGCCTCGTTGCCCGCGCTTGAAGCTAGAGCCATCCCACCCGCTGTCGCCTCACACGCCGCCATCACCAGCAGCGGACGCAGGCGCTTGCCGCCGTCCAGCACGGCGTAGCGCATCGCATCACCCAAACCGGCCGGGGCGCGTTCTGGTACCCACCGCGACAAAGCGGTCTCTACGGTCTTCAAGTGCCGGGTTGTCCAAGTACCAAAGTCAAAAGCCGAGTCGGGCAAGCTGTCAGCCACCATCACTCTTGCGTCCATGGCTTGGCCTCCATGCCACCAAGGCCATCGGCCTTACCGTCCAGCACCTTGATCTGCTGCTCCACGGCTTGCAGCTTGTCGCGGCAAATTTTGAGCAGCACCGCGCCGCGCTGGTAGCCTGCGAGCAACTCGTCCAGCGGCAATTGGCCTGATTCGACGCGCGCCACCAAGCCCTCCAGCTCTTGCAGGGCGGCTTCGTAGGTCAAGCTGGCGGGGGCGGCGGGGGCTTTGGGCATGGAGTGTTGCGCGAGCGATGAGAAAACGACAATTGTAGGCGGGTAAAATCGCCTTCTCAGCAAATTTCGCCCTCTCCTGTCCTTGGGCAGAGGGTAAGTCACCTAGGTCTTAGGTCTACCATGACGGATTTAAGTCTTCAGCCCCATTTATCTCCCCTCGCTCTGGCCAACAGCCCGTTGCCTGTGGCCGACTATTTTGACCCCGCTACATATGCTGCCGAGTTGGAGCGCATCTTTGCACGCAGCCCGCGCTACATAGGCCACCAGCTGTCGGTGCCGCACTCTGGCCAGTACCACACCCTGCCGCAAGAGGGCGAGGGCCGCGTGCTGGTGCATACGCCTAAAGGCATCGAGCTGATCTCCAACGTGTGCCGCCACCGCCAGGCCTTAATGCTCAAAGGCCGGGGCCGCATGGACCCGGCTGCGGGCGGCAACATCATTTGCCCACTGCACCGCTGGACCTATGACACCAGTGGCAAGCTGCCCACCGGCACGCTGATAGGCGCGCCGCATTTCCCGCAAGACCCCTGCCTGCATTTGCAAAACTACCCGCTGCAAAACTGGAACGGCCTGCTCTTTGATGCGCCCCACAGCGATGTGAATGCGGACCTGGCAGACATGCACGCATTGAGCGAGCTGAACTTTGACGGCTACGTGTTTGACCGCGC
>JAYWHJ010000058.1:0-4496 GCA_043777795.1 Polaromonas sp. | reverse complement strand
GAAAGAGATGATCAAGATGGCTGATGGCAAAGAATTGCCACTGTACAAGCTTGATACCTCCAGCGAATCGCACCCCTTCTATACCGGCACACAAAAGTCGGTGGACAACATGGGTGGCCGCGTGGAGAAGTTCCGCAACCGTTTTGGCAAAACCACGTCGACAGCTGCAGCCACCGCTGCGAGCGAAGCTGCAAAAGCATAGTTCACGGTTGGTTTACACCAATTTGGCGACCGCCAAATTGCGTCACAATACCAAGGCAGTACGGATAACCGTGCTGCCTTTTTTTTGCTTTCTAGCTTTGGTTTTTGAACTCTGGTTTTGATTTTTACATTTTGAGCAGCACGCCCCCCACCCCCGCCGTCGTTACGCAGTCTGCCGTGCGGCGCTTGCCGCGCCTGGCTCTATGGCTCTTTTGCCTGGCGTATGTGCTGCCCGGCTTTGTGGGCCGCGACCCGTGGCGCAACGCCGACTTGGCTGCCTTTGGCATGATGCGCGAGCTGGTACAGGGCAACACCTCTTGGTGGTCTATTACCCTGCTGGGGCGCGGGCCTGAACTACCTGCCCTGCTGCCCTATTGGTTAGGTGCTTGGGCCATGCAGCTGGTACCTGGTTGGGTGCCCTCAGACTTTGCAGCCCGCATACCTTTCGCTTTGCTGCTAGGCCTGACCTTGCTGGCCACGTGGTATGCCGTGTACTACTTGGCTCGCCGCGAGGCCGCTCAGCCTGTACCTTTTGCATTTGGCGGCGAGGCCCAGCCCACAGATTACGCCCGCGCGATGGCGGATGGCGGCTTGCTTTCCATGATCGCCATGCTGGGGCTTGCGCAGTTGTCCCATGAGACTACGCCCAACTCGGCGCAACTGGCATTCACCGCTGTCTTGTTTTTTGCCTATGCAGCGTCACCCTATCGAACGATGGTGCCGATCCTGGCCGCCGCTGTGGCCTCTTTTGGGTTAGCCTTATCTGGTGTACCCGCTTTTGGTTTGGCACTGGCGTGTGCCGGTGCCATCGCGCGCGCTATGCAAAAAGATACGCATGCTCGGCGCTGGGCGCTGTACTTTGTAGCGCTAGGTCTGGCTGCCACGGTGTTAGCTGTGCAACTCAATCTTTGGCACGCCCGCGTGGGCCAGCTACCTTCGCAATGGGATGAGTGGCGCGCATGGGGCAAGCTGATGCTGTGGTTTACCTGGCCCGCATGGCCGATGGCAATGGTGGCGCTGTGGAAGTGGCGCGCGTGGTGGAAGCATTTTCATATCGCGCTGCCATTGGCCTTGGCATTCGTGATCGTGCTGGCCACCCTGATTGCCCCTAGTGCCGACCGCACCCTGTTACTGATTGCTCCCAGCATAGCCTGTTTGGCTACGTTTGCCTTGCCTACTTTGCAGCGCAGCATGACGGCGCTGATCGACTGGTTTACTTTGATATTTTTTTCCAGCTGCGGATTGATTATTTGGGTGGTATGGGTCGCCATGCAAACCGGCATACCCGCGCAACCTGCAGCCAACGTGCGGCGCTTGGTACCCGGCTTTGAGCCTAGCTTTGGCTGGCTGCCATTTTTAGCTGCGCTGGCCGCCACCGCCGCATGGGTGTGGCTGGTCAGTTGGCGTGCGGGGCGCCACCGCGACGCGCTGTGGAAGAGCTTGGTATTGCCCGCCAGCGGCGCGGCCATGTCATGGTTACTGCTGATGACGCTATGGATGCCCTTGCTGAACTACGTGCGCAGCGATATCGCAGTGGTGCGCCAAGTCACTCGCAGCATCGGCAACGGCTCCAGCCCATGCGTGGCCGTATACGGCGTATCGCAAGTCGAAGCTGCGGCACTGTCGTACCACGGCAAACTGCGTTTGGTACCGTTAGGGGTGGCGAAGACGTGTACGTGGCTCATTGTGCACGCAGCATCGCAACCCGCTTTCTCAAAATCTGAGTGGGCCAGCGACTGGCAGCTGCGCAGCGGTGCGCGCCGCCGCACGTCGACGAGCGATGACTTACTGGTGTTTCAACGCCAAGCTTCGGCGCGCTGATTGACAGATGCCGCCCTCCACAATCAAGTCACGTTCGGGGCTTCACACATCCGAGCTGGCCACTATCGCGCAGCATGCTGGCACCGTGATGGTAGGCCAGTTGGCGGTCGTGGCCTTCAGCATTACCGACACCATTGTTGCAGGGCGGTATGCGCCCGAAGCCTTGGCCGTGCTGTCAATCGGTGCCTCCATTTATGTCAGTGTGTATGTGTCGCTCATGGGTGTGATGCAGGCGTTATTGCCTGTATATGCCGAACTGCATGGTGCCAAACACTATCCCGAACTGGGGCGCAGTGTGCGCCAATCGGTGTACTTGGCCATCGCCCTGGTACTGCTGGGCATGTCGGTGATGCTGTTTCCTCAGCCCCTGCTGCGCGCCGCGCAAGTGCCTGAGGTTTTGCGACCGGCAGTTGAAAACTATCTGGGTATCCTGGCTTGGGCGTTATTGCCATCCATGGGCTTTCGCATGTACTCATCGCTCAATCAAGCCTTGGGCAAACCTAAACTCGTCACCGCCTTGCAAGTTGCCTCCTTACTGCTCAAAGTGCCGCTCACGATTTGGCTGGCCCTTGGTGGGCTTGGTATTCCCGCGATGGGACTTGCCGGCTGCGCCTGGGCTACCTTCATCGTCAACTGGCTGATGCTGTTGTGTGCGCTACTGATGCTGCGCACCCAACGGCTGTACCAACCGCTGCAGCTGATGCACCAGATGGAGCCCCCGAACTGGCCGCTGCTAGCGCGGTTTGCGCGCACGGGGCTGCCCGGTGGCATGGCCTACCTGGTGGAGATCACTTCCTTTACTTTGATGGCCTTGTTCATTGCCCGCTTGGGTATCGTGCCAGCAGCCAGTCACCAGATTGCCTCCAATATGGCGGGGGTGATGTACATGCTGCCTTTGGCATTGTCGATAGCCTGTAGTGCGCGTGTGTCGTACTGGATAGGCGCACAAGACCCCGTGCGTGCGCGCACCGTCGCGCGCTTGGGATTGGGGCTCACGGTGGTGCTAGCAAGCCTGGTCGCCTTTGTCACCTACACTTTGGCGCGCCCCATAGCTAGCTTGTACTCTACCGACGCTGCTGTAATAGCACTGGCCAGCACCTTGCTGGCATGGGTAGCCCTGTACCACTGGTTCGATGCGTTACAAACCATTTGTGCTTTTGTCCTACGCAGCTACCGCGTGACGTTAATGCCCTTACTCATTTACGCAGTGATGCTATGGGGAGTGGGGCTGGGTGGCGGCTATGCATTGGCCTATACAGACGGTGTTTGGGGCACTGCGATGCAATCGGCCCAGGCATTTTGGGTGGCTGGCGCTGCGGCACTGGCGGTGGTAGCGGTCTTGTTTTTAGCCCTGTTGGCGCACTATGCTTTGATTACGCCGCGCGCACTCGCGCAGCCCCAATAGCCAAAGTGAAGGTGCTGCCTTGGCCCAGCACAGATGCCACCCGCAGCTCGCCACCGTGGCGCTGTGCTACATGCTTGGCAATAGCCAAACCCAGCCCAGTGCCGCCGGTGTCGCGCGAACGGCTGCGGTCGACCCGGTAAAAACGCTCCGTCAAACGTGGCAAATGCTCAGGCGCAATACCAAGGCCGGTATCCATCACACTCAATTCGCCCACACCATCGCGCAGCACTGTCCAATGCACATCCACGCTGCCGCCTGCAGGCGTATAGCGCACGGCATTGTTCACCAAATTACCCATGGCGCTGAGCAGTTCGTTGCTATTGCCAAGCAATGAGGCTTGAGCGTCCGCCTCGTTGGCATAGCTAAATCGCAAACGCAATGGCCGCGCCTGCTGCGCCGCGCCGATTTGCATCAAAGCGCGGGCATCCTGCTCACACTGGTCTAGCAATACATGGACGGGCACGCCGTCGACCAAGCTAGGGACCGGGCTACCCTCCAGCTTGGACAAAGTCAGCAAATCACTGACCAAGGCCTGCATGCGCCGCGCCTGCTGGGCCATCAGGCCCAGATAGCGGCTGCGCTGCGATTCACTCAGTGGCAGGTTTTGCAAGGTCTCCACAAAGCCGCTCAGCACCGTCAAGGGTGTCCGAATTTCGTGCGACACATTGGCCACAAAATCGCGCCGCTGCGCCTCGGCCTGGGCGATGGCCGTCACATCGCGGGTCAACATGAGTTTGCGGCCCTCGCCATAGGGATGCAACTGGGCGGATATCTTGACAGGCCGTTGCGCAGTGCTGTGCGTTGCAGCAAACACGACCTCATGGTCAAAACTGGCTTCGCTTAAATATGCGGTGAAATCAGGTTGACGCACCAAATTTCCTACGTGCTGCAAGACGTCGCGCTGTGCGTCCAAGCCCAGCTGTTGTGCAGCAGTTTGGTTGCACCACTCAATACGGTTAAACGAGTCAAGCAGCAGCACCCCGGTAGGGGATGCCTGGATAGCGGACAAAAATTCAGTCATCCGCCGCTCGCTTGCTAGGAGCTGCTCTCGGTTGTGGCGCAGCATCCG
>JAYWHJ010000057.1:0-12781 GCA_043777795.1 Polaromonas sp. | reverse complement strand
GCTGTCCCCCGCCCTTCGGGCTCCTCCTTTATGCCGCTGCGCTGTGCACACCAAGTGACAGAGCTGCGAACTGGGATGGTTGGGCCTACGCGGTAATTAGCGACCCCGGTCACAAGATCAGGTCGGCGGTGTGCTTAGCGCAGCGGCATAAAGGGGGAGTAGTCGGCCCTAGGCCGACACGGAGGACAGCCGCGGAGCTAAGTGCGCCGTCGGCCTGATCCTGTACAAAACGGATCCCGTACAAAGTCACCCCGCGTGGACCCTATCCACGGCAGTCACTCATTAGGAAAAGCCTTAGGGTATTCCAGCGCGCAATTAGCAGCGTTCTCAGTCCACAATAAATCTTTATTTGCGGAAAGCCCTGCCATGAAGAGATTGTTGTCTGCCCTGTGCCTAGCCATCCTCGCGCCCGTGGCCTTAGCCCAGGCCTGTCCCGAGAAAAACGTACTCTACTGGCAGGCCTTCCCACCCGGCGGTGAGTCTGATTTATCGGCACGCCACCAGCAAATAGTGCTGAAGAAAAAGTGCGCAGCGATCGACACCATAGTGCAGTACAAAGCCGGTGCGGGCGGTGCGCTGATGTGGGGGCAAATGAACCAACTGCCGGGCGACGGCTTCAACCTGGTGGGCATCAACCTGCCGCATATCGTGTTCCAGCCCATCGAAGGCCAGGTACAGTACAAAACACAAGACGTAACTCCGGTGTTTTGGTTTCACTACACGCCCGACGCACTGGTGGTGCCCGAAGGCAGCCCTGTCAAAAACTTTGCCGACTTTATCAAGGCCGCCAAAGCCGACCCCGGCAAAGTCAGCCTGGGCGGCTCAGGTTTGAACTCCGCCAACCATGGCGCGCACGAGCGATTGAATGCGGCCTTCAGTGTCAAAACCAACTATATCCCCTACAAAGGCACTGGCGACATGACCACTGCGGTGGTGGGCTCCCAAATTGACGGTGCCATGACCTACACCGCATTCGCCATCAACAACAAAACCCGCGTGCGCGCGCTGGCCGTCGCCATGGACAAACGCCACCCCCTGCTGCCCGACGTGCCCACCTTCAAAGAGCTGGGCGTGGACTGGGTAGACGGTGCCTACCGAGGCATCGGCGTACCCAAGAGCACGCCGCCCGAGGCCCGCAAACGCATCTCCGACATGTGGGCCGCACTCAACACCGACCCCGAGATGAAAGAGCTGGCCGCCAAGAGCGGCTTTGAGCTGGTCAACGTGGGTGTGGAGCAGATGGATGCATTTATGAAAGAGAAAACCAAGCTGTATACCGAGGGGGCAGCCAGGCTGGGGTTGGGCAAGAAGTAAAGCACTTTGTACGAAAGACCCTAAATGGGATGCGGTGCGGCGACGCACCGTAGAGGCGGGCAGTCCAGCCGGTGTCATACTAGCCGCGTTCCATCTCCGTTACGCTTGTGGGAAACATCTTGCCTTTGACTACTTCAACTTCATTCTGGAAAAATTTCGGCTTGGGCCTGCTGGCCCTGTTTGTGCTCAATGCTTTCATGAGCATGACCAATTTGTGGCCTACGCCATTTGTGCAGTTAGACAAACGCCTGGCGCCAGAGTTTGTATTGCTGTGGGTAGTGATTTTGCTGCTGGTGTGGGTCTTTGGCGGCCTATCGCGCAGGTGGCTTACCACTGTGACACTAGGGTACATGGTCTTGGTCTTGGGCCGCTACTTTGACACCACTGCCCCGGCTTTATTTGGGCGTGATATCAATCTGTACTGGGACACTTTGCAGATACCACGTGTGGTGTGGGTGTCGCTCAAGAGTTATCCGCTGTGGGTGGCGGCCCTGGTGGTCGCCTCGGTGGTCGCGCTTTTTGCGGGGGTGTTTTTTGCGCTGCGCACCGCCATTGCTGCGGCGGCCCGGTATGCGGCGCCTGCCGCTTTGAAGAGCGGCTGGGCTTGGGCCATTACCCTGGCCGCCGTGGTACTGGTGAGCGCCAATGTGTACGGCGTGCGGGAGACCTGGCCCTATGTGTCCAAGCCGGCCATACCTACCTATTGGCGCCAGGCCAAGCTGTTGGCCAAAACCTATGCAGAGCGTAACCAGCAAAAAACGCTGCCCGCCTCGCCCGCATTTGATTCAGACCTTGCGGCGCTGCGCTCGGCCGATGTGAACCTATTTTTGCTTGAGTCCTATGGCCGATTGGCTTTTAGCAATCCCAAGGTGTACCAACAGCTACAGCCTGCGCGTGACGCGTTGGCCAAGCAGATCGCGACCAGTGGCATGCAGGTGCTGTCGGCCTATGTGAACTCCACCACCTTTGGAGGTGGCTCGGAGCTGGCCCAGTTGTCTTTGCTGTCGGGCATCGACACCTCCGACCCGTTGGTTCATGATCTACTGCTCACCACCCAGCGGCCCACCTTGACACAACAGTTTCGCCAGCGGGGTTATGAAACGTTTGGTTTTTATCCAAGTTTGAGTTGGGACTGGCCGGAAAGGTCTTTCTATGATTTTCAGTATTTTCTGGATTCACGTGACTTGGGCTACAAAGGCCCCAAGCTTGGCTATTGGACGGTGCCTGACCAGTTTTCGTTGGCGCGTTTTGACCAGCTGTATCCGATCACAGCGCAAAGCCCCAAGCGGTTTTTGTTTTTCCCCTCGATCACCAGCCATATGCCTTTCCACCCGGTGCCGCCCTATTTGCCAGATTGGAAACAGATTCTGTCTGCGCAACCCTTTACCGATGCCCAAATGGCAGCGGTGAATGCCCAAAAAGAAGACTGGTTCAATATGCTGCCCGCTTATACCGGCATGATCGAGTATGACTACTTGTGGCTTGCAGGTTATCTGGCACAGCCTAAGGTTCGCGAGGCGGTCTATGTGGTGATGGGTGACCACCAACCAGCGGCCAACGTGACGGGCGAGGGGGCTAGCTGGGAAGTGCCGGTGCACATCATCAGCGCCAACCCTCAGTTGCTGGAGCGCTTTGCAACACGCGGTTTCAAGCCTGGTCTGGAGCCCAGTGGGCCGAGCATTGGCAAGTTGTTTGATTTGACGCGCATGTTGGTGGATGTATTTGATTCGGGCGATGGTAAAACCAAAACACAACCGAGCCCCGCACCGAAAGGCGTGGCCGCTGCGCCGCCCAAAACGTTGCCATGACCTTCTGGCGTACTGCTGCTGTTGTGATGGTTACAGCTGCCGCAGGCCTGGCGCTAGCTGCCGCCCTGCGTTACGGCCTGGTCGAGCCAGCCGACGCTACTTTTCGCTGTGATGGTGGCGCGCAAGATGCTCTGTGCGTGCTGCGGGCTTGGACCATCCAGGCTTTTGTGAACCAGCGCATCGGGTGGTGTGCTTTGGCGTTGGCCGTGCTGGCAACACTGGGGCAGTGGCGCTATGCGGCGGGTCTGGCGCTGTTTACGGCCAGCGCGGGCCTGGTGCTCTACACCACCGAGCTGTGCGCACCTGCAGCCTTGCTGGCGCTGCTGGTGTTTGTGCGGGACGGCAAGCCCGCTACCCCTGCCAGTACCAGCATCAACGCGCAATAGGCCATGGCCTGAGCGTTGTGCCAGCCCTCTGCAAAAGCGATATAGACGGCGCAAGCCCCGATGATGCCTGCCAGGCATTGCTCTTGCGCGGTGGGCCTGCCCGCAGCCTCTCGTCCGCTCAGGCGCCGCGCCGCTAGCGCTGCGCAGGGTGCCAAAAACCACCACCAAGGAAAGGGACGGTAGCGTGCATCCAGCGCCAGCACCAGTACCGCAGTAGCCGCTGCAAACAGCAGCGCGATGCGCAAGATGCCCGCCAGTTTTTGCCAGCGCGTTGGCGCTGGGCCAAGGGGTAGGCTAGCGTGTGATGCAGACGCGCGCATCAAGGGCGCAAGGGCCGTCAGCGTCACCCCTAACCCCAGCAAAGCCAGTAAGGCACTCATTGCCCATTCCTGCGGCGTGCGGTCCCATTGCTGCACCATCAGCCATTGCAGCGGTACCAGCGCGCCCAGTATCCCGCCAGCCATTGCCATGCTTGACCAAGCCAAGCCCAGGATCTGCGGCACTGGCAACGCACTTGTCATCGACCGTGCAGTGGCTAGTTTGCCAAGCAATGCGCTTAGTAACCACCCCATAAAAATGCCCATCAGCGCCCCCATCAGCGCCCCCATCAGGCCGCGCCACCACTGCGCATCTTCCACCACCGCGCCTGCCAAGTTAACCCGCGCTTGGCCATATTGGTCAAACAGGCCCCAGTAGCCGCCCATGGCACCCTCAAACGCACGTTTCCAGGGTTGGTCAAAGCCTTCAATCAGGTTGTAGTCCAGAGGGGCTGTGCTGGTGCGCTGCATTAGCTCGCGCACAAAGCGGCTTTGTTCTACCCGCCCTGGCACGGCACCCGCGCGTTGCCGCCCTGCAGCGGGCCAGCCGGTTTCTCCCACCCACACGGGTTTGCCCGCAAACTGCTGCTGCATCGTGTGCGCGATGTCCAACACATGGCCTACCGCAGCCTCCACAGGCACCGGGTTGTCCTCCCAATAGGGCAGGATATGCACGGTGACCAAATCAACCTGATGTGCCAGGACAGCATGGCGCTGCCAGAACTCCCACACATCTGCATAGGTAATAGGCACGGGCGACTGGGTACGGGCATAGGCCAAGACAGCGCCCAAAGCCTGCGGCGATAACTCGCGCCGCAACAGCACTTCGTTGCCCACAATCAGCAGTTCAACCACGCCGGGGTAGGCGCGGGCCAGCGCCAAACCGCGCTCCAGTTCGGCCTGGTTTTGCTGTGCATCGCGCGCCAGCCAAACTCCCAGCTTGACCCGCATACCCAGCTTTTTTGCCACGGCGGGCACGGCGTCCAGTCCTTGCGACAAGCCATAGGTGCGCACGCACAAACTACGTGTTTTGAGAATTCGTAAATCCGCCTCTATTTGCGCGGCAGACACTTGCGCTCGGTAATTGAAGGGGTTAATGCCCGGATGGCGAAACGGAGCATACGAAATGCAAGGCAGCATCGGGGCTGCCACGCTGGTTTGCTCTTGCACCTGCGAGGGCTCTACCAAGGCCACGGATTGGCCGCGCGACGCCCACCAGGCCAACACCAGGGCCAGCGCGCACAGCAGTACCAGCAGGGGTAAGATCAATCGGTGGCGCATAGTAAAGGGGGGCTGTATGATCCGCAAGAAAATTGCAGAGCATGAATTTTGCGTTTAATGTCTGCTGATGGAACTTGCGACGACGGGCAGCGTCTAGCAGTGTAAGGTATAGCCTGCAAGCCAGACTAAACCGCCTACTCAAATACAATCCCACAACTTCGCCATCCGTCAGTCCCTTTAAGAATGCCCCAGTCATCGCAGAAAATCAGCGCCAAGCCTGTGGCAGGTTGGAAGCTTCGGTCCGCCATGCTGTTTGCGGCGCTGATGGCACTGGCCAACTACATGGTGTGGGCGTGGTTAAGCTCGCCCGTCATGGCGCCCGATATCGCGCCCCGGGTCCATGGCCTGACTTACGCACCGTTTGGGCGGGCAGATGCGCCTTGGGTGCGCGATAGTCCGGCCGCGCAATTGATTGCCCAAGACCTGCGGCAACTTGCTACCGTCACCGACCATATCCGCACTTACAGTGCAGCGCAGTTCCCCGAGTTACCCGCCTTGGCGGCAGCCCAGGGCATTCGCCTGACCTTAGGTGCATGGCTCAATAGCGACGCGGCCCACAACGAGCTCGAACTGCAAGCAGCGCTGCGCAGCGCCAAGGTGCATTCCAACGTCGTGCGCCTGGTGATCGGTAACGAAACCGTACTCAAGCAAAAATTAAGCCCTGCCGAGCTAGCCGTCTACCTGCAGCGGGCGCGCAAGCTGGCTGGGGTGCCGGTGTCTACCGCCGAGCCTTGGCATGTGTGGGTCAAACACCCGGAGCTGGCCGAGCACGTAGACTTCATCACTATTCACCTACTGCCGTATTGGGAAGGCGTGAACCTGGAAACGGCGGTAGAAGAATCGCTGGAGCGTTTGGCGCGGGTGCGTGCGCGCTTTCCGGGCAAGCCCATCGTGATCGGCGAGGTGGGCTATCCCAGCCGCGGTGACACGATAGTGCGCGCCCAGCCCTCGCCCGCTGCCCAGGCGGTTTTTGTGCGCCAATTTGTGGCCCGTGCCAGCCGCGCAGGTTTGGACTATTTTTTAATTGAGGCCTACGACCAGCCCTGGAAACAGCACGAAGAAGGCAAGGCCGGCGCCTACTGGGGCATGTTTGATGCCGCCCGGCAACCCAAATTTGCGTTTACAGGAGGTGTCGAGCCAGACCCGTATTGGCGCGCCAAAGCCCTGGCTTCTTCGATCGCCGGTTGGGCCTTTTTAAGCTGGTTTTTGGTGCGACTTGCCAGCCTGCGGCGGTTGGCGCGGGTCGCCTTTGCAGTCACTGCCCTGGGGGTGCTGTCGCTGGCTACGGTCGTGTTAACTTTGCCATTCTTGCACTACATGGGGCTGGGTGACTGGTTTGTGTTGGCGCTGTTGATTCCTACTTCGCTGGTGATGATTGCCATCTTGTTGGCACATTTGTTTGAGTTTGCCGAGCTGTTTTGGGAAGGCAGTCTGCGCAGGCGTTTTGCGCCCAAACCCTTGCTACCAGGTGCTGCACAGCCCTTTGTATCCATCCATTTGGCTTGCTGTAGCGAGCCACCGGCGATGGTGATCCAAACCCTCAAGAGTTTGCTGGCGCTGGACTACCAGGCGTTTGAAGTCATCGTGGTGGACAACAACACTGCGGATGAAAGGCTGTGGCAACCCGTGCGCGACTTTATGGCCGGCCTGCCGCCACATTTCCGCTTCTTTCATCTGTCCAAATGGCCAGGCTACAAGGCCGGGGCGCTGAACTTTGCGCTGCAGCACACCGATGCGCGCGCCCAAGTGGTCGGCGTGGTGGATGCCGACTATGTGGTGCGCCCAGAATGGCTGCATTCGCTGGTGGGCTATTTTGCCGACCCGCAGGTTGGCATTGTGCAGGCACCGCAAGCCCACCGGGATTGGGGCGGCACCATGCTGCGCAAGATGATGAACTGGGAATACGATGGTTTCTTTCGCATTGGCATGCACCACCGCAATGAACGCGATGCCATCATCCAGCACGGCACCATGACCTTGATACGGGCGCAGGCCTTGCGCCAACATGGGCAATGGTCGCAATGGTGTATGTGCGAAGACACCGAGTTGGGCTTGCGCTTGATGCAGCAAAACCTGTGCGCCGTGTATGTAGACCATGTGATGGGCCAGGGCCTGACCCCTGATAGTTTTGCCGCCTTCAAGAAGCAGCGTATGCGCTGGGCGCAGGGTGGCATGCAGATATTCAAGGCGCACTGGCGCTCGCTGCTGGGTATGAACGCGCGCACGGGCGCACCGGCTGCCTTCGTGGCAGGTGTACCGCCTGCGCCTGGCCGGTTAACGCTGGCGCAGCGCTACCATTTTTTGGCGGGCTGGTTGCCGTGGATTGGTGACTGCCTGCATTTTGTGTTTGTCATCGCGGCCATTGTCTGGACGACGGGTGTGCTGGCGCTGCCGCAGTATTTCTCCTTGCCGTTGGCCTTGTTTATGATGCCACTGGGCGTGTTTTGTGTTGCCAAGCTGGTGATGGGCCCCTTGCTTTACTGGCGGCGTGTGGATTGCTCTCAGGGGGATATTGTGGGTGCGGCCATTGCCGGTATGGCGCTGTCGCACGCCATTGCACGCGGTGTGCTGGCGGGGCTGTTTTACGCCACAGGCGAATTTCAGGTGACGGCGAAGGGTGGCCAGGCAACGGCCGGTGCCGAGCGGCAGCGGGTCCGGCGCGCTGCGGCCTTGCTGGCACCCGCCCGCGAAGAGCTGCTGCTGCTGCTGGCTTTGCTGCTTGCCATTGCCGCCATGGCTTTAGCGCGCAAGCCCGGGCACACCGAGTCGTTGCTATGGATGGTGATGCTCGCAATACAGGCTTTGCCTTATCTGGCAACCCTGGTATGTGCGGTAGCAGGTGCAGTGGGTCAACGCCCTTTGGCTCAGGCCGCGTTGTCAAGCCGCTTGGGCCCCAGGGCGCCCTGACTCGACGACAAAGCGGGCGGCGCTTGACACGCTGGGCTCGCGCAACCGCGCGTTGTCAACCACCCGCAGTGTGGCTGTAGCTTTGGAGCCCTCGACCTCCAACAGGGTGTAGCCGCGCTGGTCGCTCTTGCCAAACTTAATGTGCGGGTTGTTGCGCATCACGCGCTCGGTGGTGGCCTGGGGCCAACTGGGGCTGCTGATTGACGTGCCGACGAATTCGGTGGCCAGCACAGGTGAGGCCGGGTCGTCAAAATCAGCCACCAGGTCGCTCACATACGAGGCATGCACATCACCTCCCAGACTGAGCACATTGGCTTTGCGCCCCCACACCGCAAGCGCGCGCTGGCGCGCTGCCGGGTAGCCGTCCCAACTGTCGTTCCAAAACCCATCGGTCGGTACGGTTTGCGGTGGGCGCACCGCCGTCATGCGCATTTGCGCCATGATGGACTGCTGCCCCACGATGTTGAAGCGGGAGTTGCTTTGGTCAATGCCTTGCGCCAACCAAGCCTCTTGCTGCGCACCCAAAAGGCTCGACTGCAAGTTGCGCCGCTCGGGGCAGCTGGCATCAAACACTGTGCGCGAGCCGCCTTGGTCCGCAGGAGTGCATACCTGGTGGTCCCGGTACTGGCGTGCGTCCAGAACGTGCAGGTTGGCATTGCGTCCCCATGCATAGCGCCGGTATATCTGGGCGTTGGGCCCCTGGGGGAGCTGGGCATAACGCAGCGGCATGTGCTCCCAGTAAGCCCGGTAGGCGGCCGCGCGCCGCGCCAGAATGGCTGCCCCTCGGCCTGAGGGTGCGCGGTCATTGGCATAGTCGTTTTCTACCTCGTGGTCGTCCCAGGTCACTATCCAGGCGCAGGCTGCGTGGGCGGCCTGCAAGTCTGTGTCGGACTTGTACAGTGCATAGCGTGCGCGGTACTCGTCCAGCGTGTGGCAGGTGGCGCTGTTGTGCTGGCGAACCCGGTTGGGGGCGCTGCCATATTCGTAAATATAGTCGCCCACAAACAGCACACAGTCCAAAGATTCCTGCGCCATATGGCGGTACGCGCCAAAGTAGCCGTGCTCGTAGTTTTGGCAAGACGCCAGCGCGAGGATGAGCTTCTCATCGCTGTCTGGTGCAGGCAGTACGCGGGTACGCCCCACGGCGCTCACGGCGTCACCCACCATAAAACGGTACCAGTAATGCGGGCTGTGCGCAGGGCCTTTGCCCGCCCCGGTGAGCGCAGGCAAGCCTTCTATTTCTACATGCACACTGTGGGCAAACTCGGGCAGGGCCAGCTCGCGCCCAGTCTGTACCACACGCTGAAAGCTAGGGTCCCGGGCCAACTCCCAACGTACCTCGATGGGTACTGCAGGTAGAGGCTCTGCACCAGCCTGGGCCATCAGCCGCGTCCACAAGACCATGCCATGGGTAGACGGCGAGCCCGATGCTACGCCCAGGACAAAGGGGTTGTGCTGCAAGCTTTGCGCCGCCACGCGGGCGGTGGCCGCGGCGATGGCGACACTTGCCAGGCAGTAGAGAAAGCGGCGTTTGTTCACGGCATTGTGCCTACTCGCACAGCGCGCGGATCTGCGGCGGAATGGGCACCGCGCGAATGCCGTTTTTGCCGTCTTCGCGCTTGCTGGCAAAAATACGCACTTCTTCGCACTCCAAGATCACATCTTCCTCACCATCGGGCCGGGTGCGCACGATTTTGTAGGTTTGCACAAAGCTCTTCTCGCGCCACTCTGTGATCTGCGTGCGGATGTGCAGCAGGTCGCCGTAGCTGGCGGTTTTGAGGAATTTGGTGTGGGTGTCTACCAGGGGCGTGCCGATCACGCCGATGGACTTCGCGGTCTCTTCCCAGCGGGGTACGCCACACTGTGCAAAATAGTAGCGCGAAGCAGCGTCGATCCAGCGGAAGAAGTTGGGGAACCAGACGATGGCGGCGGGATCGCAGTCGCCAAACTCTACGCGAACGGTGTGGGTGATGGTGCGCATGGAATCAGTCGCCTTTGATGTTGCGCTCTGCAATCAACTTGCCAAAGCGGGTGCTGTCGGTAGCTGCCCGCGCGCCAAAGGCTGCGGGGCTCATGGGGGCGGGGATGGCACCCAGGGCGGTCGCACGCTCCTGGAAAGCCTTGGAGCCCAGGATTTTATTGATTTCGGCGTTGAGCTTGGCGACTACCTCGCTCGGTGTCGAGGAGGGCGCGTAAAAGCCAAACCAGCTGTCGGCGTCAAAGCCCGTGAGGCCCGCCTCGGCCATGGTGGGCACCTCGGGGAAGAGCGGCGAGCGCGTGGGGCTGCCCACGGCCAGCATTTTCAGCTTGCCTGCGCGCACGTGGTTCAGGCCAATGCCGGGATCAAACATAAAGTCGATCTGGCCGCCCAGCAAGTCTTGCATGGCGGGCGCGGCACCCCGGTACGGGATGTGGGTGGCAAAAATATTGGCCTGCGCCTTCATCATCTCAGCGGCCAGGTGGGGCGAGCTGCCGCTGCCCGGCGTGCCAAAGCTGAGTTTGCCGGGGTTGGCTTTCACATAGGCTAAAAACTCCTGCACGTTGTTGACTGGTAGCTTGGGGTTGGACTCCAAAAACACCAGCACGCGGGCGGCCGCCGCCACCGGGGTGAGGTCTTTCACCGGGTCGTAGCTCATTTTGCTGTACAGGTGCGGGTTGATCGACACGGTGCCGCCCGAGCTCATCAGCAACGTGTAGCCGTCGGCTGGCGATTTGGCCACGGCCTCGGCACCGATGTTGCCGTTGGCACCAGCCCGGTTCTCGACCACCACGGGTTGGCCCAGGGCCTCGGCCAGCGGGACAGAGACGGCGCGGGCCAGTTGGTCTGCTGCGCCGCCAGGCGGAAAGCTGACGATGACCTTGATGGGTTTGCTGGGGAAGGTCTGCGCAGCAGCGGGGGTGAGGGCGCTAAGCGCTATTGATGTAATAGCTGCCCCCGCAATGATTGATTGCGCTAACAGGCTTTTTAGTTTCAAAAAATTGGCCATGATTGCCTCCTGAGGTGGGTGTAATGGGTGGTCTATTGGGATGGCGATGCTGCGGACGATTTACGTTGCGCCGGGTTGCGCACAAAGCGGATGGGTTGCTCTTTCACTGGCCGCGCGGGCGCACCGTGCTGCACCAGCGCAGAGTCCAACGCATTGCCTGCATCGTCGGCCAGCGCTGCAGTACGGGCGGCTTTCACGGCAGTAGCCGCTTGCTCTGCGTCTTCGCCGTGCGCCAAGTGTTGCAGTACATGCAGCAGGTTGTCTTTGCCGCGCTCATTGGTGCTGCCATAGCCTTTGATAAGGCGACCGCACAATGCAATCTCATGGCCCAGTTGCCAATGGCGCTGCGTGCCTTGCACCACCCCTTGCAGCCATTGGGTAATCATGCTTTGCTCTGCCCCATAGCGGCTGCCGCGAACCCGCAGCCACTTCAGGCTGGCAAGCGTGCGCAGCGACAGCATGCCGATGATGGAATGCGTGCCCACTTTGAGTGGCAGTGCCCACGGTGTTTTGCCTTTCAGAACGCGGCGGCGGTCCCAGGCCGTGAGCTTGGTGGCAAGCGATGCAGGCAGCAGCGCCGCAAACTCCGGCACGCCGGGTTTGAAGTGGTCATACACCTTGAGCAAATCGTTGTCCTTGGCTTTGACCTCGCCCACCACGCGCTGCCAGCGGCTGGCGCGGCTCTTCAAATCGGCTACACGCACGATGTCGTCAAACGCCATCCACAGCGCCAGCCAGCGCGCCATCTCTGTGGTGGTGGCGAAGTTGTTGGCGTTTTGCGGATCGGCGGCTTTTTCGGCTTGCAGCACTTGCGTGAGCCTGTCCACGTACAACTGCGCGTAAGCAGCGCCTTGGTATTCCAACATGCGCGCGTGGCCCAGCGCCAGCATTTCATGCACTGGAGCAGGAAATGTTGATGCTAAATTAGGCTGCAGCCCTTTAGAATATTGCGGGAGCAGCTCATCTTTTTGTAGTAGATGGGTCACCATGGCAAGCTGGGCCTTCGATGGTTTTGCAGCATCGTTCACTCCACCTGTAGCCACCGCGCTGTTGTGGGGTGGGGCTGTGGATGCGAGGCTAGCACTTGCGGCATTGGCAGTTGCAGGCGGCGTGCTCACCACGTCAAACGCCTTGGCAAACCCGCGCAAGCTGGCCGCACTGGTCGCGCCGCCCTCGCTCACCACCGCCTCATAGTCCGAGCGCTTGAACGGAAACAGCCCACTGCCCGCCACCGCGCCCAGCATCACCGCACTCACTATCGTGCCCGCCTCGCGCGCGGCCGCGCTCATGTCAAAAAAGTGGTGTTCGCGGCTATGCGCTTTCACCACCTCCATCAGCCGCTCACTGTCTATCCGCCCATCTCCCATCTGCATGCGCTCCATGGTCGTAAATGCCCGCGTGGTCGATGTGATCACCCGCGTGCGCTCAGCCGTGGCCATGCCGTTGCCAATCTGGCGCGTCGTCTCCAGCAGCTCCGACGACACCAGCGCATCCAGCGCGCCCGGCACCGGGTTGAGGCTGAACACAGGCCGCTTGCCTTGCAGTTCGCTGATAGGCGTAGGGAACACCTCAATGTAGTAGGTAGTAGCGCCCGTGCGCTGGGCCACCCCGGGGATGGAGGTGCTCTGCGCCGCGTAGCCCGCATGGTGCGCCGTGGCAATAATCCACTCGGTCAGCACACCGCCGCCTTCACCCCCTAGAGCGCAAATTAACAATGAAATAGGTTGAATCATCTGAGTGTGCGTAAAAATTTCGGCTTCATTTTCTTCTGGCTGCTATCG
>JAYWHJ010000056.1:0-12805 GCA_043777795.1 Polaromonas sp. | reverse complement strand
ATGGTGCGGCAAAGCGTGCGCACCAAGGTCCACACACATGCTGTCCACACATTCGCTGCGGTAGGCATACGGCCCCACCCACACAATATCTACCTGCGTCTCGGCGCCAAACTGCTTGGCCAGGCGCTCGCGCACCTGGGCCTCACTGCTCACGTACTCGGGGTCGGCGTCAGGGGCCATTTGGTAGTCGATGCGCCACACATCGTCGGCCATCAGGTGCTGCCACACGGCGCGGTTGTCGTTGAATGGCGCTTCGATCCAGGTGTGCCGCTCGGTAGGTGGGCGGGTGTTAAAGCGCACGTCGGCAATGCACCAGCGGTCATCGCCTTTTTTGGCTTGCACACCTACGTTGAGCCATTGCCTAAAAGGGCTTTTGGAGCCTGTGGCATCTACCACGTAGTCGGCAGTAGCCCTATATTCACCTGCAGGAGTAGCTATGGTAAATGTAGCTACTCCCTGGTCATTGTTAAACTGTGTCACGCGGTTGTTCCAGCGTATTTGCGCATGCCCCAGCTCGCCAATGCGGTCTACTAAAAAGCTCTCGTTGTAAAACTGCTGGATGTTGATAAACGCCGGCTGCTGGCTGAGCGAGAAGTTGGTTTGCTGCTTTAAATCAAAGCTGTACACCTCGTCTTTGCCCGCAAAGGTGCGGCCCACGCTCCACTGAATGCCCTTGGCCCGGATGCGCTCAAAAACACCCAGTTTGTCAAAAATCTCCAGCGACCTTTGGGTGTAGCAAATCCCCCGGATGGACGCGCCCTTCACGCCCACGGTGTTGTCCTCGTCCAGCAGCACGCAGTCTACGCCCAGTTGCGCCAGCGAGCAGGCCAGGGTCAACCCGGTAAGGCCCCCGCCGACGATGAGAATCCGGTGGTGCTCCAGCGAGCCAGTGTGCACCGCATTGGGCACCACGGCGGCGTATTCTGGCAGCACGTAGCCCGTGCCTTGGCTGAACTGATACTCGTTGTTCAAGGCTTCACCAGCTCGGGCCGGTCGTTTTGCAGGGGCTTGAGCTTGTCGGCATTGCCCGCAGCGCGGTCTTTGCGCCACTGCTGCTTGCGTGCCGTCCATTCATCCAGCCGGGCGTGCGCGGTTTTGCTCTCTTGCAGCATCTGGAAGGCATCGGCCAGCTGGGCGGTAAATTCCATGCGGATGCCGTTGGGGTCAAAAAAGTAAATGCTTTTAAAAATGTGGTGGTCCGTCACGCCCAGCACCTCTACCCCGTGGGCCTGCAGCCGTGCCTTCATGTCTTCCAGGTCTTGCACCGTATCCACCCTAAAGCTGATGTGGTTGACCCACTTGGGCGTATTTGGGCTGGGCAGCGCCGCCTCGTCGTCGCCTAGGTCAAAAAAAGCGATAAAGCTGCCGTCTTGCAGGCGAAAGAAAAAGTGCGTGTACGGGCAATATTCCCCGGTGCTGGGCACGATGTCACTCTGGATGATGTGGTACATCGGCAAGCCCAAAATATCCTCGTAAAATGCCCGCGTTTCCTCGGCATCGCGCGCCCGGTAGGCGTAGTGGTGCAGTTGCTGCACTTTGGCAGGCGGGGGCAGAGCGGCCGGGTTGACCGTTCTGGTCGCAGCGGCTGTGGACGGGGTGGCGTGAACTGCGTGCATAACGGGCTCTCGAGGTTTCACTAATCATAACGCATTTACCTAAACGTAATTCATGTGCGCATGGGTGGGTTTTCTTCGGGTTGGCCGAGAAAACTAAGCCCCGGGCGCAGGCACTGTCGGGTGACGGCACCGTGCCCGTGTCGGTCAATGTGTTCACGATGCTCAAAGACGTGCGCTCCATGTTGGACCGAGCCGCTGCGCACAAAGTGCATTTGCCGATGACCGCGCAAACCCTCCAGTCCTTCGACCAACCTGCCATTAAAGGCTTGGATGCTGCGGACTGCACGCAGCTGTTGTTCTAGTGGTGGGGTGAGAGTGGGAAGGTTTGAGAGGCATTGTGAAGAAAATTTCAGTCGTCACCATGATGATATTTGCTACTGAATAAATAGCCACTTCCGCAATATTTTATTGGGCTAAAGCCTGATTTCACCTTCAAAAATAGACTGAAACCGTTGTTTCGAAGCGTGTTGCAAACTGAAGGATTGAGAAAAGTACTTGAACATCGTAAATTTTCCTGGCGGAGACGAGTTTTTAGATCGTAAATACGTCTGTAGCTCAATAAAATAATGCGGGAGCAGCTACTAAAATTGTAGTGGCATTGCTGCCTAGCTTCGGCTTCCAGTTGGTTAAAGTGCGGCTCTTGCAGCGTAGCCAAGGTGCCGAGCAGCAGGCCAACCAGTGGTAAAAAAATCTCCCGCTTATTGTTGAGCGCAAAACTGAGTTTGCGCGGTATCACGACTCAAGCAGAACGCGCCGCCAGTGATGAGGTCAGTGGGTAGCAGATTGCGCTCAGGCGGACTTAGTGGCCCATCGGTGCCTGCCATATGGTGAGCGCCCTGACGGCACCTGCGCACAGCGTCGCGCAAGGCCACACTTTTGCGCCGCAATAGCACGGCGCAAATTTGCATTTCAAACGCGCCTACTGCCCCTGGCCCAGTGCAAAGCCTGGCTCGCCGTCAAAGGAGCACAGGTTTTCGGTCTTGATAAAGTCCAGCTCGTCGCTGTGCAGGTTTTGCAGCAGGCGGATCACATCGGCATGGGAAAAGTGGTTCGGTTGGCCCGGGCTGGTGCTTTGGGTGGCGCTAGAGGGCGGAGCCATGAAGCGACAACGCCAATGGTCGGTGCAAAAAGTTTCTGGAAAACCGCCCGGCCATACCTTGACACCCCGGTTGGTGATCATTTGCAGCTGAAAACCCGTGGCGCTGGGCAAATGCGTCAACGTTTGCAGGCGGCCGGCCAAATAGTCTGCCGACACGCCGCTGGTGTGCACAAACACGTCCACACCCACCAGGGCTTTGGCTGCCGGTGGCCGTGGCGTGTACAGCGGTTTGGCCGCAGCAGGGGGGCTATTGGCTGGCGTTGGGCTGGCGTACTGCACGGTTTTGAGTTTGCGGGGCTCTTGGCCTAAACGCTCCATCACCGCCTGGGTAAAGGCCTCGGTGCTGACAGGTTTGATGGCCAGCCCGTCGGCCAGATCAGCGGTTTGGATACCATCTTCCAAAGTGCGCAGCCAGGCATTGTGCAAGCGCTGGGCGACAGCGTTTTGCCCAATGTGGACGAGCATCATCACCGCGCCCAGCAGCAGGCCCGAGGGGTTGGCCACGCCGCGTCCCGCAATGTCGGGCGCGCTGCCGTGGATGGCCTCAAACATGGCGATGTGCTCGCCAATGTTGGCGCTACCGCACAAGCCCACGCTGCCGGTCAGCTCCGCCGCCACATCCGAGATGATGTCGCCGTACAAGTTGGGCGTCACGATCACATCAAACTGCTCGGGCCGCGTAGCCAGGCGTGCGGTGCCAATGTCAATGATCATGTGCTCCGCCAGCAGCGTGGGGTACTCTCCGCTGATCTCGTCAAACACGGCGTGGAACAGGCCATCGGTCATCTTCATGATGTTGTCTTTGGTCATGCAGGTGACCTTTTTGCGCCCATGGGCCAGCGCGTAGTCAAACGCATAGCGCACAATCTTTTCGCAGCCAGGCCGGGTGATGAGCTTGAGGCACTGGAACACCTCATCGGTCTGGCGGTGCTCTATGCCTGCGTAGAGGTCTTCCTCGTTTTCACGCACGATTACCACGTCCATGCTGGGGTGCAGTGTGGGCACAAACGGGTGGTAGGCCACGCAGGGCCGCACGTTGGCGTACAGGCCTAGGGTTTTGCGCACCGTCACATTCAGGCTTTTGTAGCCGCCGCCTGATGGCGTAGTGATTGGTGATTTTAAAAACACCTTGGTACGCCGCAGGCTGGCCCAAGCCTCAGCGCCAATGCCAGCGGTGTTGCCGCCCAGGTAGACCTTTTCGCCAATGTCTATCACCTCAGGCGCCAGCCGCGCGCCAGCGGCGTCCAGCAGCTGCAAGGTGGCCTGCATGATCTCGGGGCCAATGCCGTCGCCATAGGCTACGGTGATCGGCGTGGGGGTTGGTAAATAGTTGGTGTTCACGGGTGCGCCTTTGATGTCAATGAAGAAGCCCCAAGTTTGATTTTTATTCTCATTGATGTCTAATAATGCTTTCAAATGATTTTCATAGATAAATTAATATGATTCTGTCCAAACTACCCCGCGCTACCTTTGCCCAGCTGCGCAGCTTTGAAGCAGTGGCCCGGCTGGGCGGCATTACCAAGGCGGCGCATGCGCTGCACCTGACGCAGCCCACTGTGTCCACCCAGCTGCGCGAGTTGGCCGACGGGTTGGGCGTGCCCCTGCTCAGCCCCGCAGGCCGGGGCGTGCAGCTGACCGACGCGGGCCGCGACCTGCTGACTACGGTGTCGCGCATGTTTGAGAACTGGCGCGAGTTTGAAGACGCGGTGGCAGACACGCAGGGCATGCTGCGGGGCTCTTTGCGCATTGCCGGGGTGACTACCACCGAGTATTTTTTGGCCCAGTGGCTCAAGCCCTTTGTGCAGGCCTACCCGGGCATTGAGGTGGACCTGACGGTAGACAACCGCAGCGCCATCATTGCCCGGCTGGAGCGCGCGCAAGACGATTTGTCGGTGATGATGATGCCGCCCCAGCACCTGGCCCTGCACAAGGCCATCGCCATGGACAACCCACTGGTGTTGATCGGCCCACTGGACCACCCATGGGCTGGTACAGGCGCAGAAAAGCGCAAAAGACCGCTTAAGCAGCTGGCCAGCATCGACCTGCTGATGCGCGAAAGCGGCTCTGGCACACGCCAAGCCACGCTGGATTTTTTAAGCGCCCACCAACTGACACCCCGCCTGCGCATGACCCTTGGCAGTAACGAGGCCATCAAGCACGCTGTGGCCGCCGGTCTGGGCCTGGCCATCGTCTCCCAGCACGCATTGGCGCCGGACCCCGCCCGTGAAGGCTTGGCACTGCTGCCCATGGCAGGGTTGCCCATCCAGCGCTCCTGGCAGCTGGTATGGCGCAGCGACCGTCGCCTGCCGCGCATCGCGGGCGTGTTTATGGATTTTGTACAGCGCCAAGTGTTGTCCCAAGCGGCGAGGGCGACCTTAGACCGGGCATAGTCCTAACAGAGCAGTCACAAAAAAAGCACGCCTTGGGCGTGCTTTTTGCATCGGTGCAAAGGGCTGCGGTTTGCGTTACATCACCTTGGCAATGCTAGCGCACACGTAGTCGATGTTTTTGCTGTTCAGCGCGGCTACGCACATACGGCCGGTGTCGGTGCCGTACACGCCAAACTCGGTGCGCAGGCGCACCATTTGGTCTTTGGACAGGCCGCTGTAGCTGAACATGCCGATCTGGGTGGTAATGAAGCTCATATCGGCTTTGACACCAGCGGCTTTGAGCTTTTCTACAAAGGATTGGCGCATGGCTTTGATGCGCACGCGCATTTCGCCCAGCTCTCCCTCCCATTGGGTGCGCAGTGCGGGAGTGTTGAGCACCATGGCGCAGACGGTAGCGCCGTGGGTGGGTGGATTGCTGTAGTTGGTGCGGATAGCGATTTTGAGCTGCGAAAGGACTCGGTCGCACTCTTCTTTGCTGGCGCAGGCCACGCTCAGGGCGCCTACGCGTTCGCCATACAGGCTAAAGCTTTTGCTAAAGCTGGTAGAGACAAAAAAGTTGAGATCTGCGGCGACAAACTTGCCTATGACGGCACCGTCCTCTTGAATACCGTAGCCAAAGCCTTGGTAGGCCATGTCTAAAAATGCCACCAGGTTTTTGGCTTTGACGACAGCCACCACCTGGTCCCAGTCGGCTGAGGTAATGTCGTAACCCGTGGGGTTATGGCAGCAGGCGTGCAGCACCACGATAGTGTTGGGCGCTGCGGCGTTCAGAGCGGCCAGCATGGCGGGGAAGTTGACGGTGCGGGTAGCTGCGTCGTAATAGGCGTAGTTTTCTACCGTAAAGCCGGCGTTGGTGAACAGAGCGCGGTGGTTCTCCCAGCTGGGATCACTAATCAGCACTTTGCTGTTGGGGTAGACCTTTTTCAGGAAGTCGGAGCCAATTTTGAGTGCGCCTGTGCCGCCAATGCCCTGCACAGTGGCCACACGGCCCGCTTTGACGATGTCAGAATCCAGGCCAAACACCAAGCCTTTGACGCCAGTGTCGTAAGCAGCAATGCCGTCAATCGGCAAGTAGCCACGGGGCTTGGGCGCTGCGGCCATGGCGGCTTCGGCAGCTTGCACGCAGTGCAGCAGGGGCAGCTTGCCATCATCGCCAAAATACACGCCCACGCCGAGGTTGACTTTGTTAGGGTTGGTATCGGCGTTGAATTGCTCGTTTAAACCCAAAATCGGGTCACGTGGGGCCATTTCTACGTTGCTGAACATGCTCATTTTGGCGGGGCTTTCAAGTGGCTAAGGGTGTAAGAACGGCATAAATGGTTTACGCTCTAAGGTTAGCCCAGATTTTAACGGGCATTGAGTACACACCCTATGCAACTTGTAGCCGAAGTTATTCCTGAAGTGAAAAAAGGCGAATTTAAGTCCTATCCCGGCTCGCCTTTTGAGCTGTTTCAGCCTTACCCGCCTGCGGGCGACCAGCCCACTGCCATCGCACAACTGGTGCAGGGCTTGCACGATGGAGAGGTGTTTCAGACCCTGCTGGGAGTGACCGGCTCGGGCAAAACCTTCACTATGGCCAATGTGATCGCGCAGATGGGCAAGCCGGCGATTATTTTTGCACCCAACAAAACACTAGCCGCTCAACTGTACAGTGAATTTCGCGAATTCTTCCCCAAGAATGCGGTGGAGTACTTCGTTAGCTACTACGACTATTACCAGCCCGAGGCCTACGTGCCGCAGCGCGATTTGTTCATTGAAAAAGACTCGGCGATTAACGAGCATATCGAGCAAATGCGCCTGTCGTGCACCAAGAGCATTTTGGAGCGGCGCGATGTAGTGATCGTGGCCACCGTCTCGGCCATCTACGGTATTGGCGAGCCGGAGAGCTACCACAAGATGATCATGACGCTGCGCACCGGAGACAAGCTGGGCCAGCGTGATGTGATTGCCCAGCTCATCCGCATGCAATACCAGCGCAACGATGTGGACTTCAGCCGGGGCGCGTTTCGGGTGCGGGGCGATACGATTGATGTGTTTCCGGCCGAACATTCCGAGCTGGCGATTCGCATTGAGTTGTTTGACGACGAGATTGAATCGCTCAGTTTGTTTGACCCTTTGACGGGCCGAATTCGGCAAAAAATTCCGCGCTTTACGGTGTATCCCAGCAGCCACTACGTGACTCCGCGCGACAAGGTGCTTACCGCGATTGAGACCATCAAAATGGAGCTGTCTGACCGCTTGAAAGAGCTGGTCGGCATGAACAAGTTGGTAGAGGCCCAGCGCCTTGAGCAGCGCACCCGTTTTGACTTGGAAATGCTGAGCGAAATAGGCCACTGCAAAGGCATTGAGAACTACACCAGGCACTTAAGCGGTGCGCCTCCCGGCAGCCCGCCCAGTACCCTGACGGATTACATGCCCAAAGACTCACTGCTGTTTTTGGACGAAAGCCACCAAATGATGGGGCAACTCAGCGCCATGTACAACGGCGATCGCTCGCGCAAAACGACGCTGGTGGAATACGGCTTTAGGCTGCCCAGCGCTTTAGATAACCGCCCGCTCAAGTTTGAAGAGTTTGAAACCAAGATGCGCCAAGCCATCTTTGTCAGCGCCACGCCCGCAGCCTATGAGAACGAGCACGCCGGCCAGGTGGTGGAGCAACTGGTACGCCCCACGGGTTTAGTTGATCCCGAGGTAGAGGTGCGCCCCGCCACCAGCCAGGTGGACGATGTGCTGCAAGAGATCCGCATTCGGGTGGACAAAAACGAGCGCGTGCTGATCACCACCCTCACCAAGCGCATGTCCGAGCAATTGACCGATTACCTAAGCGATAACGGGGTAAAAGTGCGCTACCTGCACAGCGATGTAGACACCGTAGAGCGGGTGGAGATCTTGCGTGACCTGCGCCTGGGCACCTTTGATGTGCTGGTGGGTATTAACTTGTTGCGCGAGGGCTTGGACATTCCGGAGGTGAGCCTGGTGGCGATTTTGGATGCCGACAAAGAAGGCTTTTTGCGCTCGGAGCGCTCGCTCATTCAGACTATCGGCCGCGCGGCCCGCAACCTCAACGGTCGTGCGATTTTGTATGCCGACAAAATGACTGACAGCATGACTAAAGCTATTGGCGAGACCCAGCGCAGGCGCGTGAAGCAAACCCAATTCAACCTGGACAACGGCATCACGCCGATGTCGATCGTGAAGAAAGTGCGCGACCTGATTGACGGTGTGTACAGTGACAAAGCCAGCAAAGCCAACGAGCAGCGCGACCTGGACCGCGCGCATGTGGAGGACATGAGCGAGCGCGATGTGTCCAAGCGCATCAAGCAACTGGAAAAGCAAATGATGGAGCACGCGAAAAATCTGGACTTCGAAAAAGCCGCCCGCGTGCGCGACCAGTTGGCGCTGCTCCGCGAGCAGGCCTTTGGCGCCAGTGGCGGCGACCACATCGTGCCGCTGTCGGCGGCTTAAATTGAGAGTTTTGTCGTGGAAGTCAAAGCTTCTTGACCAGCACCTGGCTCTTACGGTCCCAGTTGTACTTGCGTTTGCGTGCCTCGGGCAACCAGTCTGGGTCAACTTGGGCAAAACCACGTTTGATAAACCAATGCATCGTCCGCGTGGTGAGCACAAAAATGCTGTCTAGTCCTGCGGACTTTGCGCGCTGCTCGATGTGTTTCAATATCCGCTCGCCATCGCCTTGTCCCTGTACCTGGGGGCTGATAGTGAGCGCCGCCATCTCGGCCGTGCGCGACTCTGCATAAGGGTACAGCGCCGCGCAGCCAAAAATCACGCCGTCGTGTTCGATGATGCTGTAGTTGGTGATGTCGCGTTCAATCTCGGTGCGGTCGCGCTTGACCAAGGTGCCATCGCGTTCGAACGGCTCAATCAGTTGCAGCACACCGCCCACATCGTCAGGCGTGGCCTCTCGCAGCGACTCCAGCTTTTCATCCACAATCATCGTGCCAATGCCGTCGTGCACGTACACCTCCAGCAACAGCGCACCGTCGGTGGCAAACGGCAAGATATGGCTGCGCTCTACGCCGCTTTTGCAAGCCTTGACACAGTGCTGCAAATAGAACGCGGTGTCGGTGGGCAACTGCGCGCCGGGCAAACTGGCCAGCAACTTCTCTGCAGCGGCCAAGGGCAGCTCGGTGTCAACCGGGTTGTCTTCGCCCAGGGGCTGCGACGGGTCTAGCGCCAGGCCAGGGATCTCGGTCAAAAAGATGAGCTTGTCGGCCTGCAAGTCGGTAGCTACCGACGTGGCTACTTCTTCCATCGTCAGGTTAAATGCCTCGCCCGTGGGCGAAAAACCGAACGGCGACAGCAATACCATCGCGCCCATGTCCAGCGTGCGCATGATGCCTGCAGTGTCTACCTTACGCACCAGGCCGCTGTGTTTGAAGTCAATGCCATCCACAATGCCCACCGGTCTGGCGGTAATAAAGTTGCCGCTCATCACCCGCACGGTGGCTCCCGCCATCGGCGTATTGGGCAGGCCTTGGCTGAAAGCGGCCTCAATCTCGTAGCGCAGTTGCCCGGCTGCCTCTTGCGCGCAGTCCAGCGCTACGCTGTCGGTAATGCGAATGCCGTGCGAATATTTGGGTGCATGGCCTTTGGCAGCCAACTGCTCGTTCACTTGTGGCCTAAAGCCGTGCACCAACACAATTTTCACGCCCATGCTCTGGATCAGCGCCAAGTCCTGCGCAATCGTGGTCAGCTTGCCCGCCGCAATCGCCTCGCCGCACACCGCCACCACAAAGGTTTTGCCGCGGTGCATGTGGATGTATGGCGCAACAGAGCGAAACCAGGGGACGAAGGTAAAGTTAAAAACGGTGGACATGGACAGGATGTGGCTATAAGTCTGGTTGGCGTAACTGTACCTCAGTGTGTACCGGTTATGTAAAGCTGTGCGCGATAGTGGTATCCCTGTCGTCCTGGAAGGCGGGTGGGGCGTTGGGCCTTAGGAAATCGTGGTGTCGCAGCGCCTTGTGTTGCCGCCTAAGGAGAAATGTATGAAATTTTGGAACACCCATCTATTGGCCAGAGCCGCAACCGCCACTACGGCCGCCTTGGTCGCTGTAGTACTGAGCGGCTGTATTGTCGCGCCTGTGCAGCCCAAGCCAGTGGTCTACAACACCTACCCGGTGTATGCGCAAACCGCGCCTGCCCAAGAGGTGGAGTACGTGAACGTGGCACCGCCGCAAGTGCAGGTGGAGGTGGTTCCTGTCATTCCATTTGTAGGTGCCGTATGGGTGCATGGGTTTTGGGGTTGGCATGGGGGCCGCCACCAGTGGCGGCCCGGCCACTACGTTCGCCCCATAGCCGGGCACCGGTTTGTGCCGCACCGCTGGGAAAACATACGCGGCAGGTGGGCGCAGCGCGGTGGGCACTGGGCGCGTTAGCACTCTGCAAGCCGCTGCACGTCCAGCGGCTCTTGACGGCCAGCCGACATCGGCAACGCATTGCCTGCCAAGTGCTGGGTGCGTTGCATCAAGGCGTGTTGCAGGCTAAATACCTTAAGCTGATCGGCATAGGACATCAGCATCAAATCGTGCCGCGCTACTTGCACACCCAGTAGTTCAGCCATTTTTTGTTGGCTCACTTGTCCGTCAGTCAGCAGCGCCTGGACGATCTGCAGCAACAAGGCGACCTGGGTTTTCAGCACCGCTTGCGCTCTGGCGTATTCTTGGGCCAGCAGCGCCGCAATCTCGGCGTTGATGGGAGCCACATCGGTGTTGAAGTTATCGTCGCGGTCATGCGTCACGTCGGTGCGGCTTAAGCGGCTGCCAAAGCCAAAATGGCGCACGTAGCGCGCGCCTAGGGCAGTGGCGTCTTTAAAATCACTTTACACCGTCGGCCTGCAGTTGCGACCTTGGCTAGCGCTCCACCGCCGCGTAGCCTTACACACCAAATGTCTCGGCATACAAAGGCCCGGAGTCGGTTCTCCGAGCGGCCTATCGCCAGCAAGTTCGTAAGTACCTTAGAGCTCATCACTGGCATGCCCACGCAATTGGCGATAATCACGGGTTGCTTAGACCCTATGCTTGAAATTACCTTCCCCGAATCCCTGCCCGTATCCGCTCGCCGAGACGAGATTGCCACTGCGATTAGAGACCACCAGGTGGTGATTGTGTGTGGCGAGACGGGGTCGGGTAAGACCACGCAGTTGCCCAAGATCGCCTTGGCTCTTGGGCGAGGCAAGTGCAATTACCCGCCGGGTAAGGGCCGTTTGATCGGCCACACACAGCCACGGCGTATCGCTGCCACGTCTGTGGCTAAGCGGATTGCGGAAGAGCTGAAAACGCCACTGGGCGATGTGGTGGGCTACAAGGTGCGCTTTCAAGACCGGCTCTCGCGGGATGCCTCGGTCAAGCTGATGACCGACGGTATTTTGCTGGCTGAGACGCAGGGCGACCCAGATCTCAAGGCCTATGACACGCTGATCATTGATGAGGCGCATGAGCGGTCTTTGAATATTGACTTCCTGCTGGGGTATTTGAAGCAGTTGCTTCCCCGCAGGCCTGATCTCAAAATCATCGTCACCTCCGCCACTATTGATGCAGATCGATTTGCACGCCATTTTGAGTCGAAAAACGGCCCGGCACCCGTCATTATGGTCAGTGGCCGCATGTTCCCTGTGGAGCAGCGCTACCGGCCGTTTGAAGAATCGCGTGACTATGACTTGAACAGCGCGATTGCGGACGCGACTGACGAGCTGTGGATGGGCGGCGGTGGGGGCGACATACTCGTTTTCCTCCCGGGAGAGCGCGAAATCCGCGAAGCCGCAGACCATTTGCGCAAACACTTGGCGCACCAGCCACTGCACCGCAATGCCGATGTGATCCCGCTGTTTGCGCGCCTCTCACAGCAAGAACAAGACCGCGTGTTTGAGGTGGGTAAGGGTAAACGCATCGTGCTGTCCACCAATGTGGCCGAAACTTCGCTTACGGTTCCCGGCATCCGCTACGTGATTGACGCAGGCACAGCGCGCGTGAAGCGCTATAGTTTTAGGAATAAAGTTGAACAACTGCTGGTGGAGCCGATTGCCCAGGCCGCTGCCAACCAGCGCTCGGGCCGTTGCGGGCGGGTGGCAGACGGCATTTGCATTCGCCTGTACGAGCAAAAAGACTTTGATGCTCGGCCCAAGTTTACCGATCCGGAGATTTTGCGCTCATCCCTCGCAGGAGTCATATTACGCATGAAGGCGTTGCGCCTGGGGCATGTGGAAGATTTCCCGTTTATCGAACCGCCGCAGCGCCGCGCCATTGCCGACGGCTACGACTTGCTGCAAGAGCTGGGGGCGGTAGACGAGTACAACGAGCTGACGGCGTTAGGTGCAGAGCTGTCGCGCCTGCCGCTAGATCCGCGCGTGGGCCGCATGATTATTGAGGCGCGCAGCCGCAACGCGCTGGACGAGGTGCTGATCATCGCCAGTGCGTTGAGCGTGCAAGACGTGCGTGACCGCCCGATGGAGGCGCAGCAGCAGGCCGATGAGGCGCATAAGAAGTTTGACGACGAGAAGAGCGAATTTACTGGCTACTTGAAGCTGTGGAAGTGGATCAATGCTGCGCGTGGCGGGGACGGCAAAGAGCACAAATTGTCTAACCGCCAGTACGAACAGCTTCTACGCCAAAACTTCGTCAACATTCGGCGCGTGCGCGAGTGGCGCGACATTTACTCGCAACTGCATACCGTTGTTACCGAGC
>JAYWHJ010000055.1:0-4518 GCA_043777795.1 Polaromonas sp. | reverse complement strand
TGTCCACTTGGTCATGACCTCTTCTTTGATCTTGTCCATGCCGAACACGCGGTCATTGATGTACTGCTTGTCTTCCCAGCCGTTTTTAAAGATGTGGTGGAGCAAGCCGAACAAGAACGGGATGTCCGAACCCGAGCGGATGCGCACATACTCATCAGCCTTGGCAGCCGTGCGGGTAAAGCGTGGATCAACCACGATCATTTTGGTACCGGTCTCTTTGGCGTGCAGCATGTGCAGCAGCGACACGGGGTGCGCCTCGGCCGCGTTGGAGCCGATGTACATCGCGACCTTGCTGTTTTGCATGTCGTTATACGAGTTGGTCATCGCGCCGTAGCCCCAGGTGTTGGCTACGCCAGCGACCGTGGTGGAGTGGCAAATACGCGCCTGGTGGTCGCAGTTGTTGCTGCCCCAAAAGCTGACAAATTTGCGCAGTAAATAGGCTTGCTCATTGTTGTGCTTGGACGAGCCGACGAAATACACACTGTCGGGGCCGCTGGCTTTTTTCAGCTCGAGCATCTTGGCACTGATCTCGGTCAAAGCCGTATCCCAGCTGATGCGCTCGTACTTGCCGTTGACCAGCTTCATGGGGTAACGCAAACGAAACTCGCCGTGGCCGTGTTCGCGCAATGCGGCGCCCTTGGCGCAATGCGCGCCCAGGTTAATAGGGGAATCAAACACCGGCTCTTGGCGTACCCATACGCCGTTTTCCACCACGGCATCGACCGCGCAACCTACGGAACAGTGCGTACACACAGTGCGTTTGACTTCGATTTTGCCGTCGCCAAGGATTGAGGCACCACTAGCGGCCTGGGCTTTTTTGACCAAGGTGAGCTGGGAGGCCGCAATGCCTACGCCTACGCCCAAGCCGGAGCGGCGCAAAAACATGCGGCGGTCCATAGTGGGAATAGCCTGCGACAAACCGCGTGAGAGGCTGTGCACAAATGGAGAACGCGCTCCATCACGCTGGTTTACACCGGTGTGGGTGCCAGATTTTTTTGTTAACAACATAATGGGCTCCGAATGGAAAGGGAGTTAAACCAGGGTGGTGCGGTAGTAATGCTTGACGTGGTCTGACACGCTATAGCCGCCACCTTTTTCGGGTGCTGGTTTGGGCAAAGCGGCTGTAACCTCAGTGGCTTTGATGGCAGGAAGTGCTGCCACGGTAGCGGCAACAGCACCGACGGCCGCGGTGCCAAACAAGAGCCCACGGCGTGAAGGCAAAGCTTGCGTTTTTTCCATTTTTTTCTCCAAAACAACTACACAAATTAGACTAGTTACACTATATCAATGTTAGGGCACCACCACAATCAAACCGGGGACTTGTGCACCGAAAAATCATAGGGGAAAACGCGTATAAACTAAAGTCGCTAGCAAGGTTATTTTGGTAATATCCAAAACAACCTTGCCCCTACACCAGCATGTCAAAGCCTTGCGCCTCGACGCTCAAAAAAGCGCGCGTAAAGCCAGCCAAGGCGGCATAAAACTTAGCTCGCGGGTGCGCTGCGACGGCATCACACATGGCGGGTGTCCAAGCTTGCACATGGTCCCCAAAAAAGCTCTTTTGTTGGGTCAGGTTGGCCACGGCGACGTCGTCACCTGCGATCAGATAGCGCATCACTTCACACAAATAGGCAAAGTGGTCTTCTGTCTCGGGCATGGTCTCGTCGCGCTGCAAGCCAAGCTTGGCCAAATCGGTACGCAGCCGGGCCAAGGGTTTTTCATTCAAAAATCCGCTGAGATAGTGCGAACCGAATACATAGACCTCGGGTTTACCCACGCCGCCAAACAAGGCGTTGTACTCGGCCTGAATAGTGAGGTCGTCAGCATTGCGCGCAGCGGCTACCACATCGCGCCAGGGCTCTTCGAGCAAGCCGCCCTTGGCAGGCGCTTCGGTAACGGCCACACGCAGTTGGGCCAGCAGCTCAGCACTGGGAGGCGCGTAGAACAGCGCAGCCAAGAGGCCGTAGACTTCGGCGCGGGCGGTCTCTTCGTCGAGGGTGGAGCCAGATAGTTCGCTCATATCTTGTCAATGGTGGTTTCGTTTTTGTCAGAATACAGGTCGATGACGCGGCAGTCACCGCACATCTTCAAGCGGTTCAGGGCATCGCCCTGGAACATGGCGTGGCCTGCCAGTTTGCCCAGCATCGCTTCGATGGCCTTGAGGGTCCCGAAAGGCTTTTTGCAGCGCATGCATTGGTAGGGCGGTACTTCGTTGAGCACCTGGGGTTCTTTGCGGGCGCTAGTGAGGAGCAAACGAGGCTGTAGAGTAATCGCCTTCTCTGGGCAAGTGGTGACGCATAGGCCGCACTGCACGCAGTTCTTTTCAATAAGGCGCAGCTGCGGTTTTTCAGCGTTGTCTTGCAGGGCGCTGGCGGGGCAGGCACTGACGCAGCTGAGGCATAGCGTGCAGGTGTCTTTGTTGACCACCAAGGTACCGAAGGGCGCGCCAGCCTTGGGCAGCTCAATCGCCTGCGGCAGGGCTTTGCCCAGCGGCGCATGGGTGATCAGGTGATCCAGCGCAAAGTCCAAAGTACTGCGCTTCTCCGCCGCGATAGCAAAGCGCGCTGGTGTTGCGGGCACGCTTTGGCGGGTTTGGCCTAGCACTTGCAGTGCTTTGTCCAGGCTGTCTGCGTCATGCGCCTTCACTAAGGCCACATGCGTGCCAGTGTAGCCCATGCCGCGCAGCAGGGTTTGCGCCACATCCATTTGCTGCTGCAGGCCGGTCAGGTAGTCGGGCGCTTCTTCGTCGCTGGTGAGCACGGCAATTTGCGATGCCCCCATGGCGATGGCGCTGAGCCACACGTCGATGCCCAAGCTGGCGGTGTGCCACAAAGCCACAGGTATCACGTTATGCGGTACGCCATGGGCTTTTTTAAGCTGTGCGGCGCGGCCCAGTTGCTCGATCAAGGCTTGGCCTTTGACCTGGCTGTGCAAGAGCAAAGTAGCGTCTTTGCCGCCTGCCGTGGCATAGGTGCTGAGCAGGGTTTTGATCTTGACCCCCTGCTCGTTGGCGCGCGGATAACCATAGGTGAGCGCTCCAGTGGGGCAGACGGTGGTACAAGCGCCGCAACCAATGCACAAATTGGGGTTGACTTTGATTTGCTGACGGCTTTTTTCGCTGGTGATGGCTTTAGCTGAGCAAATGTCTACGCAGGCATTGCAGCCTACGGTTTCATTGCGCGCGTGGGCGCAAATCTTTTGCTTGTAGGCAAAAAACTTGGGCTTTTCAAACTCGCCCACCATCTCGCGCAGCTTGATCAAAGTGGCTATGCTGGCATCCTTAAAGTAGCCCTGCGGCGCAGCGTGCCAGTCGATCAGCGGCTGGGCCGACAAATCCAGCACCAAGTCAAACTGCTCGGTCAAGGCCTCGGGTTCGCGGGCAAAATCAATTGCCCCGGCTACATCGCACACTTTCACGCAGGCGCGGTGGCTCTGGCATTTGTCCATATTGACCTGGAAGTCCAGGCCAATAGCCTGCTCTGGGCAAGCCGCCACACAGGCGTTGCAGCGGGTACACAAATCCAGGTCAATCGGGTTGCTGCGCTGCCATTGCAGCTCAAACGCGCCCAGCCAGCCTGTGAGGCTTTGCACCTTGCCAGTGAGCTGCGGGTACTTGCGTGCTTGGCTCCAGGCAGGTGCTGCGCCCTGCCCTGGCCCGGTAGAAAAAATCGTCACGCTCAGCGTGTCGCCCAACACGTCGGCAGCCTGCATGGCTGTGTCAAGCGGGCCAATGACCAACAAGCGGCCTTGGCTTTTGTAGGTAACAGTAGCCACCGGCTCGGGATCGGGCAGGTGCGCGGCGGCGAGCAACGCGGCCAGCTTGGGCATGGACTTGGCAGCGTCTTTGCTCCAGCCTCCGGTCTCACGGAGATTGATGAATTTGATAGGCGAGACCACACCGGCTTTGGCACCCACGGTCTCGTTAGCCAGCTCGGCAAACAGTCGCTGCTCTTGGCCGCAGGCCACCACCACATCGTCGCTGCCTTTGATGGCCTTTTGGAATGCCCCTGCCTCACGGCGGCACAGGGTGCTGTGCAGGGTTAAGTCTTCATCCAGTGCTGCGCCCAACGCTTTGACGTTCAGGGGCATGGTTTGGTTGCAATCGCAGATCAGGGTCGTCATGGGATATCTGGTTATCTATGGGAATCAGCGAGGGGCTCGCAATGGCATGGAGCGGTTGGCTGGCTGTTTCAAGGTCTAACTGGACACTAGACGTTAACTGTGCCACGGTTTGCACGTCCGGGGTATACGCATCATCCCTTGCTTGGGCTGCTGTTTCCGGGCTTGGATCAGCTACGGGTTGCGCCAGGGGAGCTGTTTGCGCTGCGTTTTTATTTTTTTCGTCGTTCTCGGCTACTTCCTCTTCGTCACGCTCAAACAGTCTGAGGAACTTGACTGACACCATCTCCTTGAGCATCGCCTCGGGGATGGGATCGGACTTGGAGTAGTCGTCCACATAAGTGTCCATCATGTCCATCACGTTGTAATGCGGGTCGGTAAACAGCTTTTTCATGGCCG
>JAYWHJ010000054.1:0-4519 GCA_043777795.1 Polaromonas sp. | reverse complement strand
CTGTAGAAAACTGTTTGGTGTCGGCTATGGCCCGAGCCTTCACTGCGCAGCATGCACGCTGCACGTACCGGTCATGTCGCGCGGCTTAGACGCGCTCTAATATCACCGCAATACCCTGCCCCACGCCGATGCACATGGTGCACAGCGCGTAGCGGCCTTGGCTGCGGTGCAGTTGGTTGACGGCGGTGGTCGCCAAGCGTGCGCCAGAGGCACCCAGCGGGTGACCCAGAGCAATAGCGCCGCCGTTGGGGTTGACGCGCGGGTCATCGTCTTGCAGGCCTAGCATGCGCAGCACGGCCAGGCCTTGGGCTGCGAAGGCTTCGTTCAGCTCAATCACGTCCATCTGCTCGATCTTCAGGCCAGTCAGAGCCAGCACCTTTTGAGTGGCAGGCGCAGGGCCAATGCCCATGATGCGTGGGGGCACACCGGCGGTGGCCATACCAACGATACGGGCCTTGGGGGTAAGGCCATGCGTTTTAGCATCGGCCTCACTGGCCAGCAAAATGGCACAGGCACCATCGTTCACGCCGCTGGCGTTGCCTGCGGTCACCGTGCCGTCGGGTTTGACGATAGGCTTGAGATTGGCCAGCGCCTCCATGGTGGTGGCACGGGGATGCTCGTCTTGGCTGACGACGATGGCGTCACCCTTCTTTTGCGCGATGGTGACGGGGCAGATTTCTGCGTTGAAGTAGCCAGCCTTTTGCGCGGCCACGGCTTTCATCTGGCTGGCCAGCGCCATTTTGTCTTGCGAGGCGCGGTCTATTTTGTAGTCCGTGGCCACGTTCTCCGCCGTCTCGGGCATGCTGTCTACGCCATATTTGTCTTTCATCAGCTTGTTGATAAAGCGCCAGCCGATCGTCGTGTCATACATCTGCGTGCTGCGGCTGAAGGCACTGTCGGCCTTGCCCATCACATACGGGGCGCGGCTCATGCTCTCTACGCCACCGGCAATCATCAGCGTGGCTTCACCGCTTTTGATCGCGCGGGCTGCCGTGCCCAGCGCGTCCAGGCCGGAGCCGCACAGGCGGTTGATGGTGGCACCCGGCAGCTCGTGCGGCAGACCCGCCAACAGGCTGGCCATGTGAGCGACGTTGCGGTTATCTTCCCCGGCTTGGTTCACGCAGCCGTACAGCACATCGGTCACAACTTGCCAGTCTACGCCCGGGTTGCGCTGCATCAGCGCACGCAGGGGAATGGCGCCCAAATCGTCAGTGCGCACGCTGCTTAAAGCACCGCCATAGCGGCCAAAGGGGGTACGGATCGCATCACAAATAAAAGCTTGGGTGGTCATACTTGATTTCTTATCAGTAAGGTCATAAAGATGGTCTAGATTATCCACATTCGCGCCGCAAAACCCCGTCGCGCAGGATAATCAACGCATGTTCAATCCCAGCCAAGACGATGTCCGCCGATTTTTTTGTGCCGCGTTTGCCAAAGCCCAAGCGCATGAAACCCAAGACGCTATTGAAACCATAGCCAATCAATGGATGATCGAGCATCCTGAATACCATGCCGATTTGCAAGATGCGCAGGCTGCGGTGGCGCGGGTGTATGACGGTGGCGACGGCAAAACCAATCCGTTTCTGCACCTGTCCATGCACCTGTCCATCACCGAGCAGTGCAGCATTGACCAGCCACGCGGCATTCGTCAGGCGGTAGAGCTGCTCACCGCCCGCCGAGGCGACCTGCACCAAGCCCATCACGAGGTGATGGAAGAGCTGGGCACGATGCTGTGGGAGGCGCAGCGTGCCAACAAGGCACCTGATGGCGAGGCCTATATTGACCGGGTGCAACAGCGCGCTACGCGGGATTGATTCACGGTGACCGTTTTTTGCGGTCAACGCGTGCTCATGGCTGCATTTGATCGCGCAACGTGCCCTGTGCAGGCGCGTCGTCATCGGACTGCTGATGCCGCTGAGAGGCTTTGGGTTTGGGATGCGCCTTGGCCACTTTTTCTGCCGCCAAAAGCTCTTGCGCTTCCTTCTTTGACTTAGGAGCCGCACTGGCTGCCGCTTGCTCCACCTTCCCAGATTTCACAAACGCTTTTTCCCCAGCGTTAAAGCGCTTCGCCGCTTCATAGTTACCTTCACCTTGAATTTTAGCCATGGCTAACTCCTGTTGATTCCATCGAGATTCACCTGGCATTGGCAAACGCCCCAGGCGGATACGCACCGTATGTGCACATCTGGGACGAGACTAAGGCTTCAGGCTGTGCAAGTCTGTCGGACGCATGAGACAGTCCTTGTCGGATTTCACTGACACACCGCCCTTCGGTGTGGTGCGCTTCATCGGTAGATGCACTTTTTGTATCGTACGCACGGTAAACCACAGAGCTTGCCATGCGGGTACTGGCTGACCTCGTTATGAGGCGATCTCCTACAAAGCTTGGCCTTATCAGTGCATACACTGAATACGATCTTGTTCTCTTATCCGCCCAACCATTAGCAGGAGATAGCGCCATGAAAGCACCACGTATTCCATTAAAAATTTTTGCTCTGCTGCTGCCGGCAGTCATGTTGAGCGCGTGTGGAAAAAAGGATGAAACTTTGGGTCAGAGGGTGGACGGCGCCGTAGCCGAAACCAAAGAAGCGGCCCAGAAAGCAAGCACCGAAGCCACCACCGCGGTCGAAAAATCGGTGGAAAAAACAAATGAAGCCGCCAAGGAGGAGAAGCTCAAAATTACCGAAACTCTGGAGGACGCAGCCATCACCACGTCCATCACAGCTAGCATCGCCAAAGACCCAGATCTAAGCGCATTCAAAATTGATGTGGCAACAAAAAATGGCAACGTCTCGATGCACGGATCGGCGCCAACAGAGCAGGCTCGCTCGCGCGCTATGGCGATTGCGCAATCCGTCAAGGGAGTCGTGCAAGTGGATAACCAGCTCACCATCAAGCCCAAGAGTTGAGGCTTGCAGCGGCTGGGGTAGCGACCTATCCGCCGTGCCGCTAGCGCATGGTGATAGGGATTGTCACCGGACCATCATTGACCAAATGCACTTGCATGTCGGCCCCGAACTGGCCCGTCTGAACTACCGGGTGCACGGCCCGCGCTTGCGCTACAAAGTGGTCATACAGCCGCCGACCCTCATCAGGTGCAGCGGCTTGGGTGAAGCTGGGGCGATTGCCGCCCGTAATGTCTGCAGCCAGGGTGAACTGGCTAACCACCAGCAAACCACCGCCGGTATCTTGTACCGAGCGGTTCATCTTGCCTGCCGCGTCGCCGAAGATCCGCAGCTTGAGGATTTTGGCAAGTAATTTGTCGGCGATCGCATCAGTGTCACCGCGCTCTGCACATAACAAAATAAGCAAGCCTTGGTGAATGGCGCCTGTAATTGCGCCGTCCACTTCGACCCGCGCCTCGCGCACCCGTTGAATCACTGTCTGCATCTGATTTATTCCTGGTTAGGGTTGCACCGCCCCGCACTGTGCCCGAAGTACCGGGCTTCGGGGAACTGCGTGGCCAATTTCCACTCCAATTGTTGAGTTAACTAGTGGAGACTTCCCATGCACCCCGCTTCGCCGTATTGTCTATTGCTTTTGCTGGCGCTCGCGTCTGGGACTGCGCCAGCCCAAGTTACCCCCACGGCTAACGAAATCATCCGCTATACAGGCTTGCATGCTGCGGCCCACCAAGGTGATGTCACGCGTATTGCGCAGCTGGTCACAGCCAAGGCTGATATCAACAGCCGCGACAGCTATGGGCGCACACCACTGCATGTAGCCACATTTGCCAGGCAGCGCGACGCAATCCGCGCTCTGTCAAAGGCAGATGCTCGCCTTGACATTCTGGAAAACGACCGCTACGACGCCGTCACCATTGCCTCAGTAGCTGACGATGAAGACACGCTGCGGGTGCTGCTGCAACTGGGCGCGAGCGCCAAGCTGATGACCAGCCGCTACGATGGCACGGCGCTCATTGCCGCAGCACACCTAGGCCACAATGGCGTAGTGCGCCAATTGATCGCCGCAGGCGCGCCGCTAGACCACATCAATAATCTGCACTGGACAGCCACCATTGAATCCATCGTGCTCGGCAACGGTGGGCCCAGGCACCAGGCCTGCCTACAGGCTCTGATCAAGGCCGGTGCAAATCTTAAGCTCACCGACCGCCAAGGTAACACGCCACTGCAATTGGCCAAATCGCGCGGCTATGGTGAGATGGTGAAGATGCTGGAGGCGATGGGGCCCAACTAATTCGTAGCAGCCCGCCTCAAGCGGCGAAGACTCGTCCATTCGCAGCTTTGCCCCGGCAGCCGTACCCGCGCGGATTACAGCGACCAATCCACCAAATCGACCGCTTGCAGACTGATGGAAAGGTTGGGAAATAGATCGGCGGGCGCGTTGTGCTTCGGATGGCCTGCGCAGTGCGTAGCTACCAGCACATTGATATCAAGGTGCATGGTCTGCCGCGTCCAGCATTTCCCGTGTGCTCAAACCGCTCAGATCCGAGGCCAGCCCCATCCTGGCATTGGCGACAGGCATTTAAGCAGCATGTCACCGCCGCATCAGGCCAATA
>JAYWHJ010000053.1:0-4566 GCA_043777795.1 Polaromonas sp. | reverse complement strand
CGATGTTGTGCACCCACCGCCCGGTCGCCAAGGCCGCGCGGGCCGGCACGCAGTTGGGAGACGGCGTCAGCGCTTGCGTAAATCGCGTGCCGCCAGCGGCGAGTGCATCCAGGTGCGGCGTTTTGACGAAGGGATGCCCGGCACAGCTCAAAGCATGCGCGTCTTGCTCGTCGGTGAGCAAAATGAGGGTGTTAAGGGGTTTGTCCGTCATCATCCAAAAAAGAGTTAAGCGGGGCCAACAGGTTCAGGAGATAGACTTCGGATGTCGTTGGGGCGGCTCATGAGCCACTGCATTAAATCGTCACGCAGGCCGCGATGGTTAGGGTCGTCAAACCGATTGATGCATTCGTAAGGATCGTTGCTCAAGTCATACATCTCGCCCGCGCCGCTGCCAAGCTCAAGGGTGAGCTTGGCAGCGCGCGTGCGCACGGTGCGCAGATCTAAAGCCACGCCACAGCGCGATGGCCCCAGCCGCCACTCGTTGTAAGCATGACCGCGTGGTGCATCGTTTGTGCCCATAAGGAGAGGACGCAGGCTTGTACTGTGAATCGCCGAGCTTACTTGGGTCGATGCGTAATCACCAAAGGTGGCTGCCAAATCGAGTGTGGAGACCGGGTCATCGATCACGCGGTCCGCTGCAATGCCCGGTCCTCGCATGATCAAGCCAACACGTAGCAGGCCTTCATAGTGCATCGGGCCCTTGAGCATGAGCCCATAGTCGCCAAGCCATTCACCGTGGTCAGAGGTGAAGACGACCAAGGTGTTGTCCGCCAAACCAGCTTCTTGGAGCGCGTTGAGCATGCGGCCAACTTGATGATCAACCAAGGAAATCATGCCGTAATAGTTGGCGATGATCTCGCGCAGCTGCGCATCGGACTGCAGCGGCATGCGCGAGTATTCTTCGCGAACTGTTCGGCTCTCTGGCGTTCCACCCGGCGTGTTTTCCAGCGCTGCGCGATGCCACCATGGCCGTTGATCCAAATCGCGGCTGCGATGCTTCGGTAGATCCACGTCCTGGGGTCGGTGCATCCAGCACCAGGGCGCTGGGGCATCAAACGGGTGATGGGGATCTGCCATGGACACCCAAGCACAAAACGGCTGAATTGGCGCTTGCGCTAAGCAGCCGAGTCATTCATCGTTTTGCGGCGGGTGCGACACTTTGCAAGCCTGGCGATCACGTCACCCAATTGTCTTTTGTCATGAGCGGGCGACTCGACACGATTGTTCATGTCGCTGGCACGCTAGGGGGCCAAATCGTTCCCATCGCATTTGGATCCGGTGAAGTGGCGTTTCTGTCGTATTTGTTCAATCAGTTGCCCAGCGGCGTTGACCTCGTGGCGGGCGAGCCTGCCACGATTAAGTGGGTACCTGTCTCTGAGATCGAGACGGCGCTGCTCAAGGATCCAGCTTTGCTGATCATATTGGTTCGTTTCTTGGGCCAGCGCCTGCGCGAGGTGCAGGCGCGCGAGCGCGCTTGGGCGGCGCGCGGTGTGCAACCGCGTTTGTGTGCCGGTCTATCGCGCATGCTGGCAGATCTGCCCAGGCGAGAAGACGGCCGCTTGATCGTTGACTTGACGCACGAGCAGTTGGCCGCACGATGCGGTATCAGTCGTCCGAAAGCATCGGTCGCGCTCAAAGCTTTGGAGCGCTCTGGATGGGTGGTGTTGGGGCATCGATCGATTGAAGTGCTGCATCCACGAGCTATAGCCAACTTGGCAGCTTGACGGATCGGAAATTCAATCGCATGAAACCAAGTATGGCGCGGATTGGGGGCAGCCAAACGCCCTGCCTCCAGCACGCTGATTGGCAGAAACGACGCTACCGATTTTTTGCGGCTTAGTGCCGAAGAAAGCGCGTTGATGGATATTCTTCTGTCGCTCGCTCAGGCGGCAAATCAATCACAGGTACAGCACGCGCTGTCCCAAACCGAACTGGCCAAGCGCATGAAATCCAGCCAATCGCGCATTGCCAAAATCGAGGCAGCCGACCCCAGTGTGTCAAGTGATTTGATGGTGCGTGCGCTGCTGGCCAGTGGTGCTGGGCGAGCGGATGTGGCGAAGGCGCTGCGATGATTTGTCTTTCTGGGCATGATGGGTTTGCAACTGGACGCATCTACTTTTATAAGTTTTAGGCATCTAGGCCACATAAAAAATGACCCAAGCAGCCGCCCAATTTATAATGCGTATTCGTTATTTTGCAATTTGGAAGACTAGACACCGGTCATCAGTGCGCCGTGTCGCATCAGGATCGTTACGGCTCGACCCTGCGTTCGCAGAGAACAGCGGGGACGCGGCGTCGATTGCGGGAATGCTCGCCGCCGCGCGCCGAGCCTACATGGGCAGATCGTTAACGTAAGGCTTGGTCCCATAGTACGAGTGAATGCCCTGCGCCCATGTCTGATCAGACATATTGGGCCAGTGGTCCTTGTCGAATCCCGGCGCGCTTTCGAGACGCGACTTGTCAACATTCAAGACAAAGCGCTTGTTCACAGTGTCCAGTTTCAACGCGTTCCACGGCACGGCAAAAAGTTTGTCACCCATGCCGAGAAAGCCGCCGAACGATAGCACCGCGTAGCTCACGCGACCAGTGCCCATATCGAGCATGAATTCCTTGATGTCACCGAGATCTTCATCTTTCTCGTTAAACACATCATTGCCGTTAAGCGTGTCAGCGCCCATCAACCGCGGGCCAGGCCCATGGTGCCCATTTTCCGTGACCGTCGAATCCGTAAAACCGCCTTTGTACATGCCGTAGGTATCGCGTTCTTCTTAGTTCATTTGAAACTCCATTCAATAGCTGAAACAGCCGAGGTTGATAAGTAAACATAGCGGATGGCCCGGGGGTCAACGCCACGAACGAACTATAGGCGGGGCACCAAGCACGGTCTGTGCGGCAGCGCACCGAGCGGCATCGACTTTCGGGCTGCAGTGGTCTCGGCCCTTCGGCTTGTTATCTGGCACCCACGCAAGCCTGCCCGTCAGCGCGTGTGAATGGCCGTTTCCCACAATCTTCAATTGGTCGTGCACGGCTTTGTGGGCTAGTATGGGCTGGCCCACGATGTCGCCGATGGCGAAGATGTGGGGCACGTTGGTGCGCATTTGGATGTAGACATTGATGAAGCCGCAGTCTGTCACTGCGACGCCTGCTTTGTCAGCGGCAATTTTTTTGCCGTTGGGGGTGCGGCCTACGGTTTGGGCAACAGATATGGCGGTGCCAACACAATTTCAGCGCTGCGCCCCGCTTGGCCGAGCGTGCTTTCAATGAGCTCACGCTGAGCCTGCGAATCATTGCGTCCCGCCGCTGCATTGATCAAAAAAAAGCTGCTGGCCAGGCTCCATGCGCGGCGCATGCATGGCTATACAACGCCCTGACGCAGCATACCCATGATCTTGCCAGCATCAAGCTTGGCCGCCTGCGCTTGAATCTGCGGCAGATACTGCGCTTGCATCTGTTTGGCGGGGCCTAGCAATTCCGAGAAGGTTTGTTGCAACAAGACTGTGCTCATCACGCGACCACCAGCGTAGTAGCGAGAGGCCAACTGCCCTAAAGCGTAGGTCGTTGCAAACGAAAACGCAACTCCCGTCGCTGCACGCCCAATACCGCCCATGGTGCGTCCTGCCACTTTGCCCAGCAATCCGCCCAAGAGCTTGCGGCCAAACTGCTCCAAATACTGTGAGCCCAAGCCCACGCCGGCAGCTGCAATAAATTCTTTGATGTGCCCCTGATCCAGCTCCACACCATGCGCTTTGCCAATGCCATAGACCATTTTGATCTGCATGGGGATGATGGCCATAGAAGCCCAAGATTGCGGCAGCAGCTCCAATGCGCCACAAAGCATGGCGTGATTCAGAATGGATTTGTCTAGCTCGGCCTGCGGCGCTTTTCTTGGCGGTGTTGCGGCTGGAGCGGCTACATCAGCCAAGGCAGGTGCAGCGGCAACAATGGCCGTTGGCGCTGCCGTCTCGGCCAGCTCCACCAGCGCATCGGCCTCTTTGTCAAAGGCAGCTGTTTGCACAACATCTAGGCGAAGCAAGGGCTTGAGCTCGGCTAAAAACTTGCGTTCAGCATCGCTTTGCCGCCCATCCGCATCACACACACAGACGGCCATTTCATAGGCCAGTTGACGCTCAGCCGCATCATCTAAGGCAGCGCACACACTCGGCAGGCTCACTCGCTTGAGCAATACGTCTTGGTACAGCCGCGCCAAATCCGCTTGGTCTGCGCCATCTGCCAAAGATTCCGCCATGCGCCGAATCTGCTCACGCTCCTCGTTGCTTTTAGCGCCGTCGGCAAAAGCGGCAAAAAGGCCAATGGCCAAAATAGATTTTTGAGTTTGCTCTAACATCCTGTTTTCCACGTCCCTTCGGGCAAAAAACTATTGTGCGTTGGATGCAATACTTGTACGCGGTGGGGGGTTGATTGCCGCCAAATGCTATTTACTCAATATCTGCGTGCTCAGATCACACTTCCGCCACAGCCCTGCTTGATCTGAAATCCTTGCCAAAGCGACTTTCTCAGGGGCGACTACTTGCGCACCGGCGGCACATCCGTACAAGACCCATGCGC
>JAYWHJ010000052.1:0-12978 GCA_043777795.1 Polaromonas sp. | reverse complement strand
ACGTTGCTGGGGCTGGTACTTTTAGTGCGTGCCATAAGCCAAGGTAACCGCACAGCATGGCTGTGGCTGACTGCCTATGTTCCCCTCATCGTCTGTGTGGGGCTCGCTTCGGCAGACAGTTTTGGCTTTGCCATCCATGGCGTACCCTATGACGCCCCCGTTTACGCACTGCTCTTTGAAGCATCCGTGTTGTTGATCGCATTGCATTCGCATGCCAAATACTTGCAAACACAGCAAGCGCGCCGCCATTTACTCGACAGCATTGATCCCCATACGGGTTTCGTCGCATCGCGCATCCACGATGCGACAGCCGAAGCACTTTGGCGCAAGGCCCGGGATAACCGAAGCGATATTGCGGTAGCTTATGTAGAAGCAAAATCTGCGGATATGCCGTCTCTGCTACAGATTGTTCGCCTCTTGCGCACCGTGGTGCGCGACGATGACACCATCTCCCACGTCGATAAAAATCTGTATGCCATTCTCATGCCGGGGCTGCATGCCGGCGAGGATTTGGCAGCCAGGTTATCGCGTTTAGTGGCTTTGGGTCTCATGGCGGGAAAAGACATGGCAGCTACAAACCGGATTCAGTTTCGCATTGCTGCCAGCAGCAGAGGCTACTTTGGGGGCCCTTGGCGTGACATGGATGCCGCATTGATCGCCAAATTGAAACAGTCCGCAGGCTGGGAGCAGCGCAGCATTCGTTTTGTGAGAGACCGTAGCTCCAGTGATTTTGACGCGGTTTGGCAGCGTGCGGTGACTGCTTCGGCGCAGCTCGATACCCCATAGTAGCTAGCTGCCCTATACAGCCTCAATACACCGGGCGGCATAAAAAGGTTTGAGCAAGCCGATCATGGCCTCAGGACTGTGGCCCAAAGATTGGGCTAAGTCGACCATCCGCTCCGGGCCTTTGGTCAGCAGCTGCAACAGTTGCTGCTGACGAGGTTGCAGCATAAGCTCTGGCACGGGCGGCGGGCGGCGCAGGCGAATGCGACGCGACAAAAACCGCGACGGCAGCTTGACGTCGAACGAGTGGTCTGAGCGGGCGTAGTCCCAAAACAGCGCATAAACTGTGGTACTGCGGAACTGCCCTGGGATATCGTTGGCACTGCGCAAGCGCTCGGTCACAACAGCTTGTTCGTAGACTTCCGAAGTCAGCTCGGGGTGCAAACCTACCCGCCAGGTGCTGTGGTCAAAAACGGCGACCAGCTTGCCTTCATAGGTCCAATGCAGTGGTCGCTCTGCGAGTGCTTTGCGCCGGCTCCAAAGCTCTTGCCCCAAGCCCAGGCGCAGCGGCATGTCCAGCATGGTGAGCAGGTCGTCCATGCCCTCGGCTTGCAGGTCAAACAGTGCCCCATGCTCCATTGGCATCGAGTTTTTAAACATCGAGGAGGCATCCGTTTCTAGAGAGCTCAGCTCGGTGTACTTGGCTTTGTCTTTGGCATCGACTTCAGCACGCACAACAAACGGCAAAAATATGGCCACATCCATGGCTTTGAGTACATGGCGAGCCGGCCCCAGTATGGCGTGGTTGGCTGTGCGGGATACCACAGGCGTTGGCATCGCGCCGTGCTCAGCAGAACACACACGCTCCAACAAATCCAGTGACTCCACAAACACTTCGTAGTAGTTGGCCCGCAGCATCGCCTTGGGAGTGTGCAAACGCTTTACATTGCGCAGCATCTCCAGCAAATCGCGCGCCACAATGGGACTGCGCAGCCCCATTGTCCAGTCGCCAAACAGGCGTTCTGGGGCATCTTTACTTTGCCACAGCACAGCGACTCTTTCGTGCCGGTTGTCTCTGCTGATCGATTGCCATGCCTGCTGCAGGTAATCGTCAAAGCCTTCCAGCCAATGCACAAAAACGCCATTGCCACACAGCAACACACCGGTCAGGCCCCGGTTGCGGTTGTTGGTTAAGCACAAGTCGCGCAGGGCTTTGAGTTGCTTTTCCGTGGGCTTGCCGCGCACATGGCTGCAAATAAGCATTTGACCTAAGGCGAGTTTGTCGATTTTGCTGATGGCATCATCGGCTAACTCTGCAGGCAGTGTGCTCAGAGACGAAGGCTCGGTACTCAAGAATGCAGAGTCGGTGTTCACCACTGCCCCGTTTCTACGCGAATGGCCACCTCGCAGTCGTCAAAAATCTCCAGCTTGGCAATTTTCACACGCACACCCAGCACGCCGGGCAGTTGCATCAAGCGCATGCTGAGTTTGCCGATCAAACTCTCCAGCAGGTTGATATGCCGCTCAGTGCACTCGTCGATGACGATCTGGCGCACTTTGCGGTAGTCCAGAACATGATTGATACCGTCATCGCTTGGCAGCAAAGGCTGAGTACCCAGATTGAGCTCGGCGTCCACTTGTATCGGCTGGGCCTTGGCTTTTTCTTGCTCCAGAATGCCCAAATTGGCCTCAAAGCGCAAGCCAGTGAGGGTGAGAATTTGGGTGCCTTTAGAGGTGGGCATGTTTACATCAGAGAAAAATCGCGTTCAAACTTCATCAAATGTTGGCCACCATCTACCAGCAAGGTGGTTCCGGTAATGGATTGGTTTTGCAGTGCGAATAATACCGTAGAACATACATCCTGCGCCGTAGAGCTGCGGCCCAAAGGACTTAATTTGTGCAACGCGTTGAATTGATCATCGGTCAGCAGATGGCTGGTAAGGGTCAAACCCGGAGCGACGCCGACTACGCGCACTTGGGGTGCCAGCGCCATGGCCAGCATGGTGTTGGCGGCTTCCAGCGCCGCCTTGGACAAGGTGTAGCTCAGAAAATCTGGGTTTTGGTTCCACAGCTTTTGGTCCAGCAAATTGACCACAGCGCCGGTGCCCTTGCGCTCCTGCACATGTGCGTGCAGCGCTTGGGCCAGCAAAATAGGCGCACCGGTATTGGAGCGCAAGTGCTGCTCCAATAAGGCATAGCTGAACGTTGCGGGTGCGTCGTGCTCAAACAGCGCGGCGCTATTGACCACCGCGTCCAGGCGTCCCATCTGGGCCAGCACCCGAGGTACCAAGGCGCGCGTGGCGGCCTCGTCGGCCAGGTCGGCCTGAAAATGGGCGCTGATGGGCGCCAGTGCGGCGCTCAGTCTTGCTGTCTCGTTACCGGCCATCGCCGTCGCCGCCGCCATGGCTACAGCGCAATCTGCCGCAGTCTGCACCGCCTCTTGTTCCGAGCCGCGGTAATGCACCGCGACGCGCCAGCCCACGCGCGCCAGCGCCAGCGCGATCTCGCGGCCCAGCCGCTTGGCGGCACCGGTGACAAGTACAACAGGGGTGGCAGGGGGGGTCATGGGATCACAGACAATACAGGGATGGAATCTTCAAGGTCTAGTGTATCGGAGGCGCTGCATGCGCAAATTGGCCAGTCTATTAACCTTGCGGGCGGTTGGCTGCCGTTTGACGACTTTATGCACACTGCGCTGTACAGCCCGGGGCTGGGCTACTACGCCCACGGTTCGCAAAAGTTTGGCGCACTGCCCAGTTCGGGCAGCGACTTTATCACTGCGCCCGAGATTTCGCCGGTGTTTGGCGCCTGCCTGGGCGAGCAGGTAGCGCAGGCCTTGCAGGCCAGTGGCACGCGCTACGTCTACGAGTTTGGCGCGGGAACCGGTGCTATGGCACTGCAAATATGTGAGCTTCTGGCGGAATCATCTGTTGCGCTGGAGCGCTATTTCATCATAGAAGTGTCTACCAGCCTGCGGGCGCGGCAGCAGGAAAAGCTGGCCCATCTGGGAAGCCTGGTGCAGTGGCTAGACGCCTTTCCTGAGCGCATGGAAGGCGTGATGGTGGGCAACGAGGTGCTAGACGCCATGCCAGTGAAACTGTTGGCGCGCAAGCAGGGGGTGTGGCATGAGCGGGGAGTGTGCGTCATCCGCGAACCGATGGGCCAGGCAGATAGGGCCAGTCAACCCGGCACACAATTGCCCTGCGGCGGGATCAGGTTTGGCTGGCAAGACCGCCCTACCGAACTGCGTCCATCCTATGACATCGCAGGCAACCACGACTACCTGACCGAGATCCACCCGCAGGCTGAGGCCTTTGTCCGCACCCTGGCGCTGCACCTGGTGCGCGGCGCGGCGTTCTTAATCGATTATGGTTTTCCTGAGAGTGAGTACTACCACCCGCAGCGCCACATGGGCACTTTGATGTGCCATTACCAGCACATGGCCGACCCTGATCCGCTGGACAAGGTGGGCCTGAAAGACATCACGGCGCATGTGAACTTCACAGCCATAGCCTTGGCCGGGCAAGACGCCGGGCTGGATGTGCTGGGCTATTGTAACCAGGCGCGGTTTTTGATTAATTGCAATTTGCTACCAAAAATGGAGCTGCTCCCGCAATTGAAAAGAGGGCTAGCAGCCAAATTGGCTACAGAACATGAGATGGGCGAGCTGTTCAAAGTGATCGGCTTTGGCAAGGGCCTGGATTTTGAGCCGATGGGCTTTAGCGACGGGGATCGCAGCCATACCTTGTAGCCCTTGTTTCATGGCTGTTTTGGGATTTTTATTGGCCTTTTGATCGGTAGTTTTGTACGGGAGCCAGACGGAGCCGAGCAGTGCGGCATCAGTCTCGCCATGCTTTTGCGTATTGTTTTGCAGGTTGATGAGAGTTGAAGCGCCCAGGATGTCGGACGCCATCGTTACCTCGTTTTTGACCTCGCTGGTGGTTTTGCCAAGGCCGACAATAAAGTGGCAAGCTGGTGGCGATCTCGCGCAGGCGCGGGTCTGGCGTTTTAGCCATGACAGCTTGTACTTGGTCGGTGATGTTTTGAGTGGTGACAAGGTCCATGGCGGCAAGTCCTGATTCAGTGCTTGAGTACGGTTCAACGGGTCTGCGGCCATCCTGTCGCTAAAACCGAGGTGCGTTGGCCTATAGAAACCACTATGCAGACACGTACATGACAAGTTGCCTGCAAGCTTTATGATCACTCCTATGACCACGCCTCAAGACTCCACCATTGCCCCCACCCATCCTGAGCGGGCCGAGCGCCCTTGGGGCTGGCACGAAACGCTTGCCGAAGCTGCGGGCCACAAGGTCAAGCGCCTGCACGTGCATGCCGGCCAGCGTCTGAGCCTGCAAAAGCACGCTCAGCGCGCAGAGCACTGGGTGGTGGTACGCGGCGTGGCGCGCATTACCTTAGGCAACCCCGATGGCGAGACCTGGCGCGAGTTTGACTTGAATCCGGGCCAGCACTGCGACATTGCGCTAGGCCAAGTGCACCGCCTGGCCAGTGTAGGCAATGCGCCAGTAGAAATTATTGAAGTGCAGTTTGGCGTGTACTTGGGTGAGGACGACATCACCCGCCTGCAAGATGATTTTGGCCGAGTTTGATGGCATATTGGCCCGTCAGCTGGATAAATCAAAGCGAGAATCGCTATTAAATATATAGTGAATGTATGCTGCGCTGGCTCCTAGTTACCCTGCTGGCTTTGATGCTGATTGGTTGGCTGGCGCCAGCGCTGCGCCGCTGGGGCTTTGGCAAGCTTCCTGGTGATTTCAACTTTAAATTTCGTGGGCGCGACGTGTCCGTGCCCTTGGGCTCGACGATTGTGCTCAGCTTGGTGGCAGGCTTATTGAGCAAGTTTATTTAGCTACAGGCCTGCAGCTGGGGCTCTCTCAGGCCAGATGGTTTTTGCTTTTTCTGTACTGTGTTTCGCAGCTCGATTGGTGCAGTGGAGTGAGACGCTGTCGTTTTTGGTGCGTGCTTGTGCAACCCTGCCATGTCCATCCAAACACTTGCCAATTCGCTTGGCCTGTCCATCTCTACCGTCTCGCGCGCCCTTAATGGTTGCACCGATGAGAGCGCCGCCACCTGCGCACAGGTGGAAGCGGCGTCCAAACGCATGCACTACCACTCTGACCGTGTGGCTGCCCGCAGGTGAGCAAGAGCTGCCCGAGTTGGAGCGTTTGATCTCTGCGCGGCTGGTGGATGGCGTGATGGTGGCCCGGCCATCGACCCTGCATGGTTGCGTCACGCTGAAGAAAAAACGCGGCATGCCCTTTGTCACTTATGGTCGTAGTCTAGAGAACGCACCCCATGCTAGGGTGGGTAGCGACAACGCAGGCGCTGCGCGCAGAGGCCACAGCCCATTTGATTGCATTGGGTCACCACCGTATTGCCATGCTGGGGGGCTCACCCGCCTGACGTTTTCGGTGCAGCGGCCGTAAGGTTTTGAGCGCAGCGTGCGCGCCGCGGGCCTAAACCCCGCTGCACTGCCCGAGCACCTGTTGGAAAAACGCCAATTTCTGTGGCTCGCTTCTGTCGGGCTTTATCACCCGCTATAACCACTCGGCATAATCAGCCGCATGCAACCCAGCACACACCACGCCTGCGTCGACATCGGCGGCACCAAAGTAGCCGTGTCACTGGCCGACAGCCAGTCCCAGCGCAACCTGCAGCTGTATGCCCGCCGCGCCGAGCCTACCGCCAAGGAAGGACACTCCGGCGCACTGGCGCAGCAAATTATCCGCATGATAGATGCGGCCTGCGCAGAGCACGGCATCGCTCCCGAGCACATTGCCAGCGTAGGCGTCTCCAGCTGCGGCCCGTTTGTGTTGCAGAGCGGCGTGCTGGCGCTGGCCGCGCCTAATATCTGTGGCGGCCTGGGTGGCCCGGCGCGTGGCCTGCCCAACAATTGGACCAGCGCCCCGCTAGAAGCCCCTTTGCGCCAGCGCTACGGCGCAGTGCGGATAGAAAACGATGCCATCGGCGCGCTGGAGGCAGAACGCAAATGGGGCGCTCTGCAAGGCATAGCGCACTGTGCTTATGTCACATGGAGCACCGGCATTGGCGTAGGCCTGTGCGTAGATGGCCGCGTGCTGCGCGGCAAAAACGGCAACGCGGGGCACGCTGGCCATATGTTCGTCAGTGACCACCCCGATGCCGCCTGCGGCTGCGGCAACATGGGCGACCTGGAGGCTGTGGTGGCGGGCAATGCAATACCCCGGCGTTTTGGGCAAGATGCTGCCGCGCTTTTTGCCGCAGCCAGTGCGGGTGATGCTACGGCGCTGGCCCATATCGACGAGCTATGCAGAGTGATGGGCCGCGCCCTGTACAACCTGATCGTCACGCTGGACCTGCAGCGCATCAGTATCGGTGGCAGTGTGTTTTGGCACCACCAAGAGCTGCTGCTGCCCAAGCTGCGCGCGCAAGTCGCGGGCAAGCTGATGGCGCTGACCGATGGCTGCGACATCGTGCCCGCAGGCCTGGGCCTGCAAGTAGGCGACTTGGCGGCATTGGCACTGCGAGCGCCATGAGCCAAGCTGCCGGGCCGTATGCTGCATCCATCCACGGCACCGTAATGCCCGGCCACGGCGTAGCGTCTGGCCGTGCCGACAACAGCCCCTATCCCCAAAGCTCCCTTGCGATGCAAATGCCTTTCTTCAAGGCCATGGGGCTTGATTTATCGGGCTGCTGGCCCGGCACGCTCAATGTGTCCATTGCACCACGCACATGGGCTTTGGAGCGCGCAAACTATTGTTTTGAGCGACTCATGTGGACGCACCTACATCCACCCGAGACTTTCTCTTTTGTGCATTTGCAGCTCACTTGGCAGAAGCAGACCGTCCCCGCTTGGCTGTGCTACCCCCACCCTGAGACTAAAGCGGCCCACTACCAAGCTGCCACTGTGATGGAAGTGCTGGCGCCGCGCCTGGAGGGGTTAAAGTACGGTGAGACGGTCAGGATTGCGCTACCCACCAGCGCCATATTGCTATCGACTTGACGCTGGCAATTGCGCGTGTGGTGACGATGTACGGATGATTTACCGATACATAGATGGCCATTCCGATGTGCCGGGGTTGTCAAATTATTTCACCTGCGGGTTTTCTGGTTTCACCATCGTCGTATGGGAAGGCATCTCCTGAATCGCGTTGATTTTGGCCAGTAGCTGTTCTTTATGTTGAGCGCCTGCCAGTGAGTCGGCCTGCGGCGGCAAACCTGCAGCGGCATCTACATACTGGATGCGGCGGTGCGTATCCATGGTCATCTGGTCAAGCCGCGCTCGCAGTAGGCTCATCACTTCTTCGGTACTATTTTGTAACGCGTTTCCATGCCAGACGGCCACGTTCAGATGGATGCCTCCCTGAACAGTAACGTCTTTGGTAGCCCGCAAGCTTGCGGCAATGAGCTGAGAGGCCAATTGGCCCAGTGCCTCGCGGCTGACAGGGCCCTCCACCATCAGTAAAAAATTAGTGTCATCAAGATGCACTGCAGTGTCCACATCACGTACTGCACCGCGCAAAATTCGCCCCACTTGCGCCAACAGCACTTCACGTTGAGAAGATTGCGCAAGCGATACCGTGCTGGCAGCATCACACCAGCGCACCATCAATACACCACATCCGCTGGACAGCCGATTGGCTCGCAGCATCATCTTGGGCATCCGCAATAGTGCAATTTGTGACAGCCCCAGGCCTGTCGTCGAATGCGTGCTGGTCACCATGCTGGAGAGCGCTCTCTCCAGCAGCGAGGCCCGTATGCGCAGCAGGAGCGCCAGAAATATCCACACCATACTGATTTGCGTCAAGATCATGTTCACGAGCTGCGTGATCTCAATATGGCGTACCAGTCCGTAGTTGTATGCCAGCCGTGACAGTGACGCAATACCCAGCGGAACACAGCCCAACAATAGCCAACCGTTCCAGCGCTGCCCACGCAGCATCATCCACAACAAGTTGGCAATGATGGAGAAAATTGCAAACACTAGCCACGCATTCATCCATTTATGCAACGTCACACCCCAATATGTTCCAAGCCCCACGACTGCAATCATCCCCAGCGAGCCGAGCGAGACGAATGCAAAAAGACGGTAAATCGCCATATGGCTGTCGCGGGCATAACTTGCTTTGGCGCAAAACCAACTCCCCGTCGCAATGGCCAGCAGTGGCGCGGCCCAACCCATCATCTGGTTAAGATAGGCGTAATGAGGCCATATGCGCCAGCTTGCGTAACCAATGAGCGTCAGCTGCACCAACAGCAGTGACAGCACCCAAGCACCGAGCCACATGAACAGGCTGGCGCGCCCCAAATACGCTGCAGCAGCGCACAGCGCCGCCAAGATACCCATCATGCCCATCATCGACCCCACCAAGGTGCCCACTCTGAACGCCCCATCGATGTAATCTGCTGGTGCGATCATCATAGGTCGCTCGGTCACCGGAATGGCGTTTTCAAAACGCAGATAAAAGGTTTGCGGCAAATGGGTGGTTTTGATCTCAAACGACGGAGAGCGCGTGCGCAACGGCCAATCGGCAGGGGCAATCCACGCGCCAGCTGATTGCGAACTCCAGCCACCTTGATTGTCTGCGCGGTGCAAGCTCACCCGGCTGATCATCGTGCGAGGAACGCGCAAGAACCAGGTTTGAGGCTGGCTGGTGGCTGCCAAGGTAAAGCGGGCCCATACATTTTGCGTGGCTGACGTTGGTAGCACCGTAGCAGGCGTGTAAGGCTGAAAGCGCCAAGATGTTGGAGATACTGCAAACGCTCCTGGCAAATGTGCCTCGCCAGCTGGCATCACCACCCACTCTAAGGGCGATGCCAAGTCCGCGAGCTCGCTTGCCGCGTACAAGCGGTCAAACTCTTGCGCGAACAGCGGCAAATGCACGGTGCAAGCCAAGAACAACCAAAGCACAAATCGGTGAACAGACAAAGTGATGGGGTTCGTTAAGAGTTGCGAATTACAGAGCGGTACATTTATCTGAAAAATCTTACACTGTTTCTCCGCAATTAGCTACTTTGAGGCATGTCGGTGAACAAACCATGGGCGTTTTTCTGCCGCTCTAGCGGTCAAGCTTCAAAAACAACTCTCTATCAGGAGCAAAGCTGCTGTGCAGCGGCAGCAGTGTACCGCCCATCGCGCGGGCATCTGCGCCGATGGCGCCTAGCAGCACTTCAGGTTGGCTGACGCCCCACCAGCTATAGGTTTGCAGGGGGCTGACCAGAGCGCTGGCAAGTGTTCGGTGCAGGCCGCCGAGCAGACTGCGGCCCAAGGCATTGCTGCCCACGGGGAGCTGTTTTTGGCGGCTTTGTAGTTGTCAGTCGCGTACAGCGCGTGCGCGCCTTCAAACGCACTGTCTAGGGCGATGACTTGAACGCTTTTTTCTGTGCTTTTTTCACCCCTAGGATGGTGGCATCACCCGTAGATGTGGTCAAAACGGTTTTTGTACCGGCTGTGGTCATCGTCTCGATGGCAGCGATTTGCGATGCGGTGGGGCCGTCTTTTTCGCCTGATGCCGTCATCAGCTTGGCACCCATCTTTTTGGCTTGGGCTTGCGCGCCTTGCGTCGCCCTCACGAAAAAGGGGTTGGTCTCGGTTTTAGTGATCAACCCGATCACAGGCTGCGTTTGTGTTGTAGCGGCGCCGCTGGCAAATGCGAGGCTCGCCACAGGCCAACGTAGCTTTCATTTTGAACGATATGCGGGTCTCCTAGGATGGATAAATGACGGTTGAATGACTCAATCCCTGATTGGGCTGCGCGAATTATTCACAGTGCGACCTCATAAATCAAGTTGCTCCATCAATCGGTAATTCTAGTTTTCAACACACTAAATTAGGGTTTAATTTGGTCATGATTACCTGTTACGGCGAAGCCTTAATTGACCTTATTGTGAGTCCTTACTCACTCACTAGTCTCCGCACTGGCTTGCAAGCTTGCCTGGGTGGTTCGGTGTTTAACTTTTGCATTGCCTCTGCGCGCCAGGGCTTGGCCACTGCGTATCTGAACCCCTTGTCACACGATAGTTTTGGCGTGCAGTTTCGCCAACTGCTGCTGGCCGAGGGCGTGGCGCTGGCCAGCCCCGCACCCAGCGCGCTACCGACATCGATTGCCGTGGTGCAGCTGGATGCTGCAGGCAAAGCCAGCTACGCCTTTCACCGCGAGGCTGTGGCCGACCGCAGCCTGAGCGCTGCGCAAGCTATAGGCGCCCTGCCCGCCGACACCCAGGTATTGCACACTGGCGGCCTGATGCTGGTGCCGCAAGACTGGCCCACCACCCGCACCCTCATGCAGGCCGCCCGGGCCCAGGGTGCGTGCATGACGGTGGATGCCAACTTGCGCACCGCCGTCTGCCCCGACCTGGTGCCCTACCGCGCCAGCGTGCTGGCCGCTTGCGCGCTGGCGCATGCGGTGAAGGTGAGTGACGAGGACTTGGTGGCGCTGGGCGCAGATGCCGCATGGGTGGCCAGTGACCCGGTGGGCGCGGCGCGTGGCGTGCTGGCGCAGGACGCCGTGCGAGCGGCGGGTGGTGTGGATTCTGGGGGCGAGTCGCTGCCGGGTGCGCATAGTCCTGCGCTGATTGCATTGACGCTGGGCGCTGCGGGCGCGTGGCTGATCACCCCCAGCGCGCATTACTTCGAGGCCAGCCCGCCAGGCATTACCGTGGCAGACACAGTCGGCGCGGGAGACAGCTTTTTTGCCGCCTTGCTGGCCTATTTGCAGCGCCAAGGCGTGCTATCACCGCAAAGGCTGGCAGCAAATTTGCAGGGCAGTGTGTTGCAAGGCGCATTGGCCCACGCGGTAGCGGCAGCGACGATCAACGTCACGCGGGTAGGCTGCAACCCGGCGACCTGGAGCGAAACTTTGGCAGCGCTGACGTAGTCACTATAAATTTTGTAGCTTCTCCCGCTTTATTTCATTGGTCTACATGCCTATTTGCATATCAAAAACAGTTTGAATTTGCCGCTTTTTACGGTGCTTGGCCGCTTCTAGGGCCCCAGGAGTCGGCTCAAACGGCAAATTTGCCGGGTTTGAGCCGAATTTTTATTCTTATCGGTCTGCAGGCCAATAAATTATTGCGGGAAAAGCTATTAAATAAATAGCGCATAAATCGACAGAGATAGTCAGTGAACGAGTATGCAGCAGCATTTTCTGTCCCACTTAGCAGTCAGCGGACGACGAGATCTCTCCTAGCGCCAGCGCCACGGCATGCACCCGTTCGCGGGCTATCATTTCACCTATCTTTGGCCCTGTAGAACCCTGTTTAATGGCGCGAGCAGCTATTGTTTCTGTAGCAACGGCCAAGGCCGCGCGCAGCGCCGCAATCAGGCGCACGGCCTGCGGGTAGGCATCGCCCTGCTTGCCCAGCCGCCCGCGCGCGTCGCACTCGCAGGCTTGTAGCGCGTCGTAAAAACGTTGCGGCTTACGGATCGCGTCGCAGCGCTCCAGCAGGCGCATCGCGGATGCAGCGTTCAGCGCAGCGCTGCGGTGGATATTCCCATGCTCTTTGGCGACGATCACGGCCAGATCTTTGCAATCGGCGGGCACGCGCAGGCGCTCGCACACAGGCAGCAGCAGTTTCACGCTGCGTTCTTCATGGCCAATATGGCGCGGCAGGTCGCCCGCACGCGTGGTGCCTTTGCCCAAGTCATGCATCAGGCAGGCAAAGCGTACCGGCAGCGGCGCACCTAGCGCTGCCGCCATGTCCAGCACCATCATCAGGTGCACACCGGTGTCGATCTCGGGATGGTGCGCCTCGGGCTGGGGTACGCCCCACAGGCGCGCCACTTCGGGCAGCAGCACCTCTAGCGCACCGCAATCACGCAGCACGTCAAACATGCGCGACGGTTTGGTCTCCATCAGCCCACGCGCCAGCTCTTGCCACACCCGCTCAGCCACCAGCGCGTCCACCTCGCCGCTGGCCACCATGCGGCGCATCAAATCCATGGTCTCCGGCGCAACGCTAAAGTCAGCGAACCGCGCGGCAAAGCGCGCCAGCCGCAAGATGCGCACCGGATCTTCGGCAAAGGCCAGGCTCACATGGCGCAGCACTTTGTCTTTGATGTCGCGTTGACCGTGGTACGGGTCAGTCAATTCATAGAGATACAAGTTTTCTAGAGAAAAAACGTCGCTAGCCCTTTGGATAATCGCGCGAGCAGCTATGGCATTAATAGTAAGGTCACGCCGCACCAAGTCCATCTCCAGCGTCACTTCGGCATCGGTATAAAAGCTAAAGCCGTGGTAGCCCCTGGCGGTTTTGCGC
>JAYWHJ010000051.1:0-4585 GCA_043777795.1 Polaromonas sp. | reverse complement strand
CCGTCGAATCCACCGAAAATCCGCCCTATATTGAAGTGCGGCGCATTGCTGGTACTTTGCGCCAACTGCAAGGCCGCTACGAAACCCAGGCCATGCCCGAGACAGGCTACGTGCAGCTGCGTTGGGTTGGGTTGATAGAACCAGAAAATGGCCTACCCCCCTTGGTAGGCGAGGCGATCATGCGCCAGACCATCCTCAGCCAGTTTACCGGCATGGTGCGTGAAATAGAGCGCCGCGAGGCCCGGCGCAAGCGGGCTGCCCCGCCCGCCATCTCTGCTGCCTCTGTGCCAACAGCTACGCCAGGCTTTGCAGCCCTACCATCGACTACCGCTGCCCCGTCCCCCGCGCCCTTGTCGAACCCGGCATCGCCTTCTTTGCCGGCATCATCCACTTCGGTGGCCCCTGTGGTGCCCTTATCACCCACCGTACCGTTGCCCGCCTCCCAATGAACCTCGCCCGCTTTGCGCCCCAAACCAACTTTGCGCATGCGCACAGCAGGCTGATACTGCGCTGCGCAGCGGTGTTGGCACTGCTGGTCAGCACGGGTTGTGCCGTGCTGCCTGCGCCTATCCTGATCGACCATGCCAACGCGCCTGCGCACACCGTTACCTGCGCCGAATGGTATGCCTCGCTGGACAGGCAAACCGACCTGGCAGGCGTGCGCGACGCGGCAGCCGCGCGCAACCCCGGTTTCCCCCATTTGCGGGTTGACCGCTTTACCGCATCCCTGTGGGACACGTTGCCCACTGCGCCCACTGGCCCGACTGACGGCAAAACACCCATGCGCGGCGAAGCTAATCAAGCCGCTTCCACCGCAGCGCTGCTAGAGCGCATGCAGCGGCTAGATTTGGAGGCCCGCCGTTTTGAGCTAGCCAACCTACCCCCGCAAGCCCTGGCGCAACTACAGAGCACTGTAGGCCTACCACCCCACCCATCAACCCTATGGCAGCGCACCCAGGATTGCGCCCAACGCCTAACTGACTACACCCTGGCCTCGCCAGAGCAAAGGGCCAGCCTGTTTCAGCGCATCCACGTCCCCGACGACTACGCCACCAGCTACCGCCTGCTCGGAATCTATGCCTTGACCCGCTACCCGTTTGCCAATGGCATCCGCCGGTTTGAAGCCGAGCGAAACGCCGTGTTTGCCAGAGCTGAAGCTACACCGGCCATTCAAACCGGCAGCGCCGCGCCAACCCGCAGCACCAGCCTGCTCTTGGTGCCCCCTGCGCAGCCACTCGCAGCCCCTTGGAGCACGGAGCACCTGCGCAGCATGCTGGCCCCGCTCCCGCAAGACCCTTTTCGCATACCCGCCCCCACGCCCGAGCAAGCGCAGCAACTGCTGGCCCACTTCGCCCCCAGTTTTCGCCTAAGCGTCCAGAGCGAAGACGACCAACCCGGCGCTTTGGTATGGCGACAAGGCAGCACACCCGATGCGCCAGACACACTAGAGGTCGATACCCAAACCCCAATGGTGTACAGCCAGGTAGCCCACACCCGCTACGGCCCGCACAGCCTGCTGCAACTGGTCTACACACTCTGGTTCCCTGCCCGCCCCGTTACCCCAGGCAGCAGGATCGATTTGCTGGCAGGCAAGCTCGACGGCATTACCTGGCGCGTTACTCTGGCACCCGACGGCACACCCTTGGTGTATGACACCATCCACCCGTGTGGCTGCTACCACATGTTCTTTCCCACCCCGTCGGCGCAGGCCAAACCCGCGCCGCAACCGGGCATTGAATGGGCGTTTATCCCGCAGACATTGCCCCGCCTCACCGCGCAGCAGCAACTGGTGGTGCATGTGGCGGCTGGAACCCACTACATAGACAGGGTAAGTGTGGAGCCGGCGCAGCCTGCAGCCCACGCAGCCTCCGACCCGGCACCGCATGCCACCCAGTACGCCTGGCGCAGCTACGACAGCCTGCGCTCGCTGCCTGTTGCTGGCATGCCTGCTTTGCCAGATGCCAGCAAGCCTACCCACCGCAGCATCTTCGGCCCCGACGGCTTTATCGCAGGCACCGACCGCAGCGAGCGTTTCATCTTCTGGCCCATGGGCATCCCCCGCGCGGGCGCGATGCGCCAATGGGGCAAGCACGCCACCGCTTTCGTTGGGCGCAGACATTTTGACGACGCTACCTTGATGGAGCAGCGCTTCGAATTTGACTCAGCGCACTTTAGGCCGTGAAGCATCTTGCGTTGTGTGAGCGCCTCGCATCCAGAGATGCTGCTACAAAGTAAGTAGGTAAAAACGATTACAAACTGGCGCGGTCACGCGCCCCCTGAACGCTGGCAAAAATTACAATGGGGCATCCTCTCACTCACAAAGACCACGCCATGCGACTGCTCACTACTCTGGCCACTGCCCTAACCCTCACTCTCAGCGCCGCAGCCCAAGCGCAGGAAAGCGCGACACTGAATATGCTGTGCAGCGCAGGCACAGTGTATTGCGAGGCCTTGGCGCGCAACTACCAGAGGAGCACCGGCACCAAAGTGAACATGGTGGCCAAAAGCACTGGCGAGGTGCTGGCGCAGATCATTGCCGAGAAGAACAACCCCAAGACCGATCTGTGGTACGGCGGCACCGGCGACCCGCACCTGCAAGCCGCTGAGCAAGACCTGCTGCAGGAGTACCGCTCGTCGCTGGCGGCGCAGCAGCACGATTGGGCGCTGGCCCAGGCCAAAGCGGGCAATTACAAAACCATTGGCGTGTACCTCGGGCCACTGGGCTTTTCTTACAACACCGAACTGGTGGTGAAGAAAGCGATTGCCGCACCCCAATGCTGGAAGGATTTGATCAAGCCCGAATACAAAGGCGAAATCCAGTCTGCCAACCCCAACAGCTCGGGCACGGCCTATGTGGTGATCGCCACCTTGGTACAAATCATGGGGGAAGAGGCGGCTTTTGACTACATGAAAAAGCTGCACAAAAATATCAACCAGTACACCCGCTCTGGTTCGGCACCCGTGCGCAACGCCGCGCGGGGCGAGAACACCATTGGCCTGAGCTTTATTGCAGATGTGGTGAATGAAATCACCAACGGTTTTCCGGTGAAATGGGCGACACCGTGCGAAGGCACGGGCTATGAAATTGGCTCCATGTCCATCGTCAAGGGCGCCCGCAATGGTGATGCGGCCAAAAAGTTCTACGATTGGGCTTTGACCTCTACGGTGCAACACCAAACCCACACCGAGTCCAAATCACCGCAGTACGCGTCCAACAAAGCGGTGGCGGTGTTCCCCGGCATGCCCAAGCTCAATGAAATCAAATTTATCGACTACGACTTTGCCAAATACGGCTCTGTCGCTGTGCGCAAGGCGTTGCTGACGCGTTGGGACAAAGAGATAGGCAGCTTGGTGAATTGACAAGCTGGATGCGGGAGAAAAAATACCGGACGCAGAGGACGCAAAAGTTACGCAAAGGTCGCAAAACAGTCATGGGATATTTTTAAGTTTCTTTTTCTACTCTGCGCACGAAGCCATCGTTTGTTATGCACGCATCCTTTAAAGACTTCGCGCAAGGTTTTGTGGAGCTGCGCGCGAAGGGTGCTGCGTTAGTCGCCGTAGCACCCGAACCTGCCCACTTTAAGCCTCCTGCGCCCGATGCTCCCGTGTGCATGGTATTCGCGCCCCACCCCGACGACGAGGCCATTTTTGCCGCCCTGCCGCTGCGCCTGCGCCACGAAGACCATTGGCGCGTGGTTAACGTGCCCGTCACTTTAGGCAGTCGCCTGGACAGGCGTGCTGCGCGCTGGCGGGAGATGCAAAACTGCTGCTTGCAACTGGGTTTTGAGGTAGCCAGTGTGACCGGTAAAGCACGCGAAGGCCTGGAGCATGCCCAGGTAGCGCACCGCCGCAGCGACCCTGCGCACTGGGCAGCCAATGTGCAGCGCATCGCCAAGTTAATCCAAAAATACCAACCCCGCGCCATTGTCTGCCCGCATGCCCAAGACGGCCACCCGGTGCATATGGGCACGCACTGGCTGGTGGTCGACGCACTGCGCCAGCTGGCGCCGCCGCAGCCCGTGCACCTGCTACTGGCAGAGTACTGGAACACGCAAATGCAACCGCGCCTGATGGTGCAGGCCAGCGCCGCCCAAGTCGGCCACATGCTCGGCGCGCTGATGCAGCACACCGCAGAAGTAGCACGCAACCCCTACCACCTGACGCTGCCCGCTTGGCTGATGGATGGTGTGCGCCGGGGCGCTGAGCGAGTAGGCGCACCAGGCAGCGCGGCGCCAAACTTTGACTTTGCCGCGCTGTACGGTTGGCAACTATGGCACGCCGGGCGCTTGCGCAAACAAAGCGGGGCGATACTGGCCAGCGGGCAGTCTGTAGGCGCACTGTTGGTATCTTGCCCACCAATATTGCTATAAATTAAATAGCTGCTCCCGCATTATTTAATTGCGCCAGAGCCTGATTTCTATCCTAAAACAGATCTCCTGCAGACATGTCTGCGCCTGTGACTCAGTTGCTCGTGCCAACTTTAAAATACTCTTGCACCGTCTCCCACGCGGCCGTTTGCAGCAGCGTGGCGAGCTCAGGGCCGAGGCCTGCGGTATAGCCCAAGCCCACGGGTGACTTGCGGTAC
>JAYWHJ010000050.1:0-13082 GCA_043777795.1 Polaromonas sp. | reverse complement strand
GAGCGCGCCGAAAAAATCCTTTACCATCCCCGGCCTTCTCGTTCCCTTGGGCCCGTGTGGCGGAACTGGTAGACGCAGCAGACTCAAAATCTGCCGATTGAGAGATCGTGCCGGTTCGATTCCGGCCTCCGGCACCAACTACAAAACCGGACTGGATAAAACCAGTCCGGTTTTTTTGTTTCAAAATATTCCACTGAAATTTCCCAAAAATGGCCTTCACTTGACTTGGCAAGATGGCTAGCGCAGGTCAGCGGCGTTAGTGCTGTGAAGACCTAAAGTGGAAGAAAAATACTATTTCACCAGCAAAATTGGCACATCGCAGTGGGACACCACCCGCTGCGCAACAGACCCTAAGAGGATACGCCCCAGCACTCCGTGGCCGTGGGTGCCCATGACGACCAGATGCGCTTTGTCGCTTTTGGACGCCTTGATAATGTCCTCTGCCGGGTTGCCGACCACCCAGTCCGCGGTAAAAGAGATGGGATGGCGTTGCAAAAATTTTCGGATGGGGGCCAAAACCTTTTCTGCTTCATCCAAGTGGTAGTTGGCCACCATGTCGCGGCCCGCCACGGTTTTGACTCGGGGGGGTAGAGCGGGCTGCACATGCAGCACATGCAGTTCACCGCCGTCGTTCAGCAGGCCAGCGTGGGTGACCAAGAAAGCCAAGGCCTTCTTGGTGTATTTGCTACCATCAGCAGCAAGTAAGATTTTCATGTTGACTACTTCAGAACTAAAACGGGAATATGGGAATGGGTTAGCACATCCAGTGTTTCGCTGCCCAGAAGGATGCGCTTGATGCCTTTGCGTCCATGTGAGGCCATCACAATCAAATCGCACTTGTGTTTTTTTGCGGCGCTGATGATGCCTTCTGCCACAGGGCCCCGGCCTAAAGCGGTGAAGGCTTTAACGTCATGTAAATGAGATTCGTCGCGTATTTGGTCTAAAACAGCCTGCGCATTGTTCCGCGACTCTTTTTCAATGCGCGCTGTCTCCTTGGTGGCCAACACCACTGCACCTTCGTCATACGCTACTGGGTAGCGTGTTGCTGCCATAAAGGCAACAATCTCAGCATCTAGCGACACGGCTAATGCAATGCCAGAAGTTACCGCTTTGTTCGCCAGTTTGCTGCCATCGGTTGCAATCAAAATACGCTTGTACAAATCAGACCCCTTTTATAGAGAATCTTGAGCGTAGCTGTGGGTTGCCCAACGCCTATTGATTTATGTCAACAAAAGCGCTGACAGTGTTTTCGGAGCAGCTAGCAAGCAGGTAATGCGTGCATGCATGCGTTAATCTTCATGTTGCATGTAAAACTGCCGCAACAGTAAAGTATTCATATACGTGGAGGTGGGTGTGAAGTACAACGACTACTACAAAATCATGGGGTTGGAGCGCACCGCCAACCAAGACGAGATCAAGCGGGCGCACCGCGTGCTGGCGCGCAAATACCACCCCGATGTGAGCAAAGAAGCCAACGCCGAGGCGCGGTTCAAAGAGATCGGTGAAGCCTACGATGTACTCAAAAACCCGGAGAAACGCGCCGCCTACGATCAATTGGGTGCCAACTGGAAAGAAGGCCAAGATTTCAGGCCCCCACCCGACTGGAACGCCGGGTTTGAAACTTCGGGCAAAGGTTTTAGCCAGCGTGAGTCGGCCGAGTACAGCGATTTTTTTGAAACCTTGTTTCGCCGGGGTTTTAACGAGGCGCGCCAGGGACCGGAACGCCAGCAGGCATTTAACGCGCATGGCGAAGACCGCCACGCCAAAATCCAGATTGACCTGGAAGAGACCTACCACGGAGGCGAGCGCCGGATTGGCCTGGGCGTGCCGGAGATGGATGCACAAGGCCGCGCTAGCGTTAAAAACCATGAGATTGAATTCAAAATCCCCAAAGGCGTGCGCGCGGGTCAGCACATACGCTTGGCTGGCCAGGGCGGCCCGGGCTTGGGGAACGGTAAACCGGGCGACCTGTACCTGGAAGTGGGCTTTAAGCCGGATGCCCGCTACCGGATAGACAAGCATGACGTGTATCTAGATTTGCCGATCACCCCGTGGGAGGCAGCGCTTGGCGCCGAGATCGAGGTACCTACGCCCAGCGGCGCCGTAGAGCTGAAGATTCCCACTGGCTCCACGGAGGGCCGCAAGTTACGCCTCAAAGGCAGAGGCATACCAGCCAGCACGCCAGGCGACTTTTACTTTGTATTGCAGATCGCTGCACCACCCGCTACCGATGAAGCGGCTCAAGCTTTTTACCGAAGCATGGCAGAGCAGTTTAAAGCTTTCAACCCGCGCGCCAATCTGGGAGCTACAGCATGAGCACTTTCACATTTGAGTCCAGTGATATGACTGTTGATGAACTCTGCCGCGTGTGTGCAGTGCATACCCAGTACGTTGTGAACCTGGTGCAAGAAGGCGTCATCACTCCCCATGTTGGCATCGCTCCTGATACTTGGCGTTTCACCAGTTTGCACGTGCGCCACGCCAGGATAGCTTCGCGCCTACAGCGCGACCTGGGAGTTAACCTTGCAGGCGCAGCACTGGCATTGCAATTGCTGGATGAACTAGAGACCCTGCGCGCCCAGATGACCGCGGGAAGCGCAGAGGGAGTAGCCATTACGCGGTGATAGAAATGTAATGATAAACAGAAATTACTATGAAATAAGTAGCTGCTCCCGCAATATTTTAAAGGACTAAGGCGCCTAAAATTACAAATTTCTATAACTACTTTCTATAACTACTCAGGTTATCCCACAAAGCAAGGCTGAATGGTCTGGGTCTGGAAGACGCTGAGCAAGCACCTTAACCGGCACGCACCGGGGCGGTAGCTCAAAGACTTGGCGGGTCCCAACAATCCTTAGGCATTCTTGAGGCAACGGCAACGGCAATTGGCACTTGCTGCTCTGGCTCAGGCGCATTTGCAGGTGTGTCTGATGCTCATTCATTCGTGGCGCGCAGTAGCCTGCGACTTGAGCAATTGCGAAATTGATTAAACTGAAAACCTAACTCACCGACTACGATGCCGAACCCAACAATAAGTGTTGTTTGGCAAAAACGGTCAACTCTTCACTGACGCAAGTTTGGTTTGCGCCAGCGCCTCATCGATCGCTGCCAAAAATTCATGTATTTTGATGGGTTTGGTCAAATACCGGAAAAACCCGGCTTCAACGCCTTTCTCAATGTCGTGGGGCATGGCGTTGGCGCTTAAGGCAATCACCGGGATATGGGCCGTACCCGGGTTGTCGGCCAAAATCCGCATGGCTTTGATGCCGCTGATGCCGGGGAGGTTAATGTCCATCAAAATCACGTCGGGCAGCACAGCCCGGGCAATTTCAACGCCGCGCAGGCCGTCGGTGGCGCTCAGCAGAGTCACATCCGGGCGGCGCGCGATCAGGTCTTCAACCAGCATCAGGTTGGCCGGGTTATCTTCAACGTACAGCATGGTGTAGACATGGGCATTGCTGCTTTGTGCCGCGCCCTGGCGAGTGGAGCTGGACTGCCCGTCCATAGTAGCCGGGAGGACTTTGCGCTCGTCGGTCAAATCCAGCTCTACCCAAAACACACTGCCCTTACCGACGGTGCTTTGCACCCCAATGGTGCCACCCATCAGCTCGATCAGCCGCTTGGTCATTACCAGACCGATACCAGTGCCTTCTTCGGTATAGGCATCTCGCCCCAGGCGGTTAAAAGGCTGGAACAACTGGACAATTTTTTCAGGGCTCAGGCCATCGCCACTGTCTTCGATGCAGATGCGAATGCACTTGGGCAACTGCTCAACGCATTCGACCCGTACAGTGCCCTCTATTTTGTTGTATTTAATCGCGTTAGACAGCAAATTGATCAATATTTGCTTCATGCGAGTACGGTCGACTTTGACAAAATACGGCAACGCCAGCGTTGGAAACACCACTGTGATACCGCGCTTGTGGGCCTGTGGCTCGATCATGGTTTGGCATTCGTGCAGCACCTCGGTCAGCGAGACCAGCTCAGGCGAGAGCGACAGCTTGCCCGATTCGATCAGCGCCAAGTCCAAAATCTCGTTGATCAGCTCCAGCAAATACCAGCCAGCTTGCAAAATTTGGTCTACGCTGCGCTTTTGCGAGGCTGTGGGCACGGGGCTACCCGATTCGATCAGCTGGGCAAAACCCAAAATTGCCGACAACGGGGTGCGCAGCTCGTGGCTCATGCTGGACAAAAAATCTGATTTGGCAGCGTTGGCCTTCTCTGCTACCTGCACCGCATCAATCAGTGCCCGCTCGACCCGTTTGCGCACGGAGTTATCAGTGCCAATCAGCAAGTAGCCAATAATGCCGCCATAGTCGTCACGCAGTGCGGTGATCGAGACGATAGCCGGAAAGCGGCTGCCATCTTTGCAAATATAAGTCAGCTCGTAAATGTCTTCCACGCCGCGTGAGGCTTTGAAGGCCAGCGCCTCAAAGCCGGGCAGGATCGGGGTGGACAGCTCGGCGCTGAGGGCTTGGGCCCGAGCCATGTCTTCATCGGGGTCGTGAATGTCGCTAGGGTTGATTTTGTTGACCACCTCGACGGCGGCATAGCCCAGCATCCGCTCTGCGCCCACGTTAAAAAGTTGAATAATGCCTTTTTCGTCGGTGGCGATGATGGAGAAATTCTCGCTGGTGAGAATGGCGGTTTGCAATGCGCCAGTTTTTAGCAACGCGGCTTGGCGTTGCAGCTCAACCGCTCTGGCAGGTTCGTCAGCCAATGAATCAGTGCTTGCGGTATGGATCATTAGGAGATTTCGATAAAATTGAAGGATCGATAGTCGCAACGTGCCGGCCTTCCGTCTGTGCGGTAGCGAACATAAGCTCACCACGGATGTTCACCTGCGCCGGTCTGGTGAGGTCGGTTTGGTGAAAGTGGATGTGTGGCTAGGCAGCTAGTCCCAGCCAATTGACAACCATACTGCTATAAAAAAGTAGCTTCTCTCGCAATATTTTATTGGTCTAGAGGCTTATTAGGCATAGGTTCTGGACACACCAGGCGTCACGCAAAGCCATGTGCCCAGCATCGCATTGCCTGTCGAAAAAACCGCCACGATCAGCACCATCAACGCCAATGCGCGCAGCCCAATGATCGCAGGCAAAATGGAGATGCTTCCTTGGTAAGGTCAATTTTGGGACTGCAGAGTGCAAGACGGCATGCGGATACGGCAGCGGGCCGAGGTGGAGTGGCTAATGCCGGATGGCCCTAAATGTGCGACCACCAACCCAGCAGGGGTATCCATAAGGCGCGCTGCAGCGCCCACACCCCCAAAGTGACCGCCCCGGCCACCACTGCGCTGTGCATCACGCAGTGCAGGTGATGTGATAGCAGCGCAACCAAAGGTAGCGTGGTGGGCTCCTTGCCCGGCATTGCAATGGCATAAGCACCTAGGGCGGCAAACGTACCCTCTCCAAGCACTGACCATGCCAAAATGGGAAGTAAGTGTGGAACGTCTGGCAATGCCGCGAGTACCACCGTAGCTGCTGCGACAACCGGTTTGACAGGCCAGCGGCGGTGCGCCAAGCCTACGCCTGCGCCAGCCCAAAGTGCGTGTGCGAAGATGTCCATGGTGATAGGTTGGCGCTCTCAGTTTGGGTTGAAGGCGCTGCGAGCCTGGCCACTTTGTATCAATTGCTACGTAAACCACATTTGGGTTCGGGGCTAGGTACCTCGTTGCATTTGTCAAAGGCTTCGGGCTTGATGCCGTGCAGCGTTTTGAAAGGGCCGAAGCATTCGCTGCTTTCGTCATAAATGCGCCACCAAGTGGGGCAGTCTGTGGCGTCTGTGACGGCCTCGCTGGGCCGCTTTGCGCCAGGCTGAGACGCTGCATCCATGGCGCGAGTTGCGCTTGAAGCGGTTTTCTTGGGCGGCTTGGCGTTGTCAGCGCGGACCTTTGATCGCTCTGCAGCCCTACGCTGCTCTGCTTCCCGTCGCTGGTCGGCAGTGAGCTCATACTGCTCAGTCTCAGCGCAGGTTGCGACTCCCGCGTACTTGTGTGGAACCACATCTGCGATCTGTGTGTGCCCTTTCTCATCCACCCAACGGCAAATCGAGGTTGCACCCATGGCTGGCGAGAGTAGCGTGGGGGGCAATGTCAGCAGCAAGGCAAGGGTTCGACCAAGCTGTGCGGTAGCGAAACAATGCCTTGTGTTTTGTGCGTCCATAAGTTTCCTTGAAGCACTGATGCGCAGAAGTTGCCAGCGCGGGCTGGGCGACGCCGCACGCGCATGATCTATGCAGCAGCCTATTCTCAATGCCTAAGACGCTCCGTGCGCCAGCGCACCCATCCAGACAATGACTGAGCCTGCCAGTCTTGGTCAGGGCATATCAAAGGCTATGGTTTATGGCAAATGATTGAGACATATCAACATGTCATGACGTCGGAGAGTCGATACTTTTCTCCTGTTCGTCAACCGAGGTGCTGCGAAGTGGAAACGATAGTTCATGATTTAAGCAATTTGTTCCGTCAGTTAGGTATGGCTGGCGACGCAAATAATATTGATGCCTTTATTGCGAGTCACCGGCTGGAGGCGGGTACGCGTCTGGCCCAAGCGCCTTTTTGGACACCATCACAAGCGCAATTTTTGGTTCGGGCTATAGGTGACGATGCGAACTGGTCGAATGCAGCTGACGAACTCGCGACACGGCTGAGCTGATTCTTGAAAATCCCATGCCTTTAGCCACTTTATTTGTCGGTGTTGTCATGCAAGGCTACTTATCGTGTTGGACTTGACCTATATCAAGGTTTGATTGGTCAGCTACCTTTAGTCTTGCGACATGCAAGCTCGTACCCCGGTATTTGAATCGCCTGTGCTGCCTCCTCGTATTTGGGGTTGTGCGCCGTCTAGTGCAGCTGATGCTGTGGAGATCAGCCAACTTAAGTTCTTGGACGATCCACAAGAATGGGCCCTATTTAGTCGCCCGATGGACGATTTGCCTGCTGCTGCAGGGGTATGGGAGTCGCAGGTATTGGTGGGTGGTATGCACTGCGCTGCATGCTCTTTGAAGGTAGAGCAAGCATTGCTGGGAACAAAGGGGGTTCTGGCCGCGCGCGTGAGCGCTGCCAGTCAACGTGCCAGCGTTACTTGGTCCGCTGCACTAACCAGACCATCGCATTGGATGCGTATCGCTGGCGTATTGGGCTACCCGCTGCTACCTGCAGCTGATGCCTTTGCGCCAGACCATGGTCGTCAAACGACGCGGCTGGCGCTATGGCGTTGGCTGGTCGCTGGCTTTTGCATGATGCAGGTGATGATGTATGCAAGCCCGACTTATTTTGCTGCACTTGGAGAAATCTCGCCAGATATTGTCCAATTGCTGCGTTGGGCCTCATGGGTGCTAAGTGTGCCGGTAGTGTTCTTTTCATGTGGGCCGTTTTTTGAGCATGCGTACCGCGACCTGAAACAGCGCAGCATCAGCATGGATTTGCCGGTGGCGCTGGGTATTGTCATTACTTTCATGGTCAGCACAGCGGCCACTTTCGAACCGCAGGGTTGGTGGGGACGCGAGGTGTATTTTGATTCGCTGACAATGTTTGTCTTTTTTCTGTTGACAGGCCGCTGGTTGGAGCAACGTATGCGTGACCGCACAGCAGGCGCATTAGGCCATCTGATGCAGCGCCTACCTGACAGCATTGACAGGCAATTGGCCAATGGCCAGTTTGAACGGGTCGCGGCACGGCGCCTGGGCTTAGGGGACATAGTTCGCGTGCTTCCGGGCGAGGCTTTTCCGGCCGATGGCACCATTGTGCTGGGCGACACCTTTGCCGATGAAGCTTTGCTGACTGGCGAGTCCCGTCCTGTACCCCGTGCACTAGGGGCCCAAGTGATGGCGGGTAGCTATAACTTATCGGCTGCGGTGCAGGTGCGTATCGGGCAAGTTGGTAAGGCGACTCGTTATGCGCAGATAGTGGCATTGATGGAGCAAGCGGCCGTAGACAAGCCGCGACTGGCCGTACTGGCAGACAGGGTCGCTAGGCCATTCTTGCTGTTTGTTTTGTTGGCCGCTGCCGGTGCCACTGCGTTTTGGTGGCAGACGGACCCAGCTCGTGCCTTGATGGCAGCGGTAGCCGTCTTGGTGGTGACGTGCCCATGCGCGCTGTCACTTGCTACACCCACGGCCATGCTTACATCTGCTGGATGGTTGGCTAAGCAGGGGGTATTGGTACGGCATTTACAGGCGATTGAGTCGCTGGCTGGTATTGACACGGTGGTGTTTGACAAGACAGGCACCTTAACCGAAGCACACATGGGGCTGTGTGCCGTGCACACACGAGATGGTGTTTCGAAAGCGCGAGCGTTGGAACTGGCGTGTGCACTTGCCCAGCATTCACTGCACCCAGCATCACGGGCGCTTGTGAACGCGCAAGGGGAAGACCCACTAGAGAAAACAACATTGACGGAAGTGAAAGAGATCGCGGGGCAGGGTCTGGAGGCCAGATTCACAGCATTGTCGATACCCGATTGTGTGGGTCCTCTGCGCTTGGGGTCAGCAAAATTTTGTAATGTGGAGGCATCGAGTGGCTATAGCATGCAGGTGGTACTTGCAGATGCATCGGGTTGGCTTGCCCGGTTTGATTTGGATGAAGTGGTTCGGTACGACGCAAAGGAGGCGGTAAGCGCTTTGCTCAAAAGTGGACTGCATGTAGAGATATTGTCTGGTGACCGCAGCTTGGCTGTCCAACGCGTAGCGGGCCGTTTAGGTATCACCCAAGTGCTGGCAGACTGCACACCTCAAACGAAGCTGGCGCACTTGCAGGCATTGCAACAGCAAGGGCGCAAAGTCATGATGGTGGGCGATGGCCTCAACGACGGCCCGGTGCTTGCTGGTGCCCATGTGTCTGTGGCGTTGGGTAATGCGGTGCCGTTCGCGCAAGCCCAATCAGACTTGGTGCTGCCAGGTGCGCAATTGCATATGCTGCCCGCCATGCTGCTCCACGCGCATCGCACCATGGGCATAGTTCGGCAAAACCTTTGGTGGGCGGCCATTTACAACGTTACATGCGTACCCCTGGCCGTTATTGGTTGGTTGCCAGCATGGCTCGCCGGGCTGGGGATGGCAGTTAGTTCTTTGATAGTAATTGCAAACGCAGCTCGCCTCGCTAACGTACCGGCTCTGAAAGTGAGACAGTGATGGACATTTTGTTTTTACTGGTCCCCTTGTCTGTTCTGTTGGCTTTGGCAGTCATGGCCGTGCTGGCCTGGGCAGTCTGGTCGGGCCAGTTTGAAGACATGGAGCGGGAAGGGCAACGCATCTTGCAGGACGAGGGGCAGCAAGACATACAGGCACCTCAAGATATCACCAAAGCTTGATATACATCAAGCCAGAGGTTGGTGCGCTCGGACATACTTCATTACGACTTAGGCGATAAAGGACATTTTAATGAGTGCAGTGCTTCAAAATCCAGGTATCCGTACATCGCCAAGAGTCTGGGCTGCATCCCAGGCTACTGTGTACAACGACAAGATTGTCCGTCAGTTTTCAGTGATGGCGGTCGTCTGGGGTGTGGTCAGCATGTTGGTAGGCGTGTTTATCGCGGCGCAAATGGCATGGCCAGAGCTGAACTTTGGTGTTGCCTGGTTGTCGTTCGGGCGATTGAGGCCTCTGCACACTAACGCCGCCATCTTTGCCTTTGGCGGTTGCGCGTTGTTTGCCACTAGCTACCACGTGGTTCAGCGCACGTGCCAAGTACGGATAATTTCTGACAAACTGGCGGCATTTCACTTTTGGGGTTGGCAGGCAGTGATTGTGGCAGCCGCTATCTCGCTGCCCATGGGGTTCACGCGGGGTAAAGAATATGCTGAATTGGAGTGGCCTATAGCTATTTTGATTGCCCTCACCTGGATTGCCTATGCCATAGTCTTTTTTGGCACTATTGGCTTGCGCAAAGTGAGGCACATCTATGTAGCCAACTGGTTTTACGGTGCATTCATCATCGCGGTAGCGCTATTGCATATTGTCAACGCAGCAGTCGTACCTGCCGGTTGGATGAAGTCCTATTCGGTTTATGCAGGTGTGCAAGACGCCATGGTGCAGTGGTGGTACGGTCACAATGCAGTCGGATTTTTCTTGACGGCTGGTTTTCTGGGTATCGTCTACTACTTCATTCCCAAGCAAGCTGAACGACCCGTGTACTCTTACAGACTGTCTATAGTTCACTTTTGGGCACTGATATTTACCTATATGTGGGCTGGTCCGCACCACCTGCACTACACCGCGCTACCAGATTGGACGCAGTCTTTAGGCATGGTGTTCTCACTCATCTTGTTGGCACCCAGCTGGGGCGGCATGATCAACGGGGTGATGACCTTGTCGGGGGCATGGCACAAACTGCGTGAAGACCCCATTCTTCGCTTCATGATTGTTGCATTGTCCTTCTACGGTATCGCCACCTTTGAGGGGCCGATGTTGTCCATCAAAACGGTCAATGCACTATCGCATTACACCGACTGGAACATTGCCCACGTGCACGGCGGCACGCTGGGTTGGGTGGGTTTCATTTCTATGGGCGCACTGTACTACTTGGTGCCGCGCCTGTTCGGGCAAACCAAAATGCACAGTATCAAAGCCATAGAGCTGCATTTTTGGATTGCAACGATAGGTATTGTTTTTTACATCGCTGCCATGTGGATTGCCGGTGTCATGCAAGGCCTGATGTGGCGCGCTATTAATGCAGATGGCTCTTTGACCTACACCTTTGTAGAAAGTGTCAAGGCAACTTATCCCTTTTACGTAGTGCGGTTCATGGGTGGCATTCTGTACCTCACGGGCATGCTGATCATGGCCTGGAACGTCTGGATGACTGCAGTAGCAGGTAAACCATCTGAAGTAAAAATACCAAGCAATATGGCTCGCGTCTGAAAGAAATTACTATGCCGTTTTCACACGAAAAAGTTGAAACCAACAACACGCTGATGATCGTGCTAATTTTGCTTGTTCTGGCGGTGGGCGGAATGGTTGAGATAGTGCCGCTATTTTTCCAAAAATCAACCACCCAGCCTATCAAAGGAGTGGTTCCAGATACGCCTTTGCGCCTTGTTGGTCGCGATATCTACCTGCGTGAAGGGTGCTACAACTGCCATTCGCAAATGATCAGACCCCTAGTGGCAGAGACACTGCGCTATGGTCACTACTCAGTAGCTGGTGAATTCGTATATGACCATCCGTTTCAGTGGGGTAGCAAACGTACCGGCCCAGACTTGCATCGTATAGGCGGCAAGTACAGCGACGATTGGCAACGACTGCATCTGATCAGTCCCCGCTCATTGGTGCCTGAGTCCATCATGCCGGACTATCCGTGGTTGGAGAAAGCATCTGCTGATGTCGATTCAATTCAACGTCGCATGCGTGCGCTGCGTGCCGTGGGAGTGCCTTACACCGATGCAGAGATTGCCGGTGCACCAGAGTTGCTCAAAGGTAAAACAGAGCTAGACGCCATGGTGGCATATCTGCAAGGCTTAGGCCTGGCATTGAAATAAGAGGTCGTGTCATGGACGTGAATGATCTGCGTATCGCGGTAACAGTCGCCGCTTTTTTTCTATTTATCGCGGTTTTAGTGTGGGCCTATCGCCCAGCACGTAAAGCGCAATTTGATGATGCGGCGCAACTGCCGTTTCGCTCGGAGTAAAGGCTACACACCATGAGTGATTTCACCAATGAATTTTGGCCATGGTACGTGGGAGCGGTCAGCCTCGTATCGATCTTGGCATGTGCCCTGTTGTTATGGGTAGCTGGCAAGGCGACTGTTCATGTCCAACCTGGCCGCGCGGATGACAATACGACGGGACACGTTTGGGACGAAAATTTGCGTGAGTTGAACAATCCTCTTCCACGTTGGTGGATGTGGCTGTTTATCCTGACGGTGATATTCGCATTGGTCTACTTGGTGTTCTTTCCAGGTTTGGGTAGCTTTAGAGGCACATTGAATTGGTCCTCCACCGAAACTGAACACAAGCAAGATGTGTCCGATCTAAGTGCTCGGGTTGCCCCTTTGTACGCGGCATTTGCTGCCCGACCGGTTGAAGTACTGGCCAAAGACCCTAGTGCATTGGCTTTGGGAGAGCGCATTTTCATGAACAATTGCGCCCAATGCCATGGCTCAGACGCTCGTGGCGGCAATTCATACCCTAACTTGACCAATGGCAATGCGGCTTGGCTTGGCGAGCGCAGTGCAGTGCACATTGTCAACACCATCACTAACGGCCGTACTGGTGTCATGCCCGCCTTAGGCGCGGCGATAGGTGGCGATGAGAATGTAAGAGCATTGGCGCACTATGTTTTGTCACTTTCTGGCAGCCCACATAACGATATCAAAGCGTTCAGCGGCAAGAAGCTTTATGCTGCTTGTGCTGCATGCCATGGTGTGGATGGCAAGGGCAACAAAGCGCTGGGTGCTCCAAATCTTGCAGACGACTATTGGCTGTACGGTTGGGGCGAGGAGTCCATCGTTAATGCGATTAGGAATGGCAAGAATAACGTGATGCCTGCGCAAGCCCCCAAGCTATCGCCCGAGCAAATTCACGTGGTGGCTGCCTATGTACTCAGCCTATCGGCCGGCAGCGTACCCGCATCGACAAGTGTCTCCGTAGCACCTGTACTGCCATCCAAAGTACCTTAACGAGGCATCTAGAGGTGGCTAAGCAACTTCACGGCATCTCCGCGTCGCATCGCGTGATACCTATCCACGCGGTAGAGGACTCTGCCGATGTGGTGTCTCTCTACCAGTCCGAGCGGAAAATTTACGCCCGTAGTGTTACCGGTTGGTTTAACTATTGGCGCTGGGCGATGGTGTGGGCAACACAACTGGTTTTCTATGGCTTGCCATGGTTATCTATGAACGACCGACAAGCGCTGTTGTTTGACTTGGCTGCACGTCGTTTTTACATTTTCAATCTGGTGCTGTATCCGCAGGATTTGATATATCTCACGGGCTTGCTGGTCATTAGCGCACTGTCACTCTTTTTGTTTACGGCTGTTGCGGGGCGGTTATGGTGTGGCTATACCTGCCCGCAGACGGTTTACACCGAAATTTTCATGTGGGTTGAACGCAAGATTGAAGGTGACCGTATTGCCCGCATGCGTCT
>JAYWHJ010000049.1:0-4626 GCA_043777795.1 Polaromonas sp. | reverse complement strand
TCCAGGTCGCGGCGTTGGCGCTTGGTGGGGCGGCCTTGCGCAATGCTCAGCGCAGGTTCGGGGTGCAGGCGGCGCTGGGTGGCCGTGGCCTCGCGCGCAGCTATGCTGGCCTCGGTTTCACGGTACAAGGTATGGGCCTGCGGCGCGGGGCCGCGCTGCTCGCTTACCTGCAGTACGTCGACAGTGCACACCACGCCTTCGCGCACCATCGCTACGCAGTCGCCCGCCCGCACATCGCGCGCGGCTTTGACCACCAAGCCATTGATTTTGACCCGGCCTTTGCCAATGTCGTCGCTCGCCAAGCTACGGGTTTTGTAAAAACGTGCAGCCCACAAAAACTTGTCGATACGGGTGGTGGCAATGATCTTGAGGTCCATAGGCGGCATGCTACACGGTTTGCGATTTTGTGTCTGAAGCTAGCGGCCTCACTTCAGTACTGTGCGCGCCGCCGACCTGCTCCCGTATAAAACCCACCCAGTCTCTTTCGAAGGGCAGCGGCGCAGCTGAAGTAGCCCTGCGGCTTGATCCGGAACAAAAATGGCTAATCTTTGGCCCCCAGCGCCAACGCCCGTGCCCGCTGCGCCGCCAGCCCACTAGTGTCTAAATCACTCTTGGTATTCCAACCGCTGAGATGCTGCTGCGCAATAGCGCTTAAACCTCGCACCCACTCGGTGGAGTCGTTCAAACAGGGAATGTAATGAAAACTGCGCCCATCTACCGGCGCGGCGCTGCCCGCACCGGCGTGCAAAAAGGTCTCGCGCGCCTCCATATTGATCTCCTCCAGCGTCTCCAGACAGTCGACGGTAAAGCCCGGGCACACCACGTCTACCCGCTTTACGCCCGCCTTGGCCATGGCGATCAAGGTCGGCTCGGTGTAGGGCTCCAGCCACTTGGCTTTGCCAAAGCGCGACTGAAAGGTCAGTTGCATCTGCTCTTTGCCAAGACCCAATGCCTCGCCCAGCAAACGCGCGGTTTTATAGCATTCGCAATGGTAGGTGTCGCCCAAATGCAAGGTGCGCTCAGGCACGCCGTGGAAGCTGAGCACCAGTTTGTCAGGTTTGCCATGCTGCTTCCAGTAGCCGTTGATGCGCGAGGCCAGGGCCTTGATGTAGTCGGGGTGGTCGTGGTAATTGTTGACAAAGCGCAGCTCGGGTATGCGCCGCACTTTGGCCGCCCAGGTGTAGACCGCGTCGAACACGCTGGCCGTGGTGGTGCCGCTGTACTGCGGGTACATGGGCAATACCAAAATGCGGTTAAAGCCCTCGGCCTTCAGGGCGTCTAGCTGCGAGCGCATGCTGGGGTTGGCGTAGCGCATGCCCAAACGCACCTGCACTTTGTGGCCTTGCTCGCCCAGAGTGCCTTGCAGCAGCTTGGCCTGCTTTTCGCTCCATACCTTCAGGGGCGAGCCCTCGGCCGTCCAAATGCTGGCGTATTTTTTAGCCGATTTGGCTGGGCGCAGACGCAAAATAATGCCGTGCAGGATGAGCCACCAAATGGGCTTAGGTATCTCTACCACCCGGTGGTCAGACAAAAACTCGGCCAAATAGCGGCGCACCGCGCTGGCGGTGGGCGCGTCGGGTGTGCCCAGGTTGCAAAGCAAAATAGCGGTGGTGGTGTTGGATTGTCCGGTACTGCCGTGGGTGTATGGGGGTTCTTTTGCAAATGCCATGGTGTAATCTCTTGTATTGTATTTTCCCGTACTTATGCTCGATATTTCCAAAATCAAAGCAATATCCCTCGACTTGGATGACACGCTATGGCCAATTTGGCCTGTGATTGAACGGGCTGAGAAGGCGCTGCTCGACTGGCTGAGCCAGCACGCCCCGATGACGGCGGCCATGTTTGCATCCCCCGCTGCGCTGCGCGAGATACGCGAATACATGGCCGACGTGATGCTGAAAAAGCAGCCCGAGATGCGCCACGATTTGGGGGCCATTCGTAAAGAGTCTATTCGCCTTGCCTTGTACCGCGCCGGCGAAAACCCCTTGCTCGCCGACACCGCCTATGACGTGTTTTTTGCACAACGCAACCGCGTAGTGCTGTACGACGACGCGTTGCCAGCGCTCAAAATATTAGCCGAGCGCTACCCGCTGGTGGCGCTAACTAACGGCAATGCGCTGCTCAATCTCGTTGGGTTAGACAGCTACTTCAAAGCCAGCATCAGCGCCAAAGAGTTTGGGGTGAGCAAGCCCGACGCACGCATATTTTTTGCCGCTGCGGGAGCGGTAGACCTGCAGCCGCACGATGTACTGCACATCGGCGACGATGCCACGCTGGACGTGATGGGCGCGCTCAATGCCGGCATGCAGGCGGTCTGGCTGAACCGGGATGAAAAGCTCTGGCCCTATGAGGACAAAACACCCACGCTAGAGATCGCCTCGCTGGCCGAGCTGTGCTCTATGCTGCCGTAAGCTCCAGCAAGCGGTCCAGCCCACCCCCGTTAATTGCCACCATAGCCTGCTCACGCACTTTGGGCTTGGCGTGGTAGGCCACCGACAGGCCCGCCACGCCCATCATTGGCAGGTCATTCGCGCCATCCCCCACAGCAATTGTTTGCGCTGGCGTAATGCCCAGTTGGGCGCAGGTCTGTAGCAACGTTTTGCGCTTTTCCTCGCCGTCACAAATATCGCCCCAAGCCTGGTCAACCAAGCGCCCAGTCAGTTTGCCATCTGCCACCTCCAGCACATTAGAGCGCGCATAGTCCATCTGCAAGCGCTCCTTGATGCGGTCGGTAAAAAATGTGAACCCACCAGAGACCAGCAGCAGCTTCATGCCCGCTGCTTTAAAGGCCTGCGTCAGCGCCAATGCGCCTGGGTTGAGCTGCAACCGCTGGGCATACACCTCTTCCATCGCACTTACCGGCACGCCCGCCAGCAGGGCCACGCGGCGACGCAGGCTGTCTTTGTAGTCGGTAATCTCGCCGCGCATCGCGGCCTCGGTAATGGCCGCCACCTCAGCCTTGCGGCCCGCTGCGTCGGCAATCTCGTCCACACACTCAATGTTGATCAAGGTGGAGTCCATGTCAAAAGCGGCCAGCTTAAAGCTGCTGAGTTTGAGTGGTGGCGTAAAGCCTTGGATAACGAGGCCAGGTGCGTGTTCTTGGGGCATGGGGGTGCGCTTGGGGAGCGATGTGGGTTAAAAATCGAAATGTGTCGCTAAGGTAAACAGTTGCAATACAAGGTGCTGCGTGAGGCGAAAGGGTCAACTACGAACCGCGCGCTAGCGTTGTAGCTCTAGTCCGTAAGCGTGGTTTGTTGTAAGCCAAGCGTTCAGCGGTATTTTACGGGAGCTCATCGTCATGAGAGCCATCAAAGTATTTTTAGCTTCAGTAAGCTTGGGTGCCAGCTTGGTATTGTCCGGCTGCGGTGGTGGCAGTGTCGAGATAGGTGTAGACGTGCCCATCAGCTCGCCCGCACCGCGCGCCGCGTTTGACATCATCATGTTTGTCAACGGCCAGCAAACTCCCGGGGTAGATCTGCTGCCAGGCGAAGAACAAGACGTGTACCTGCCTGCCGGAAACAGTTTTGAGCTGGATGCATCTGGTCCCGTGGCGTGGACCGTGGTAGTAGGCGGCAGCATCATCAACGCCCCCGTGGGCAGCCGCATCAACTACGGTGGTGCCAGCGTCGTACAAACCTTGATCACCAACGCCCGCTTTGCCGCCAACACCAGTGGCGCAGGTTTCTTGCTGAACCCCGTGGTCGTCACACTGGTGGCTACCTCGCTGGTGGATTCGCGGCAAGAGGCGCAGATCAATGTAGTGCTGACTAACTAAGCAGCGAAAATAGCTACATTTTTCGTAGCTTCTCCCGCAACACTCTGTTGGTCTGCAGCCCGATTAGGATGTAAAGAATGGCTCGGAAACTGGCAAATTCACAGTTTTCGACCCAGGTTTAGAGTCGTGGAGGCTTTGGAGCGCTCCAAAACAGTAGGCTTGGCTATTTTCAGGGTGTTATTCGGACTGTGAGCCAATAGATTATTGCGGTAAAAGCTATCTAATACATAGCGGATATTTTTTTGCATAGGCTGCACCGCAGAGGCTCTCGCGGCTGAAAAACTAGCAAATAGACCGCCCGAACCCTAAGCCGCCACCGCCGCGGCTACCGGCTTGGTGGTGGGCTGCCCCAAGCTTTTAAGCACATCGCGCACCATCTGCGCCCGCTGCTTCGCGTCGGGCAGCTCGCGCTCAATGCGCAGCTTGTCGTTGCCGGCCAGTTTGATGTGTTTGTTCTTCTGGATCAAATGCAAGATGGCCAGGCTGTCTATGGGCGGGTCTTTTTTGAAGGTGATGTTGATCAGGCTGGGGGCGGCGTCTACCTTGACTACTCCGTAGGGTTTGGCGATGACTCTTAGGCGGTGCACGTCGATGAGGGTTTGCGCCTGGGAAGGCAGCTTGCCAAAGCGGTCAACAATTTCTTCCAGCAGGGTGTCGATCTGATCGGTCGTCTTGGCGGTGGCGAGCTTTTTGTAGAAGGACAGGCGCAGGTGCACGTCGCCGCAATAGTCGCTGGGGAGCAGGGCGGGGGCGTGCAGGTTGATCTCGGTGGTGGCGTGCAGGGGGGCCAGCAGGTCAGGCTCTTTGCCGGCCTTGAGGGAGCTGACGGCCTCGGCCAGCATTTCGTTGTA
>JAYWHJ010000048.1:0-13168 GCA_043777795.1 Polaromonas sp. | reverse complement strand
CAGGCGAGATCCAGGTGCGCGGCCCCTTTATCACCGGCAGCTACCACGAGGTGCCGGTGGCTGGCGATAAATTCACCAGCGATGGCTGGCTGCGCACTGGCGACGTTGCCTGCATGGACGAACTGGGTTTTTTAAGAATCACCGACCGGACCAAAGACCTCATCAAATCCGGCGGCGAATGGATCAGCTCGGTCGACCTGGAAAACGCCCTCATGGCCCACAGCGCTGTAGCCGAGGCCGCTGTCATCGCCATCCCCGACGAAAAGTGGAGCGAACGCCCCTTGGCCTGCATCGTCCTCAAACCCGGCCAAAGCGCCAGCGCCGCAGAGTTTGGCGCGCTGCTGCTGAGTAGCGGCTTCGCCAAATGGCAGTTGCCCGACCGCTATGAATTCATCGACGCCGTGCCGCGCACATCGACGGGGAAGTTTTGGAAAATGAAGTTGCGCGAACAGTTTCCGCGTTAAACCAAGAGCCATCGGGGAAAATCTGCGCAAACTACCAAAACTTAGCTGCTAAAGTGCTGCTATGAGTGACGACATATCTTCCCTGCGCCATATCCTAAAGACCTGCAAAACCATCGCGGTGGTGGGTTTGTCCGCCGAGTGGCATCGGCCCAGCTATTTTGCAGCGAAATACATGCAAGCGCATGGCTACCGCGTGGTGCCTGTGAACCCTAAATACCCGGAAGTTTTGGGTGAAAAGAGTTACGCACAACTTGCCGATATTCCGTTCGAGATAGATATGGTGGATGTATTTCGCAAGCCACAAGATGTACTGCCGATTGCACAAGAGGCGCTGCGGATCGGTGCCAAATGTTTGTGGCAACAAATTGGCGTAGAAAACTTGCAAGCGGCTGCGTTAGCGCATGAGGCGGGACTGCTGAGCGTGATGAACCGCTGCGTGAAAATTGAGCATGCGCGACTTTTTGGCGGACTGAATTTTGTGGGCGTGAACACCCAAGTCATTTCTGCCAAACGGTCGGCCTGACCCCCTAGCCTAGACACTGCCATGCGCAAAGATCATATTTTCCAGGCCGAAACCTTGGCCATTCATGCCGGGCAAATCCCCGATGCCGCCACGGGCAGCCGTGCATTGCCGATTTACCAAACTACCAGCTATGTGTTTGACAGCGCCGACCATGCGGCCAGCCTGTTTAACCTGCAAACTTTCGGTAACGTCTATTCGCGCATCTCCAACCCCACGGTCGCTGTGCTGGAAGAGCGTATTGCAGCCTTGGAAGGCGGTCGCGCCGCAGTAGCTGTAGCCAGCGGCATGGCTGCGGAAATGCTGGCCCTGTTGACCATTTTGCAAACCGGCGACCATCTGGTGGCTGCGGGTGCACTGTATGGCGGCAGCGTGACGATGCTGGCAGTGAACTTTGCAAAACTGGGTATTGAAGTGAGCTTTGTGGATGCCAGCCGGCCAGAAAATTTTGCCTCAGCGATCAAACCCAACACCCGCGCCATCTTTGCAGAAACACTGGGTAACCCCAGCCTGCATATGCTTGATATCCAGGCTGTGGCCGATATAGCGCACGAGGCCGGTTTGCCCTTGGTGGTCGACAACACAGTGCCTTCGCCCTACCTGTGCAACCCACTGGCGCATGGGGCTGACATCGTTGTACATTCGGCCACCAAATACATTGGCGGCCATGGCACAGCGCTGGGTGGCGTGATGGTCGAGTCAGGCATACCGCATGGTAACTTTAGCTGGGATAACGGAAAATTTCCTGGCATGACAGAGCCTAGCGCGGGCTACCACGGCGTGAAGTTCCACGAAACTTTTGGCGATTTTGGTTTTTGTATGCGCGCCCGGATGGAAACCTTGCGTGTGTATGGTGCGACGCTGGCACCGATGAACGCCTGGATGATTTTGCAGGGAGCAGAAACACTGCCCGTGCGCATGCGCGAGCACTGCCGCAATGCCCGCGCGGTGGCGCAGTTTTTAAGCGAGCATCCCAAAGTGAGCTGGGTGCATTACCCCGGTATGAAGAGCAGCCCGCAGTACGCGCGCTGCCAAAAATACCTGCGCAGTTTGGATGGCGAGCCTGCCGCTTCAGGCCTGCTGGCTTTTGGCGTAAAAGGCACGGCACAAGATGGCGTAAGCTTCATCGAGGGCCTGCAATTTTTAAGCCATGTCGCCAATATTGGCGACACCCGCACTTTGGTCATTCACCCCGCCTCCACTACCCACCGCCAGCTTACCGACGAGCAGCGCATGGCCGCGGGTGTGCCAAATGATTTGATTCGCATGAGCGTGGGGCTGGAACACATTGACGACATCTTGTGGGATATTGGCCAATCCTTCGCCAAAATTTGACTCTGCACCGCAAGTTATGAATATTTTCGAGCAAGAGCTCCCTAAAAACGCAGCCAACTATGCGCCGCTGTCGCCCACCAGTTTTGTGGAGCGTGCGGCGGAAGTGTTTGGCGATTTGCCGGCTGTTATCCATGGCCAACGCCGATACAGTTGGGCGCAGTGCCGTGAGCGCTCGGCGCGCCTGGCGGCGGCCTTGCAAGCACTGGGCGCAGGGCATGGCGTAGCCGTGAGCCTGATGCTGCCCAACACGCCCGAGATGGTCGAAGCGCATTACGCTATCCCGGCGATTGGTGCGGTCATCAACGCATTGAACACCCGGCTAGATGCGCCGCTCCTGGCCTGGCAGATGCACCACTGCGAAGCGCGTGTGCTGATTACTGACAGTGAGTTTGCACCCGTGATGGCCGAGGCCCTGCGTTTGCTGAAAGCAAACCATGGCCGGGAGATGGTGGTTATTGACGTGTGCGATAGCGAGTTTTCAGGTGCCCATACGCGCGTGGGCATGCATGCCTACGAAGCGCTGCTGGCTGCACACGCGCCTTTGCCGCAGTTGGTGGGCTGCCGTGACGAATGGGATGCCATCGCCATCAGCTATACCAGTGGCACTTCGGGCGACCCCAAAGGCGTGGTGACGCACCACCGCGGCGCGTACCTTAACGCAGTCAACAACGCTGTGACTTGGAGCTTGCCGCACTTTGCGCGTTACTTGTGGACGCTGCCAATGTTCCATTGCAGCGGTTGGTGCTTTCCCTGGACGATTGCTTTGCAAGCGGGCACTCACATTTGCCTGCGCCGTGTTGAGGCCGCTGCGATGGTGAAGGCTTTTGCACTGCATGGTGCTACGCATTACTGCGCTGCACCTGTGGTGCATAACCTCTTGATCGCCGAGCACCGTGCGCATCCACAGGCTTTTCAGGCCATCAGCCAGCGCATCAAAGGCATGGTGGCGGCTGCCTCGCCGCCTGCCAGCATGATCGAAGGCATGGCCAAGATGGGCTTTGACATCACGCATGTATACGGCCTTACCGAGGTGTATGGCCCGGCCAGCGTATGCGCGCAGCGCGAGAGCTGGGCGAGCGAAACACTGTCTGAGCAAACCCGATTAAACGGCCGCCAAGGTGTGCGGTACGAGCTGCAAGCGGGCATGACGGTGATGGACCCTGAGACGATGCAGCCGGTACCAGCGGACGGGCAAACGCTGGGCGAGATCATGTTTCGCGGCAATATCACCATGCGCGGCTACCTGAAAAACCCGCACGCGACGGCCCAGGCTTTTGCTGGCGGTTGGTTCCATTCGGGCGACCTGGCCGTGATGGAGGCAGACCGTTATGTGAAGATTAAAGACCGCAGCAAAGACATCATCATCTCGGGCGGTGAGAATATTTCGTCCATTGAGGTGGAGGATGCACTGTACCGCCACAGCGCCGTGCTCTCCTGCGCGGTAGTGGCTAAGCTGGATGACAAATGGGGCGAAGTGCCGCTGGCTTTTGTAGAGCTGCAAGCGGGTGCCCAGGCCACGGCGCTGGAGCTGATCACGCATTGTAAAAGCCTGTTGGCCAGCTATAAAGTGCCCAAGGAAATTCGTTTTGAGACGATTCCCAAAACGTCCACCGGCAAGATTCAGAAATTCTCGCTGCGTGCACGGCTGTAGCGATGCGCTTGGCGCGCAAGTGCTACGGGCAATGGTTGCAGAGAATTTGCATCAGTGCCTACTCTGTTATTAATAGCTGCTCCCGCAATATTTTAAAGGGCTGGAGCCTTTTTTTCTATTTTGATGTCATCGCTGCTGCATAGCGGGCTTTGTTTTCTGCGTTGGGTGGATACAGGCCCGGTAGCGCAGCTCCGCGCTCCACCTCCCCCATGATCCAGTTTTCCAGCCGCTCTTGCTCGGGTGCCAGCACCAGCATTTCGTCCAGCAGGTCGGCGGGGATGAGCACTGCGCCGTCGTCGTCGACGACTATCACGTCACCCGGAAACACGGCCACGCCGCCGCAGCCAATGGGCTGCTGCCAAGCCACAAACGTGAGGCCTGCTACGGAAGGGGGTGCTGCTGCGCCGCTGCACCACACGGGCAGGCCGGTGCCCAGCACGCCCGCTACATCGCGCACCACGCCGTCTGTGACCAGTGCGGCCACATGGCGCTTGCCCATGCGGGCGCACAAAATGTCGCCAAAAATACCAGCGTCTTGCACGCCCATGGAGTCCACCACGGCAATGCAGCCTGCGGGCATGTCTTCAATGGCGGCGCGGGTGGAGATGGGTGATGCCCATGATGCAGGCGTAGCCAGATCTTCGCGCGCGGGCACAAAGCGCAGTGTGAAGGCGCGGCCGACCAGACGCGGCTGGCCGGGGCGCAATGGCTTGGTGCCGCGCAGCCAGACATTACGCAGGCCTTTTTTCAGCAAGATGGTGGTGAGTGTGGCGGTGGTGACCTGGCTCAGAATTTCGACCGCTTTGGGGTCGAGCTGCATGTGGATGGGGGTAGACATTTCGGGAGCTTTCTGTGGACTTTTGGACGAAGGTTTAAGCGATCTCTGCCAAACGTTTGGTTTGCCGCGCCGTCAAGCGTGCAATGTCGGCGATGTCCATGGTGGACAGCTTGGGCCCCGGCTTGCGGATGGCTGCGCTGGCAATGACACCGCGCTGGGCGAAGATGTGTTTGCGCACGGCCAGGCCAATGTTTGGCTGCTGCTCGTAGCGGGCCAGGGGCAGGTAGGCATCAAAAATATCTTGCGCTTTGTCCTGTTGGCCTGCGGCGTGGGCCTTGCACACATCGACCATCATCTCGGGGTAGGCAAAGCCGGTCATGGCACCGTCGGCACCACGGATCAGCTCTTCGGGCAAGAACAGGCCGCCGCCGTTGCCAGTGAGGATGGAGACGCGCTTGATATCGCCTTTGCTACTAGCGGCGCGGATGGCGGAGAGCTTGGCAAGACCTGGGCAGTCTTCGTGCTTGAGCATGACGCAGCTGGGCGAGTTTTGCAAAATACGCAGGACGACGGCAGTGGACATTTGCACGCCAGTGGACACCGGATGGTCTTGCAGTACCCAGGGTACGTCTTTGCCCACCGTTTCTTGCACCATCTCAAAGTAGGCGACGATCTGGTCGTCGGTGCGCACGGAGGGCGGTGGCGCCACCATCACGCCTGCTGCGCCCATGGCCATCACACTCTCGGTCAGCTCGCGCATGGGCGCAAAGCCGGGGGCCGATGCGCCCACCACCACCGGCACGTGCCCGGCCACGCGGGCGATCACCTGTTTAACGAAGGTGCGAGATTCTTCTGCCGTGAGCTTGGTGGCCTCGCCCATGATGCCCAAAACCGTGAGGCCGGTGACGCCCGCGTCGAGGCAAAAATCAACCATGCGGTCGGTGCTGGCCAGGTCCAGCGCGCCAGCGTCGGTAAACGGTGTGACGGTGATGAGGTAAACGCCCGTGGCGGATGCGCTGAGTGTGGTCATGTGCTTGAACCCCTGATCAGTCGGCCTTGATGCCGTTGTCCTGGATCAGCTTGCGGTACAGGTTGAACTGCTCTTTGGTGGCGGTGCCCAGCTCTGCTGCCGAGGAGCCGCGCAAGGTCAAGCCAATGGCCACCATTTTGTCGCGCGTCTCAGGGTCGGCCAGGGCCTTGCGCATTTCACTGTTCAGGCGCTCGACGATGTCTTTGGGTGTACCTGCGGGCACCACCATGGCAAACCAGGAGTTAAAGAAAAAATCTTTCAGACCAGATTCATCCACCGTCGGCACGTTGGGGTATTGCGCCAAACGTTTTTGCGTCGACACGGCCAACAAACGCAGCTTGCCCGCTTGCAGCAGTGATGTGACCGTGCCTAGGCCCTGGAACGCAGCATCCACCTCGCCCGCAGCCACCGCTACCGCAGCGGGTGTGGCGCCTTTGTAGGGCACATGCACGGCCTGAATGCCAGAGCGCGTGGAAAACAGTGCCATGGCAATGTGCTGCGGGCTGCCGCTGCCGCCCGAGCTGTAGTTGATCTTGCCGGGTGCGGCCTTGGCAGCAGCGATGAAGTCGGTCACGGTTTTGTACGGCGAGTCGGCCTTGACGACCAAGCCCCATTCGATGGTGGCGGCCAGCGAAAGGGGGTCAAAGTCGGTCAGCGCGTTCCAGGTGGACTTGGGGTAGATATGCGGGATCATCGTCAGCACGCTGTCGTTAAAGCCGCCCAGAGTGTAGCCGTCGGGGGCGGCCTTGGCCACGCGGTCAGCGCCTATCAGGCCAGCGGAGCCCGCCTGGTTTTCAATCACGATGGACTGGCCCAGACCTTGGGACATTTTGGCCGTCAAAATGCGGGCCGCGTTGTCTACCGCGCTACCTGCAGCCAGCGGGATGATCATCTTGATCGGCTTGTTGGGGTAGCTGCTTTGGGCAAAGGCGCTGCATGCAGACAGGCACAAAAGGGCGCAGGTGAAGAGTCGGGTACGCAATGTCATGGTGGGGTTCCTAAGGGCTGGGACCGTCTATCATAGGCCCCCGTTCATTCTTGTTTATACGCATATCTACCATGGCGACGTCTTCCCCCCGCATTGCCCTTATTCACGCCATAGCCCACGCCGTTGACCCGATTAACCAAGCCATTGCCCGCGACTGGCCCCAGGCCACACGCATGAATCTGCTAGACGACAGCTTGTCGGCCGACTTGGCTGCCAACGGCCGTGGCCAAGACGAAGTGATGCACGCGCGTTTTGCGCGCTTGGCCCAGTACGCGGTGGATTGCGGCTGCCACGCCATTTTGTTCACCTGCTCGGCCTTTGGCACCTGCATTGAGGCAGTCGCCGGCCAGCACGCAACCATTCCCGTGCTCAAACCCAATGAAGCGATGATTGAAGATGCCGCCGCGCTGGGCCAGCGCATCGGCTTGGTAGCCACCTTCGGCCCCACGCTTATCTCCATGCCGCCGGAGTTTCCCAAGCTGGTGGCTTTGGACACCGCGCTGGCCGAAGGTGCATTGGCAGCGTTGAACGCGGGCGATGGCGAGTTGCATGACAAGCTGATAGGGCGAGCCGCCGCCGAGCTGGCCGCCAAGGGCTGCCGCGTGATCGCGCTGGCCCAGTTCAGTATGGCGCGCGCGGCGGGCTTGGTGCAGCAGCAAACGGGGCTGACGGTGATTACGCCGGTGTCCAGTGCGGTGGCTAAGTTGAAGTTGATGCTGGGCTGAGCTCGGCATGATTACCGCGCGACTTGCTGGTCTGCGCGCGGCCGCTTGACTATCGGAAAATTGATGATGCCTATCGTGCATTAGCGCAATTAAATATTGCGTAAGAAGCTATTATTATGATAGCAATTTATTAAAATACCAGTGCGCGGGGTAAGCTAAACCCCTTCATGAGCCCGCAAAAAGCTAGCAAAGCGCGGTTTGCCGCTGGGTGTAATGTCCCGGTAGGTGTAAGTCACCAAGCTGCCAATGGTCGGCGGGTTTTGACGGTCGGTGTCGCTCAAACCTGTGCCCAACTTAAAGCGCTGGCCGTTGGCAGTTTTAACTTCCAAAGCCCCCAACATGCCTGCGTACTTGCCTTTGCCCGCCACATGGCCGACTACGGTGGCTTCGGCATCTTGCACAGCTTTCAGTTTGAGCAGTACCTTGCTGCGGCCCGCAGCCACCGGGGCGCTTGCCAGGTGCAGCATCAGCCCTTCGCCGCCGGCGGCCGTAATGCTTTTAAGCTTGGCCTCCAGTGCTGTTGGGTTTGCTACCGAAAACTGCTCCACCGCTTGCAGCGCTGGCCATGCGGCAGCTTGCACCACGCTTTGCAACTGCGCGGCGCGCTGCGCAAAAGTACCGCTGCCTTGTGGCAGCTCAAACACCATGTATTTCACTTGTTGCCACTCAGCGTCCACGGGCTGGGCCTTGCGCACCGCGCCGGATAGCGCGTCAAATCGGCCGCGCGCCAGCCACAGCTCACCGTCCAGCGGCGTGGTGGGCAGCTTGCCGGTAAACCACGCTGGCGCTGCAATGGTGCGGCCACTGCGAAAACGCAGCGCCGTGCCGTCCCACAGTGCCCGCACGCCGTCTAGTTTTTCGCTCACTAAGTAGCCTGTGGGGTCAATGCCCTTGGGCGCGTTGTGGGCCAGCAGCACTGGCAAGCCGGATTTGGCCAGCGCAGGTAGCGCGCCGCCCAGGGTGCCCAGCACAGCGAGTAGGCGAAATGAAAAGCGTCTGCGTTGTAGGTTCATCTTCAGCATCATATCGATTTGAGCGAAAATACCCTTATGCGATACATTCTTTGTTTGTTTACTCTTGGCGCCTCACTCGCAGCCACCACTGCCATGGCCCAGCCCAACATCTTGGGCTTGCCAGCCATACCGCAAACGCCAGTGCAACCGGCTGCGCAGCCGGCAGCACCAGCCGGGGCTTCGGCACCCAAAGCGGGTGCCAGCGTCAAAGCGCCCCAGCAAAATGCCTCGGCCGCCCGTGCGGCAGCCTCGGCTTCCAAACCTGCGGTGGGTGCAGTGCAAGAGACCGTCAATGATTCAGAAGCCAAAAGCGTGCTCAGCGGCGGCGTGACGATGGCCTCAAGCTATGAAGGCAAGATAGCCACGGTGCGGGTAACGACCAACAACGTTTACCAGGGCGAGGTCTATCGCAGCCAAGCCATCAAAGCGGCCAAACTGGTACAGCGCGATCTGGTCACCTCCTGCGCCTGGCAGTGCAAGCCCGCACCCATGCCAGTGCCCGTGATACTTGCCGACGGCAAGTTGCAGTTTGTGATGGCCATTGACAACTATCCCCGCGTTTTGAGCTACGACGACATGATCACCATGCTGCTGGGCAAGCCACTGGCAGTGACACCCAAACCGGCTGTAACTGCCACCGTAGCTTCTCCTGCCTCAGCGCCTGCCAGCGCTGCGGCCCCAGCAAACGCCTTGCCACCGGGTGTGATGCGCTCCAGTAACATGAATAGTCTTACCCAAGCTATTCCTACACAGTAGGCGGTATGCATTTAGCTGATATTTTGTTCACACAAGGCTTTGGTACAAGGCGCGTTTGTAATGGTTTGATAGAGCAGGGCTTGGTTGCCGTGTATGAGGCCACCAGTTCTGTACCGAGGGTAATTTTTGCACAAGACGCTACTGACTTTGCAGCGGAGGGTCTGCGCTTTCAAGTGCAAGGCGTAGATTGGCAATGCCATAAACTGGCCTATGTGCTGCTGCATAAACCCGCTGGCTACGAGTGCTCGCACAAGCCCAGCGCCTGGCCCAGTGTGTACACGCTGCTTCCCAGCCCCCTGCGTTTGCGGCCCAATAAAAACGCCATCCAGGGCGTGCAAGCGGTGGGCAGGCTAGACCAAGACACCACCGGCCTGTTGCTGCTGTCCGACGACGGCCAGTTTATCCACCGCATCAGCTCGCCCAAACACCATGTGCCCAAGCTCTACCAAGTGACCTGCAAACACCCCGTGGACGACGTACAAATCGCCAAGCTGTTGGACGGCGTGGTGTTGGACGATTCGCCCAAACCCGTACGCGCAGCCGCCTGTGTGCAAACCGGCGAGTTGACATTGGATTTGACATTGACCGAAGGCAAATACCACCAGGTTAAACGCATGTTGGCCGCCGTTAGCAACCGCGTTGAAGGCCTGCACCGTGCCAGTATGGGCGGGCTTAGCTTGGATGGCTTAGCCAGCGGCGAATGGCGGTGGGTAACGGCTGACGATTTGAAGCTGCTGCAAGCTTAAACTGACTTCAAGAATTCGGTTACCGCAGCCGTCACCATCGCACTTTGGTCTTTGTGCGGAGAGTGCCCGCAATGCTCTAATTTTAATAGCTTCTCCCGCAATAATCTATTGCGCCCGAGGCCTTTTTTACTTAATAAATCGCTGTCTAAAGCATCCAGTTGCGCCATCGTGCCATAGGCATCGTCATGGCCTTGGATACCTAGCAACGGGCAGGTAATCTGGGCGCAGTCGGCCGTGATGTCAAAGCTGCGAAACTCGTCGCTCAGCCACACATCGTTCCACTGCCAAAAGGCGCAGTCCACATTGGCATGAAAACGTGCCAGCTTGCTGCGCAGATCGGTGGTTTGGTAAGCCACCCGCGCTGCCTCGATGCTGCGCAGGCTGACTTGCTCCACAAACAGGTGCGGTGCCATGGCAATGCAAGCGCTGCTTGCGTAGCGGCTGGCGTAAAGCAGGGCGATGGAAGCGCCGTCAGAGTGGCCCAGCAGCACCGGTTTGGCTATGCCGCAGGCGGCCAGCAGGGCGGGTAGCACCTCCCAAGCCTCATGGTGCATATAGTCGGGCAGCAAGCGGCCTGCGCGCTGGCCATTGGCTAGCTGGTGGGATGGGCTGCGTACAGCGGGCGCAGCTTCAGAGTGCCCGTAGCCGCGCCGCGAGTACACCAAACCAGCGCGCCCGGTAGCGGCGCACACCTGCGCCGGAAAGTCCCGCCACATGGCTACCGAGCCCAGGCCTTCGTGCAAAAACACAATAGGTGCCAAAGCGCCATTACCAGCGATGCGCTGCACTTCCAGATTCATCCCCAAGAGTTGCATCGTTTGCATGCCGTGCATTGTGCCGCACTCCAGCACACGCTTACTTTGCGGTAAATGCTGCCAAGACCAAGGTATATACGGGCTGTTTGAGAGCTGGCACAAGGGGTAGCGGGTACACTTAGGGTTTGTGCGCGCACGCTTTGCTGCACAGCACCATTTTGTTGGGATGTGATTTTGATTCGTAGACTGTTTTTTGGGTTCGCCGCCCTGTGGATGGCATGGGCTGCCTGTGCCCAAGCTGGCACTGCCTCTCATCCGGTATTCGTGCTCAACTCGCTGGACGCCAACATCAGCGTGATCGATCCTGTCACCTGGACGGAGAAGCAGCGCATTGCTACCGGCAAGCAGCCACACCACCTGTACCTTACACCCGATGAAAAATCGGTGATTGTGGCCAATGCGGGTGGCGATTCACTGACCTTCATCGACCCGAAAACTGCGCAAATTCAGCGCACCGTCAAGGGTATTTTGGACCCGTACCATCTGCGCTTTTCTCCCGATATGAAGTGGTTTGTGACAGCGGCCAACCGCCTCAATCACATCGACATCTACCGCTGGGACGGTGCCAACCTGACTTTGGCAAAGCGCATTGCCACTGCCAAAACCCCCAGCCATTTGTGGATCGACACCAAGTCCACCACCGTCTACAGCACCATGCAAGACAGCAACGAGCTCATCGCCATCGACCTGGCTACCCAAACCGTGCGCTGGCGCGTGGCTACGGGCGAGATGCCTGCCGACGTGTTTGGCACCCCCGATGACCGCTTTATCTTGGTCGGCCTCACCGGCAGCAATAGCGTGCAGGTGTTTGACGTATCTGGCCGCGAGCCCAAGCTGCACAAACTGGTGAAAACCGGCTTGGGCGCGCACGCCTTTCGCGCAGCAGGCGACAAACGCCATGTGTTTGTGAGCAACCGGGTGGCCAACACCATCAGCAAAATGGATTTCCAAACCATGGAGGTGGTCGCCAGCTTTGCGGCCCCCGGTGGGCCCGATTGCATGGATGTGTCAAGTGATGGAAAATTGCTCATGGTGACCTCACGGTGGGCCAAGAAGCTCACCGTGATCGATCTGGAAACGCGCCAAGTAGTGCGCCAAGTTAACGTAGGACGCTCACCCCATGGAGTCTGGACCCTTGACCACGCTGGCCGCCAATAAACGCGCTGCCCGCTATGTACTCATCGCTACAACCATAGTAGCTGCTTGCGCAATTCCCTATAGCGCTAGCGCTCAGTTGTTTGGTAAAAAAGCAGCACCGGTGGCCCTTGCTGCGCCGCCCAACGCGCCGCCGCCCAGCTGCGACAAACCGCTCTACCTCACGCTAGACACCGGCCACATGGAAGTGGCCCCGATGATGGCAGACGTGCTTAACAAGCACCAAGTCAAGGTGACCTTCTTTGTGGCTAATGAAGCGACCAAGGACGAAAAAGGCTCCATGAGCTTTGAGTGGGGCCAAAAGTTTTGGGCCCAGCGCGGCCAAGAGGGCCACGATTTTGCCTCCCACACCTGGGACCATGTGTATTGGAGAGGTGACGCAGCAGGCATAGCCCCCGCCTTTGTGGTTCAACCCAGCGCCGGTGCCTTTGCAGGCCGTAGCTTTACTTGGGAGTCTAAAAAGTACTGCGCCCAAATTGTCCAAGCCCGTGAACGTATCGAAGAGTTCACTGGTAAAAAAGCCTTGCCTGTCTGGCGCGCCCCGGGCGGTAAAACCTCGCGCAAGCTCATTGAGATGGCCGAGGCCTGCGGCTACAAACACGTGGGTTGGGCCCCCGCAGGCTTTTTGGGCGACGAGCTGCCTAGCAGTAGCGCCAGCAACGACGCGCTGCTGAAAAAGGCCCTCAGAGACATCAAAGGCGGCGATATTCTGATGGCCCACCTGGGCATCTGGTCGCGCAAAGACCCCTGGGCCCCGGCCGTACTCGAGCCCTTGATCGTCGGCCTGAAAGAAAAAGGATTTTGTTTCACCACCTTGCGCCACCACCCTGACTACAAGGCTTGGTACGCGGCGCATCCGCTTTAAACAGACTGCGGCTGGATGCTGGATTATTTAGTTGACCTTTTTGCCCAGGCGCAGCAATGGCTGTTTGAGTCCGCCGTGCAGCCGCTGATGTTCGCTCTGGGCATGGGGTCGGTTATGGAGGACGGTTTTGAGGGCACCGGATGGTTGCTGGTCGGGTTGCTGCAAATCGTCGTCATCGTCTGCGTGTTGGTGCCTTTGCAGCGCGCCCGCCCAGTAGAAGCTGTGACTGACAAAGCCACCATCCGCACCGACATCCTTTACACCTTGGTGCACCGATTGGGTCTGTTTAGGGTGGTGCTCTTTTTGTCCGTCGATCCCTTGTTTGAC
>JAYWHJ010000047.1:0-4633 GCA_043777795.1 Polaromonas sp. | reverse complement strand
ACCTCCACCGGCGTACCCGCTGGAGCAAAAAGGCCAAACCATACCGTCTGTTCAAAGGCCAGACCCGACTCCATCATGGCGGGCACCTCGGGCAGTGTTTTAGAGCGCGACTGGGTAGTCACGGCCAGCGGACGCAGCTTGCCAGCCCGTACCAAGGCCATGGCGGGCGGCATATTGCTGATCATCACGGTCACCCGCTGCGCAGCCACGTCGCCCAGTGCCTGCTGCACATCCTTGTAAGGCACGTGGCGCATCTTCAAACCAGCTAACAGGTTGAGATACTCCCCTGCCAAATGAGACGAGCTGCCGTTACCGCCAGACGAGAAGGTGACGCGCTCACCTTCTTTGCGCGCATAGTCCAAAAACTCCTTGACCGTCTTAATCGGCAACTCTGCGGATACCGTCATCAAACTAGGGGTGATAGCCACCATGGCGACTGACTCAAAGTCTTTCACCGGGTTGTAGGGCAACTTCGGATAGACCCCCACGTTCATGGCATGGGAGCCAATATTGCCCATCACCAGGGTGTAGCCGTCGGGTGCGGCCTTGGCCACTATGTCGGCACCCAGCGCCCCACCCGCACCGGGTTTATTTTCAGCCACCACGCTCTGCCCCAGGCGCTTTTGCAAATCAATCGCCAGCAGCCGCGTCATCGTGTCGGGCGCTGACCCCGCGGCAGAAGGCACAACAATCTTGATCGGCTTGGTGGGCCAGGCCTGCGCCCAGGCCATGGGCAAGTGCGCGGCGACGAGTAAAGCTAACAGATGGCGTTTGTGCATGGCAAGGATACTCTGGTAAAAAGATCGGGTGATATTGGTATGGTCATCATACAACTTTGGCGGAATAATCCAGTATTGGTTTACCCGAGTGTCTGGTAAAAGTATTGGCCCGACTCGAAACCTCCTGCTAGGTTGCAGCCAGCGCAGCTTGTCAAGCTGGCCTGGTATTTGCCACCAAGGGACTGGCCAAGTTCAAACCTTCTTGTTGCCAAAACGCGGGATCGGCCAACTCTATGCGTTCAATAGCATTATTCATGTGCTGTGCAGCAGCGTGGCGCGCAGCAATTGTGTCGCCCGCTACGATGGCCAGCACAATCGCTTGGTGTTCGTCACGCACCTGACTGACAAAGTCGGCCCGGCGCGCCTCGTTTGCGCGAGTCACGCGCGTAGCGCCTTGCAAAAACTGGCGCAGGTAATCAAGGGTGCTGATGAGAAAGGGATTTTTAGCGGCATCTGCAATGGCGCGGTGGTAGTCAATGTCTTGCTCCACACCATCGCCACCTGCGCGCACGGCTTTGTCCAACGCTGTCACTGCTTGGCGCAAGCGCTTAATATCCGCGCCAGTCCGGCGCACGGCCGCCAGCGCGGCCACTTCGGCCTCCAGGGCGCGACGCAGTTCCACCATCTGAATCACCGCCTGCTTAGACTCGGCTAAACGCGCATCAAAATTGAGCGGCGAGAAGCCAGCATCTATGACGAACACGCCGCTGCCTTGGCGCGACTCAACCAAGCCGATAGACTTGAGGCGCGACACTGCCTCGCGCACCACAGTGCGGCTCACCTCAAACTGCGCCGCCAATGCAGCCTCGGTCGGCAGTTTGGCACCCACCGCAAAATTCCCAGCTCGAATTTCAGCCGACAGGGCTTGTGCGACCTGATCAGACAGATGTACGGTGGGGGTTACAGATTGAAAATGATCAAACATGGTGTGGCCGTGGTACTCTGACTTGTTCTAGATCTTGCAGGGCCGCCAGGGTTTCGGCATCGGTGCGGTACATGCGCAGCAGCGGCCCGGCTTTCAAACCATCGGTTTTAAGCAAGACTTGCTCTATTGGTAGCTTGATGCCGCTAATATGTAGCGTCACGCCCCGCGCAGCCAGGGCCGTGCGCAGCTGGTCAAACACCTCAACCCCGGTAGCATCTATACGGTTGATCGGCTGGGCAAACAGGCAGACATGGCGCACACCAGGGTGCTGGGTTAAGTGCACAGTAATGGCACGCTCTAGGGCGCTTGCCGAGGCAAAGTCCAACTCGGCATCCATGCGCAGGGCGTAGAGTTTGTCCGCCAGCGGCGGCAACTTCCACAGGTGGCGGTCGCGCATGCTACCGTCAGGGTGCAAGCCCACTTCGATAATGCGCGGGTGCAGGCGCAGCAGCAAAAAATACCCCAGACCCATCACCACCCCAGCCAGCACACCCCAGTAGATGCGCGGCGCGGTCAGCAAAGTCACCACGAAGGTCACCGTAGCCGTCATCGCTTCCACCCGGTCTATGCGCCACAGCCTAGCCCACTGCTGCGGCTTGAGCATGCCCATGACCGCTGCTATCACCACAGCAGCCAATACCGCACGCGGTACGTGGTGCAGTGCGGGCATGAATAGCAGCAAAGTCAGCAACACACAGACCACCGTGGCCACGCCAGACCAGCCTGTCTTTGCGCCGGCCTGTAATGTAATGGCAGAGCGTGAGAACGAAGTACTGGTAGCAAAGCTACCGCTGAACGCACTGGCCAGTTTGGCCAGGCCTTGGCCGACCAAGTCTTGGTTGGCGTTCCACAACTTGCCATCCTGCAGCGCTTCGATTTTGGCGCTGGAGGCGGTTTCTAAAAAGCTCACCAAAGCAATCACACAGGCGGGCACCAACAAAGCCACCAGCGTGTCGAGTGCAGGCAAGCTGGGCCAATAAAAACTGGGCAAACCCGCAGGCAGCGCGCCAATGATGGAGCCGCCACCGGCCGAGTAGCCACTGCTCCAACTAACCAAAGCCGCTGCGGCCGCCACCAGCAACACCATGGGCAGGCGGGGTAGGTAGCGTTTTCCCACCATCAGCAAGGCCAGCGATACCACACCAAAGCCCAAAGCCGCCAAATCAAAACGCGGCGCATCGAGCAAGCTGGCAAGCGGGCCCTGCAAGCCCAAAAATGCTGGCAACTGCGATGCCATGATGAGCAGCGCCGCAGCCTGCGTAAAACCAGTGAATACCGGCGAGCTCACCAAATTAAGCAGCCAGCCCAAGCTGAGTGCGCCCAAGGCCAATTGCATTAAGCCAGACAAAATTGCCAGCCACACTGCCAAGTTCACCCACTGTGCACTGCCCGGCTCGGCCAGCCCATTGAGTGAGGCAGCAACCAATAAACAAGTAAGCGCCGCAGGCCCTACCGACAGGCGCGTCGAGCTGCCAAACAGCACGGCCACCAAGGCGGGCAATAGCGCCGCATACAACCCGGTAATGAGCGGCATGCCCGCCAAGCCCGCATAGGCCACCGACTGTGGCACCATCACCAGCGCCACGGTCAGCCCGGCAGTGGCTTCATTGCGCAAAAGGCCTGCACTGGGGCGCGACCAGGCCAGAAAAGGGAATATTTTTTGAATGTCTCGCATAGCCAGAGCATACTTTACCCTTGCCCGGGTCGTGGCAAGCGCACAGCGCAAAGTCATGGGTAGAATAGACCTGTGTTTGGAGAGCGTTCCCCCGGGGAGCCGCCGAAGGCGCAGTGAACTCCGTTGGTACGAAGTTTGCAAACGCTCAGGCAAAAGGACAGACACTATTGATTCTGTTGGAGAGAGGCTTCTTTTTTTGTGAGGCCCACCGAAGGGGCAAGCGCTGCATCGCCGGCGTGAATCTCTCAGGTAAAGCGGACAACAGGGTTCCTTCATCGCGCCAATAGTGGCCCGTGAAACTATGGAAACCCTGCACCCTATGCCTGCTGATAAGCCTTTACCTACTACCCCGCTGCTTAGCACAGCGCTGCATGCACTGCACACCGAACTAGGCGCCAAGATGGTGCCTTTTGCTGGCTACAGCATGCCGGTGCAGTACCCAGCCGGCCTGATGGCAGAGCATGCGCATACACGTACTGCGGCCGGCCTGTTTGATGTATCCCATATGGGGCAACTGCTGCTGCGCGGCAAAGATGCTGCTGCTGCGTTTGAAACGCTCATGCCCGTCGATGTGATTGATCTGGCAGTGGGCAAGCAGCGCTACGGGCTATTGACTACTGACGAAGGCACGATCATTGACGACTTGATGTTTGTCAACCAAGGCGCTGACGATGTTTTTGTGATCGTCAATGGTGCTTGCAAGGCCGGTGACATTGCGCACATGCAAGCCAGCATTGGCAGCCGATGCGACATTGTCACTCTGCCCACGCAAGGTTTGCTGGCGCTGCAAGGCCCGCTAGCCGTTGCGGCTCTGCAGCGCGTGGTGCCCGGTGTAGAAAAATTGGTGTTTATGACCGGTGGCGCATTCACCTGGAATGGGGCTGCCTTGTTTATCACCCGCAGCGGCTACACCGGTGAAGACGGATTTGAAATCTCTGTGCCCTGCGACAGCACCGAGGCTCTGGCCCGCGCTTTGCTGGCGCAGCCCGAGGTCAAGCCCATTGGCTTGGGCGCCCGCAACTCGCTGCGCCTAGAAGCCGGCCTATGTCTGTATGGCCAAGACATTGACACCAGCACCGACCCACTGGAAGCGTCCCTCGCCTGGGCTATCCAGAAAGTACGCCGAGGCGGCGGTGCGCGCGCTGGGGGATTCCCTGGTGCTGCAAAAATAATAGCTTCCTGCGCAGATTCCACAGGCACCGTGGCACAAAAACCCTTAAGAAAACGGGTAGGCCTGATCGCACAAGAGCGCGT
>JAYWHJ010000046.1:0-13188 GCA_043777795.1 Polaromonas sp. | reverse complement strand
GCAACACCCAAAAGCGCAGTGGTGTGGTAAAAAGCGGTCATGGCCTCGCTCACACGAGTGAGGTTGGTGACGTGGTCCGTCAGCAAATTATCGTGGTTGTCAAAACCGCCTAAAGATACAAAATAGACTTGCCGCTTCGCGCCCAAACTGCCACGCGCCGCGATCAACCGGGCCACCATTTTGAGTTGCGCACCCAGCGAGTTGTTGGTCGGCAGCGCGTTGAGTGCGGCAAACTCCGCCCCGGTGCCTAGAGCAGCGCCAGCGGTGATGCCCGCCGTTACGAGACCCTCGGCGCTGATGGCGCGTTTGGCGACGGTGTTGTATTCGTTTTCCAAAACATGGCTGCGCGTCTGCTGCACCAGTTGGCCCAAGGCGTTTTTGACTGCGGCCGAGCCGTACACATTGTTGGCGAAGCTGTTGATCTTGACTGCGCCGCCCGTGCTGACGCGGTAGGACAGTGCCGTATCACCGGATAAAAACACCGCGTTGCCAGTCACCGAGATGCAGGTAAAAAGGGAGTTGGTGTTGGAGGCCAGTGCCAAGTCGCCGATATTGCCACCCCAGCCAATGGTGGAACCCTCAGGGGACGAAGATTGCCAAATGGACTGCTGGTCGTTGTGAGAAAACAGCTTGGGCGGCAAGGGGTACAGCACACGATTGCTGCTTTGGTATTGTGCTTTGGTCATGGGCACAACCAAGGGGCCGACGTTGAGCTGTACCGCGGCTTGCCCGGCATTGAACAAGCCGGCTAGACCCGTCATGCTGGGGTGCAGGGCATACTGCCTGGCCCCGGGTAGCGCGGTCGTCGGGTTGAGCAAGGTAGATGCCAGGCTGGCCTTGGCCAGCGCAATGCCGCCCGCAGTTTGCCCGCCACCGCCACCACGGATGGTGCTGTAGGCGTTGTAGCTGGGGTCATCGTAGGTGACCACGGTATTGCCGTAGTCGTTGCCGCCAAAGAGAAACACGCAGACCAAGGCCTTATAGCTGCCAGCCGGTGCATTGAAAGCTGCGGCTTCGCCCATGGCGGCTAAATTGAGTGCTGTGGGCAATGCAGCGCCGGTGAAGGCAAGCTGGGCCGAGCGACGCAGAAAAGCGCGGCGGCTGTGGTGCTGGGGTTGGAGGAGGTGCATAGTGTGAGAATTCTTGGGTTGAGGTTCTAAGGGCGCGGCTCAGCGGCGGTGCGGCATGCAGACTATTTTTGAATCAAATACTCGGGCGACGCCATCACCAACAGCACGGCGGCACTCACACGGTCCAACTTTTGATTGGCCGTACTGGTCGCCGTGATGGGGGTCGCGTTCAACGCAGCGACGATGATGGCTTGATTGGCCGCCGACAGCTGGCCGGCGCACAAAATCAGATTCATCCGCGCGACCAAAGCCGCTGCATCCCCGACCAGCGCCAGCTCGGCCGTATAGTTGGCCACCACGTCGTTCACATAGTTGCGAAAAGCGGCCTCTGGGACGGTGGGTTCGGGGCAAGAAATGCCACTGCGAATCACGGTTTGCATGTAGTTCAAGTAACCGCCCACCGTGGTTTCGTTGACCAGCTGAAACTCGGGCGCAGGCGTTTTACTGGCCGCCAGGGCGGTGCTGGGAGGCACAAAACCAGGGCGAAAAAAGTTAAACACCGAGGGCGAGCGCAGCGGGCTTTGGCTCAGCTGGGTCGCAGGGTTAGACAAGTCAAATATTTTCCACGAGAGCGCTGCCGAAGTGGCGTTAAAGCTACGCCCCCATTGCACCAGGCGCAGCATGGGCTCGCGCAACTTGCCAAAGCCGGGGTCGGTCAAGCCCTGTGGTCCGCGCGCATCGTCGTCTAGCAAGACAGCGGTCCACACAGCCCGCATGTCGCCGCGTACGCCAGCGCCGTTGTTGTTGAATGCAGCGGCGACACGGGCTACATACGCTTTACTGGGGTTGCTGGTGACCAGGCGCTGGATCATTTGCTTGCCAAAGAAAGGCCCGACATTGGGGTGGTTAAACAAAGTGTCCAAGCCCGTTTTTAACGCGGCTTGGCCCGCAGTGCCGGCCGCTACGGTGGCACCTAAAAACTTGGCCTCCAAAGTGGAGTGGCGGGTGGCGTTGAGCGCCATAGGTTTGCGGGTGAAATCGCGGCTCAGCGATGTGAAGCTCTCTGCACTGCCGTCGGACTTGATCACGGGTAGGCGCACGCCATCCGAGGTGTCAAAGTCATAGCCAGTAAACACCCGCGCCAGGTTGGTGACATCGTCTTGGGTGTAGCTGTCGAGCTCTTTGCCGTCAGCGCCAAGTTTGGGCGTGCCATCCATGTTGAGCTGGACCAGGCCGATCGTGAAGAGTTGCATCACCTCGCGTGCATAGTTCTCATCGGGCACACGACCAGTGGCTGGGTTTTCTTTTTGGTTGCCCTTCGTGTTGAGGTAGTAACCCATGGCGGGGTGCAGCGTGACATCTTCCAGCAACTGCCTGAAATTGCCAAAGGTATTGCGACTGAGCATGTCCCACCAGTTGGCGTAAGCATGGCCGCGCCAATCGAACTCGGCGGTTTGCATCGAGGCCACGAAAAACTCTGACAACGCCAATGCGGTGCGTTTGCGCAAGCTGTCCGGCGCGCTAAAGAGCTCTTTCCACACCACGAACTCTGCGGGGTACGTCGTAAAGACATAGCGATTGGCATTTGAGGCGCTGTACCCGCGTTGTTCTATCCAGTCATACGCTGTATTGCCAGTGGCGGTGTTGAACTGCTGCTGCAGGTAGCTGGCAAAATCGGCACTGCGCACGCTGGCGATACTGGCATCGGTCGCGCCAAGCTCGCTTTGCAGCAAAAAGCGGGCGGCTTCCTCGTTGCTCTTGGCAGAGGGAAAGTTGTTAAAGCCCGGCGCCGCTGCAATGGGGGTAGGGGTAGGGGTGGGCGTGGGCGTGGGCGTTGGCGTGGGCGGCGACCCGGGCCCTGGCGCAGGCGGTGTGCCGCCAACAGGGGGCTGGGCTGCAGTGCCACTGTCGCCGCCACCACCGCCACCGCAGGCAGCAAGCAGCGCGGACCCAAGCAATGACAGTGTGGCGGGGGCCAGGTTGCCAACGTCGGTGGTATCAGTAGTGGGAAGGGGGAGGGCCGCTTGCGCCATCGGCGCGCGGGCAACAGGTTCGGCGAGGAGGGATGTTTTTGTCTGCATGGCTAGGTAACGGTTCGTTAAGCCGTGAAGGATACCGTGCGTAATGCCCCTTTTCCCCTGAAAATTGCGGCGGATAAGGCAACAAATGTTACTGCTTGTCTTATCCAGACACCAGCGAAATTGCGGCTTTTCAAGCCACCTTGGCCTGTATCAAATAGCCTACGCAAAGCATCTAAGCCGCAGGTAGGCGCTTACTCCGGTGCGGCTATGCCGCGACAGCAGGGCTCAAGGCCAGCTGCAAAGTATTGCGGGTGCGCACCGCCTCGCGCCGCGCCGCAGAGGCAAAATCATCGCCTGAGGAAGCATACAAAACTGCCCGTGAAGAGTTAACAATGATGGGGCCATTTTGGCGGTGTCCGGCTTTCACTGTAGCCACTGCGTCACCACCTTGCGCGCCCACACCGGGGATCAGCAGTGGCAGTGTGGGTGCCAGCGCGCGCACGCGCTCAATCTCGACCGGATAGGTGGCACCTACTACCAAACCTAACTGCCCATTCAAGTTCCAAGGCCCTTGAGCCAACTTGGCGACATGCTCGTACAAAAGAGGGGCGCCCTCTACGGAGGCCAGACGTTGGTTTTGCAAATCGTCGCCGCCAGGGTTGGACGTACGGCACAGTAAAAACGCGCCTTTGTCGTGGTACTTTAAATACGGTGCCACTGAGTCAAAGCCCATGAATGGCGACAGCGTGACCGCGTCGGCCCCGTAGCGCTCAAACGCTTCGATGGCGTACTGCTCGGCCGTGCTGCCAATGTCCCCGCGCTTGGCATCCAGAATAATGGGCACTAGAGGCGCAACCCGGCGTATGTGCTCCATCAAACGCTCCAGCTGGCCCTCGGCGCGATGGGCGGCAAAGTACGCAATCTGCGGTTTAAAGGCAATCACCGTGTCGGCCGTAGCGTCGACGATGGCGGCGCAAAAATCGTAGATTTTGTTGGCATTGCCCTTTAACGCCCCGGGAAATTTGTTGGGCTCTGGATCAAGGCCCACGCAAAGCATGGAGTGGTTGTGTGCAGCGGCACCGCTGAGCTGGGCTAAAAAGGTCATGCTGGCATTTTAATCGCCGACAATCACCCCATGCAGCGCCTCACCCCCACCCAGCTTTGGCTTCTTGTTGCCCTCACCATTATCTGGGGTCTGAACTGGCCAGTGATGAAGCTGGGGGTTCAAGACTACCCTCCCCTCACCTTTCGTGCCATATCGATTTGGCTGGGCGTTCCCGTGTTGGCGCTGGGCTTGAAATGGATGAAGGTACCGTTTGCCGTACCGCGCGCTTACTGGCCAGCGCTGTTGGTGCTGGCGCTGTTCAATATGTTCATCTGGCACGGCACGATGATCATTGCGGTCAAACTGCTGACCTCGGGCCGTGCAGCTATTTTGGGCTATACCATGCCCATCTTCAGTGCCATGATCGGTGCCTGGGTGTTCAAGGACAAGCTTGCACCCCGCGCCTGGCTAGGCGTAGGCGCTGCGGCCCTCGGTGTAGCGTTGTTGCTGACGCACGAGCTGGGGGCATTGACCGGCAAACCGCTGGGCGTGGTGCTGGCACTCCTCGCGGCATCTACTTGGGCGCTGGGCACGCAGATGCTGCGCCGTACTCGGATCCCGGTGCCCACCTTGGCCCTTTCGTTTTGGATGACGGTGTTGACAGCCATCGTGATGACGGCCCTGAGCACCGCGTTTGAATCCTCCCAATGGCGCGCACCCAGTGCGGCGACCTGGTTCTCCATTGTGTACAACGCCGCGCTGGTGTTTGGTTTCGCCCATGCGGCTTGGTTTTATCTGGCGCGCAGTCTGCCGCCCATTGCCTCCACCTTGAGCGTGATGATGATCCCCGTGCTGGGCGTGTTCAGCGGCGCTGGCGTGCTGGGTGAGGCGCTGCACTGGCAGGACTGGACAGCCATGGCGCTAATGTTGGTGGCCATTGGCAGTGTGCTGTGGCCCAAGCGGGCGTAAGGCAGGCTTGGCCAGGTCAAGGAATTTGCGCTGGGGTGCTTTACTGCGGCCCCATACTCCCCCAGCGCCAGGGTGCTAAACGCCCACTTGCAACCCATGCTGCCCCAACCAGCCCAGCATCTGCGGCCACAGCGCCGCGCCCACCTGCGCGCGAAAGTAGCCCATATGCCCAATCTGCGCCACGCCCAGCGCAGCAGCTGACAAGTCAATGCGGTCTATCTGCGTACTGCGGTAGCCCTTGAAAAATGCATCGCGCGAGGCGGGCGGAGCCCACAGATCGTCGGTGCTCACTGCCGCAGCGATGGGAATGCGCACCTCTGCAAATTTATCGGTCATTACCTTGGCATCCGGATCGTCAAAAAAATAATGCGGATGCGCGCACCAACGCTTCCACTCGCGGTACACGCCCATCGGCAGGTCTTCGCCCATGCCAAACTTGCTCATCGGGTGATAGCCATAGACTCGCGTGGTGACGGGCCCCACCAGGTTCCACATGGCCCAGGCGCGGTAGCGTTCGGGCCGGGGCATCCAGCCGTGCCAGCCCGCACCAGTTCCGCAAAAATAGGCTGCTTGCAAGCGGTTGGGCTGGGGTACTTGGCCTAACGCGTGGCCGCCCAGACTGTGGCCTACCAGCCAGGCCTTGCCGCGCTGGCAGGCGTAGTCCACCGCGGCGGCCAGGTCGTAGCGTGACCAGTCGGCATATTCCATCTCAAAACCTTTGAGCGAACCGCGCTTGGAGTCGCCGATGCCCCGGTAGTCGGTGGCGATGACGTTGATGCCGCGCGCTTGCGCGAACTGCGCAAAACGTTTGTAAAAACCGCGCGGTACAGCGGTGGCGCTGCCCAGCACGATGAATTGGCTGCCTGGCGCAGCATAGTGGGTAGCGGTCAAGACGTAGCCGTCGGCCGCAGTCAGGGAGATTACATGGTCGGTAGTCATGCGGTGCAGTGTAGCACTCACTAGACCAGTCTGTCTAGTTGCTGAATTCAATTTGTTGACCTTTGTTATGATGGCGGGACACCATGTCATTGCCCAGCACCGAAACCTCTGCACCCAGCTTGCCGGATACCCGCAGCCGTATCCTGACGGCGGCGCAGCGCCTGTTTCGCAAGCACGGCTACCATGCCACAGGCTTGAACGATATTTTGGAGTTGGCCAGTGCGCCCAAAGGCTCGATGTACCACCACTTTCCGGGCGGCAAAGAGGCTATTGGCGTGTGTGTGATTGAAGACATCACGCGGGGCCTGCTGGGCCTGCTGGAGCACAGCCGTGTCCGCACCACCGAGGCGCTGGTGTTGCAAGTGGGCGAGAGGCTCAGTGCAACAATGGAAAAAACAGATTACGAGATTTGCGCCCTGTTCTCGGCCTTTGCTGCGGAGCGCAAAAGCTCGCCGCAGTTGGGCATTGCCGTGGCTAAAGCGTACGAGGGCCTGGTAGCGGCCATTGCCACGCGCCTGCAACTGGACGGCCTGGCACCGCGTGCGGCGCAAGACAAGGCGCTGATGGTCACAGCACTGCTGGAAGGCGGCTCTTTGCTGTCGCAGGCCCAGCAAAACAGTGCCGCGTTTCGTTTGAGCTACAAACAAGCGGCTGCCTTGTGCAAGCTGTGATGCACGGTGCGCCAAGCCGCGGCTAACTGCGCGAGCGTGCCAGATAGCGCTTGCGCCAGAACACGATGACCAATGTGGTGGCGACCGTCACCATCGCAGCGAACGCCCACCAAAAACCCGCTTTATTGTGGATAAAGGGCATGAACTCAAAGTTCATCCCAAAAAAACCAGTGATCAAGTTGAGCGGCAAAAACACCGCCGTCACCGCAGTGAGCGTGCGCATGATGCTATTGGTGCGGTTGCTCTGTGCGCCAAAGTAGATTTGCACAGCCGTCTCTGCCGACTGCTCCAGCCGGCGCACATGGTGCACGACGCGCTCTATGTGTTCGATCACATCGCGGCTGCGCGCCACCAGGTTGTCGCGCTCATTGCGCAAGCTGCTGGCGTCGCCCAGTGGTTGCTCCTGTAAGGTGTCCAGCCACTCCTGGATGGCGTCATGCTGCTCATCGCACAGATCTTCCAGCGCATGCAGCTCATTGCGCACCGACAGCAAGGCGCGCCAGTTGACGGTGCGGGTGTTGGGGTGCAGCAGCTCGGTTTGCCAATGGTCGATTTGCGTGGTGAGGGTTTTGCGCATTTCCAGGTAGCTGTCCACCATGGTGTTGACCATCCGCAGCATCAGATCTGCAGGCGAGGTCGGGCGGCGGCTGTTGGTATCGCTGCCGACACGGCGCGTGAAGTCGTCGACCGTGCTGCACGCATCGCTGTGCACGGTAACCAGCAGTCGGTCGTACAACAAGAAGCCTACTGGCACGGTGGCGATTTGCTGAAGAATCGTCGGACCGGTCTTTTTAGGATTTTTGGCCAGCTCTAGCCCGGTGTCTGCCCTGCCCAACAACAGTCGGCGAAAAATCACTATGTCGTAATGGCTGGTGTAGTCGTAGTGACTGGGGTGCTGTGGGTTGATGAGGTCTTGCTGGTGCAGCTCGATCAATGGCTCCAAGCCCAAGCGCTGCAGCTGCGCCTGAAAGTCGGCCCAGCCCGTCTCCAACTCGGTGCGTGAGATCGACCACCATACAAAACCCTGGCCGGGCAAGGTCTGCGGTAGCGCGTCCAGGCGCTGGGAGTTTTGGGCGTTCAGAAGGAAATAGGCCACGGGGTCCTTGCAGGAGGTGCAGTCGGGGATAGGATTGGATTTATAAGTCTTTTAGGACTGCAGCGCAATAAAATATTGCGGTAGCAGCTACTAAATTAATAGTGTCAAGTGTTACGCTTTGGCATGCAGCAAGGCCTTTGCTGCATCGATTGCGAAGTAAGTGAGCACGCCATCGGCCCCTGCACGTTTGAAAGCCAGCAGACTCTCCATCATCACCGCATCGTGGTCGAGCCAGCCGTTGATGGCAGCGGCTTTGAGCATGGCGTACTCGCCACTGACTTGGTAAGCAAACGTGGGCACCTTGAATTCCTCTTTCACGCGGCGCACGATGTCCAGATACGGCATGCCGGGTTTCACCATCACCATATCGGCCCCTTCGGCAATGTCCAACGCCACTTCGCGCAGGGCTTCGTCGCTGTTGCCGGGGTCCATTTGGTAGACCTTTTTATTTGCCTTGCCCAGATTTGCGGCGCTGCCTACCGCGTCGCGGAATGGGCCGTAGAACGCACTGGCGTATTTGGCGCTGTAGGCCATGATGCGGGTGTGGATGTGGCCCTGCGCTTCCAGCGCGGCGCGGATAGCGCCAATGCGTCCGTCCATCATGTCGCTCGGGGCAACAATGTCTACGCCCGCCTCGGCTTGCACCAGCGCCTGCTTGACCAGCAGCTGGACGGTGGCGTCGTTGATGATGTAGTTGCTGTCGTCGAGCAAACCGTCTTGGCCGTGCGAGGTGAAAGGGTCCAACGCCACATCGGTCATCACACCAAGGTCGGGGAAGTGTTTTTTCAGCTCACGCACGCAGCGCGGCACCAGGCCTTTGTCGTTCCAAGCCTCTTGGCCGTCGGGCGTTTTGAGCGCTGCGTCAATCACCGGGAACAGCGCCATCACCGGGATACCCAGCTTCACACACTGCTCTGCTACGGGCAGCAGCAGGTCTACGCTCAAACGCTGCACACCGGGCATCGACGCGATGTCTTGGCGCTGGCCACTACCTTCGAGCACGAACACCGGGTAGATCAAATCGTGCGGCGACAGCGCATTCTCGCGCACCAGGTTGCGGGTAAAGGCATCGCGGCGCAAACGGCGCGGGCGGCTGTGGGGATAGGGGGCTTGGGTCATGTTGCGATTGTGCCGCAAGGCTTGGCTTGCTGGCTTTGTGTCGCATTCAACAGAAATTCTAAAACCGCTGAATGGAGCTGAAATCGCAGATTTACAGTGATTCAAATGAGAAATGAGAAAAACACAGGAGAAACCATTAGCCAAATAGCGTACACATTGTCGCGCACGAGACTAAATGGCTAACAGTGATGACTGTTAGCCATTTTTCACTTTAAAAGTGCTTGAAAAGGGCCTTGCGCTTTGTTACATTACGCGGTGAGCGGTTCGCCGCTTCCCGCTTTTCCTCCCTGAGCGGGTGCCTCAATGTGTGACAGCAAAAAGGCTTCCTGCCCCAGCTTGACTGGGGCTTTTTTTTGCCTGGGCATGTTGCTCAGTCAGTGGGCGAGGCGATTGGCATACACTTGCCCCATGCTCTGGGTTAAAGCCTTTCACATTATTTTTGTCACTAGCTGGTTTGCCGGCTTATTTTACTTGCCACGCATCTTCGTCAACCTGGCCCAGGTGCAGGCTGACCTGACCAACAGCGCGCCTGCAGAGGGCCTGCGCTTGCTGCTGATGGCCCGCAAGCTACTGCGTTTTATGTCGCTGCTGGCGGTGCCCGCTCTGGGCCTCGGGCTTTGGCTGTGGCTGGGTTACGGCATTGGCAAAGGCCCCGGCAATGGCTGGATGCATGCCAAGCTCTTCATTGTGCTGCTGGCTATCGGTTACCACCACGCGTGCAGTGTGCTGCTGCGCAAGTTTGAGCAAGGCACCAATACCCGTACGCACGTGTGGTACCGCTGGTTCAACGAGGTGCCGGTGGTGCTGCTCACTGCTGCGGTGATCCTGGTTGTCGTCAAGCCCTTTTAAAGCGGCCACCGTCAAAGCTGCACCAAGGCGTATCGGCACATCCTCATGCAGCAGCCCCATCGAAGTTCGGCCACATTATTTGCTTTGCTGTTTGCAGCGCTGATTGCCTACGCCAGCCTGTACCCCTTTAGCCAGTGGCGTGACCAAGGCGTAGGGGTCTTTGAATTTATCACCGCACCCTGGCCCCGCTACTGGAGCCAATTTGACACGGCAGCCAATTTTCTGGGCTACGGGCCCTTGGGCTTTTTGTCGACCTTGGCCCTGCTGCGCGCCACCTTCATTCCACGTCCCGTGATATGGGTGACCTTGGCAGCCAGTGCCTTCTCGCTGTGCCTGGAGGCATTGCAAACCTACCTGCCCCAGCGGGTTCCCGCATTGTCGGACTGGCTGCTCAATACGGGTGGCGCGTTGGCCGGTGCATTGCTGGCAAGTGCCATGGAGGCACTGGGCGCGATCGACCACTGGAGCCGATTTCGCAGACGCTGGTTTGTACGCGAGGCGCGCACCAGCATCGTATTGCTAGCCACCTGGCCTGCGGCTTTGCTGTTTCCTCCCGCAGTGCCTTTTGGGCTGGGGCAAGTGTTTGAGCGGCTGGAAACCTTGGTCGAAAATGTGTTTGCCAACACCCCATTTTTGCAGTGGCTGCCGGTGCGCTCGCTAGAGCTGCAACCCATGGCCCCGGTGAGCGAGGTGGTGTGCGTAGCCTTGGGTTTGTTGGCGCCTTGTTTGCTGGGCTACGCCATCATCGAGGACTGGGCCAAACGCCTTAGATTCTTCATCGTACTGTGCGCTTTTGCGATGTTAGCCAGCGGTTTGTCAGCCACCTTGAGTTACGGCCCCGAATCGGCTTGGGCCTGGGCCAACTTGCCGGTATGGATTGGTCTGGCCTGCGGCGTGGCCATTGCCATACTGTGCATGGGCTTGGCGCAACGGGCTTGTCTGGCATGGCTGCTGGTGGCGCTGGTGTGGCAGCTCAGCTTGGTCAATCTGGTGCCCAGTACGCCGTATTTTGCGCAAACGCTGCAAGGCTGGGAACAAGGCCGCTTCATCCGCTTTCACGGCCTGGCGCAATGGCTGGGCTGGTTATGGCCGTATGTGGCCGTCTTGGTGGCTATTCAAAAGTTGTCCCAGCGCAGCGATGCAGCCCGATAAAATCACCCCATGACATCTACCCCCACTTCCAGCACCTCACCCTCTTTTGCGGCAGCTACACCGTCTGCGGGCACTGCCCCGGGCTACTACCAACGCCACATCTTCTTTTGCACCAATGCGCGCGCCGCAGGCGAAGACTCTTGCGCTAACCACCGCGCTGCAGATGCTGCCAAACATTGCAAAGACGCCGTCAAGACAGCTGGCCTGAGCGGCCCAGGGAAAGTGCGCGTCAACAAAGCCGGCTGCCTGGACCGCTGCGCCGCCGGCCCGGTGTGCGTGGTGTACCCCGATGCGGTGTGGTACAGCTATGTCGATACGGATGACATTGACGAGATCGTCGAGTCGCACCTGAAAAACGGCGTGGTGGTGGAACGCCTGCGCACGCCGGCACACTTGGGCAAGTGATAAATTGATGTGTTTTTGGCTACAAGCCCAATAGAATATTGCGGCAGAAGCTATAAAATATATAGCTTTATTTACCTGCGCTGATTGCTCTACGCACCTGCCCGGCACGCTTACCCCATGAACTCCCACACCGAGAAACTCCAATTGCAAGGCGCAGCAGGCGCCATCCAGGCGCTGCGCGACCTGCCTGAGGGCGGCCAGCCCTCGCGTGGCCTGGCCATCATCACCCACCCGCATCCGCTGTTTGGCGGCACCATGGACAACAAGGTAGTGCAAACCATGGCGCGCGCCTTTGTGCAAACGGGCTGGACAGCGCTGCGCTTTAATTTTCGCGGCGTAGGCACCAGCGCAGGCCGCCATGACGAAGGCCGCGGCGAAGCGGATGACCTGCGCGCCGTGCTGGAACAAAGCTGTGCTGCTGGCACGGCGCTGTGCCTGGCCGGGTTTTCCTTTGGCACCTTTGTGGCCTCCCAAGTGTTGGCACAGGCCGCACAGCGCAATACGCTGGAGAAAATAGTGTTTGTAGGCACAGCGGCATCCCGCTTTGCAGTCGCCCCCATTGACCCCGCGCTACACGAAAGCACCTTGGTCATCCATGGCGAGCACGATGACACCGTGCCGCTGGCCAGCGTGATGGACTGGGCACGTCCCCAGCTACTTCCGGTTACGGTGATTCCAGCAGGCGCGCACTTCTTTCACGGACAATTGCCATTACTCAAATCATTGGTAGTGCGCCACCTGATGGCGTAACGCCGCACGACTTTTTTTATTATTTTTACCCGTTTGCCTCTCCATGAAATTTGCACCGCATTGTGTCCTGCCTGCCCTGACCTTCCCCGTTCTCCTAAGCGGCCTCATCGTGATCAGCAGCGTGTGGGGGCCGGCTGGCATGGCCCGCGCCGCGACGACCACTGCCAGCGTCACCGCGGCGTCCGGCGCAGCCAATACGCCAGTCCAGCCGCAAGCCCCCATCATCGCGGCCAAGGCTTACCTGCTGATCGACATCACCGCCAACCAAGTGCTCGCCGAGAAAGACGCTGACAACCCGATTGAGCCCGCATCGCTGACCAAGCTGATGACCGCCTACATCGTGTTCGATGCTCTGCGCGCCAAAAAAATCGACCTCAAGCAAGCCTTGAGCGTCAGTGAGCGCGCGTGGAAAATGCCCGGGTCGCGCATGTTCATCGACCCCAAGATGAAGGTGCCTGTAGAAGACTTGATCAAAGGGATGATCGTGCAGTCGGGCAACGACGCCACTGTTGCGCTTGCCGAGGGCGTAGCGGGCAGCGTAGAGCGCTTTGTGCAGCTGATGAACGAGCAGGCCAAAGTGCTGGGCATGCACAAAACGGTGTTTAAAAATCCTGAAGGCCTGACTGAAGCGGGCCACACCACTACCGCCCGCGACCTGGGCCTGTTGGCCACGCAACTGCTGCGCGAGTTCCCTGCCTACACGCCGTATTACGCGCTTAAAAAATACCGACTCGAAGGCTCGCCGGTGGCCAACGACACCAACCGCAATTTGCTGCTGTTTCGCGACCCCAGTGTGGATGGCTTGAAAACCGGCCACACCGAGGCCGCAGGCTACTGTCTGATCGCCACAGCCAAGCGCGACATTGCCAGCGTCGGCCCGCGCCGCTTACTCAGCGTCGTGCTGGGCACGGCCAACGAGAACGCTCGTGCAAACGAGAGCCAAAAACTGCTCAACTGGGGTTACACCGCCTTCGACGCCGTCAAATTGTTTGAAGCCAACCAGCCAGTGGCTACCCCTCGAGTCTGGAAGGGCACCGGGCCCTTGGCCAAGCTGGGCAGCGTGTCGCCGGTGGTGGTCGCGGTACCCGCAGGCATGGCCAGC
>JAYWHJ010000045.1:0-13223 GCA_043777795.1 Polaromonas sp. | reverse complement strand
ACGACTTAGCGCCGATGATAGTGCGGGTTCCCGTGTGAAAGTAGGACATTGTCAGGCTCTTATGCCTAAAACGCCCGCTCATTTGAGTGGGCGTTTTTCTTTGGGCGGAACATTTGGCCTGCCCCGAATCCCTGTACCAATCTAAATATTAGGGTGCTGGGGGCGCAGCACATCGTGGATCACTCGTTAACCCGGGCGCTTGTGGGCGTGAGCAGTTTGCACGAGCTGCCCGCGCAGCTCAGAGTTGAGCGCACTTGTTTCTTTGATCGGCATGCCTGACCTGCCCCCAATCCCCGTACCAATCTAAATTCCAGAAGTCCAAGGTTTGCAAGATTAACTGATTCCTGTATCAATCTTGCTGTGATGCATTGAATCGCCAGTTAACTGGCGATTCAATGCTGCGAACGTTGCCGGCGGCGCACGGTTGCAGCTGCTGTGCGGTCTGCTCTCGTTGTAGTCCACTCGCCAGGCGGCAATGGCTTGGCGGGCCTGCTCCAAAGACTCAAACCAGTTCTCATCCAGACACTCATCCCTGAACGTGCCGTTAAAGCTCTCGATGTACGCATTCTGGCTCGGGCTGCCTGGCTCGATCAGGATGTGCTGGATGCCGTGCTGTTGCGCCCATGTCATGAATGCCCTGCAAGTAAACTCCGGCCCGTTGTCAGTCCTGACCGCCTTGGGGTAGCCCCGAAACGTCGCTGCTCTGTCCAGCAGACGGGTGACGTAAGCCCCGCCTATACCAAAGTCGGCTGTGATGTCCACGCACTCGTGCGTGAAGTCGTCAGCCACCGTCAGGCATTTGATGCGCCGTGAGATTGCGCCTGGACGGGCAATAGCATCGCTCACAAAGTCCATGCTCCAGGTCTGATTGACCGCCAAAGCGGCCACCAGCGGCACGCGTACGCCAATACGCTTGGTCTTCTTGCGCTTCCTGATGGACAGGCCTTCGGCGGTGTAGATGCGGTAGATCCGTTTGTGGTTGATGCCCGGAAACTGCGGACGCAGCACATCGTGGATCATGCGGTAACCCCAGCGCCTGCGGGTATGGGCAGTTTGCACAATTTGTTCGCGCAGTTCTACATTGAGTGCATTGGTTTGGCTCTGATGGCGGTAGGTATCTCGGCTTAGCCCCACAAGGGCGCAGGAGTGGCATTCAGACAGCTTGTGGTGATTGACCATATTGCTGACCGCCTCGCATTTGGCTTGTGGAGCTAGCGCTTTGTGCCAAAGACGCTTTTGAGAGCGTGAATGTCCAAGTGCGCCTCGGCCAATAGCCGCTTGAGTTTGCCGTTATCCGGTTCGAATTCGCACAGCCGTTTGACCTCGCTGGCGTCAATGCCGCCGTACTTGGAGGGCCATTTGTAAAAGCTGGCATCACTGAAGCCGTGTTTGCGACCGATTTCCTTGATCGGCATACCCGCTTCGGCCTGCCCCAGAAATCCAATGATCTGCTCTTCACTGTATTTGCTTGTTCTCATGTCCATCATTCTCCATAGTGAAGAACCTCTTGGCGAACGAGCTGGTTCGGTTTATGGGGGGGGGAGGACACGCCATCTTGGATTTGTAAGCAAGGCGTTTACCTGGTGCAACGGAACAGTACGTCGCACACATTGTGCAGGTGGCGCCCACCGAAAGACCCGTAGTCTGAGCCGTTTGAATCAAACTCAAACCGAGCTCAAATTTAAACAGCGCAGACAGCGCTGCAGATAATTGGTTTGCCGTCACGGCATACTTTTGCCGGCTCTGGTCGCATCAATTTGATGTGCACTGCTTGCAGGTCTGGCGATGATGATCACTGAGGGTTGCAAAAATCATATTCTATTGAGAGCTTGAACCCCTGTGCACCTCGAAGCTAAACCACCAGAGCCAACTTTCATACGCAAAGTGCACATGTGCAGCAGAGACCAATTTCGAATTTTTGTGGCGACGCAACGCTATTTCGCACTCCGTAGTTCGCGGCGCAAAATTTTGCCGACATTCGACTTTGGCAAATCATCACGAAACTCAATATATTTAGGGATTTTGTAACCGGTTAAGTTCTGGCGGCAAAATTTGGCCACATCTTCCTCGGTAAGAGTGGACTCGTTTCTAACCACAAATACTTTGATAGCCTCGCCTTGCTTGGCGTCATCGACACCAATTGCAGCGCACTCAACGACACCGGGGCACAGTGAAATGACATTTTCAAGTTCGTTCGGAAAAACATTGAATCCGCTGACGATGATCATGTCCTTTTTACGATCAACGATTTTGGTATAGCCACGCGCATCCATAATGCCTACGTCGCCCGTACGCATATAACCATCTGAAGTAAATGCCTTTTTTGTTTCGTCGGGTTGGTTGTAGTAACCGACCATCACGTTAGGGCCACGGATACAAATCTCACCTGACTCGCCAACAGCTAATGTCTTGCCATCATCATCTTTGATGGATATCTCTACGCTGGGAAGTGGCAAGCCGATGGTCCCAGTAAAGGTGGCGTTGCAAGGAGGATTGTTGGTACCAATGGCGACCGTCTCGCTCATGCCCCAGCCCTCTATCATTGGGCAGCCAGTTGCTTCTAACCAATGCTTAGCTGTCCCCTCAGAAGCAGCCATCCCGCCCGCTTGCGAAATGCGCAGCTTAGAGAAATCTACTGTTTTCAGCATCGGATGTTGCAGCAGTGCGTTGAACAATGTGTTCACAGCAGGAAGCATATGAAAAGGGCGCTGTTTAAGAACTTCGATGAACTTACCGAAATCTCGCGGATTGGGGATCAGAGTCATATGGGAACCCCAACGGACCGCCAACAAACTTAAGCTCAAAGCGAAAATATGGTAGAGCGGTAGTGCGGCAATGCTGTTGGTTTTACTAATGTCGCCCACATCCGCCAAGGCAGGGCTGAACCATGCCTCGGCCTGAAGAACGGCTGCCACAATATTGCGGTGCGTTAGCACAGCACCTTTGCTCAAGCCTGTGGTGCCACCCGTGTATTGCAAGAAGGCAATCGAATCCATCGTGGAATGGCAAGGCTTCAAAGCCATGCCCGTGCCTTCTGCAATCGCGCGATTGAATGCCGTGACAACTCGTCCGTTATCGAGAGGTAGCTTGTAGGGAGGAACCATCTTGGCCAGATGGCGAACGGCAAAAGTCAACCAGTTGCCGTAGAAAAAACCAAGCAAATCCCCCATCGACGCCATCACAACATGTTTAACTTGGGTCTTGTCAATCACCTCGGACAAGGTGCTTGCGAAGTTTTCCAAAATTACAATAGCGGTGGAACCGGAGTCTTTAAGTTGGTGCTCCAGTTCACGTGCAGTGTAAAGCGGATTAACATTCACGCAAGTGTAGCCAGCGCGCAGGATGGCCGCCATGGTGACAGGGAACTGCGGGATATTTGGCAGCATGATCGCGACACGTGCCCCGGGCTCCAATCCGCGACTTTGAAGCCAAGCGCCTAAAGCAGCCGACAAACTGTCTAATTGGCCGTACGTCATCCAACGGTCCATGCAGACGGTATAAGGGTTTGAGGCGTGCTTTTTAAAGCTCTCTTCGAGCAGTGCTGTTAAAGAGCGGTATTGATCGGGCTGAATCTCATGCGGTACGCTGGCGGGATAGCTTTTGAGCCAAAATTTGTCCATCTCTGTCTCCGAATAAAGTGCAAATTCATTCTAGTTCAGGCCATCGCGTTGGGAAATTGGGGTTTGTCGCAGGGGAAGCAAACAGGCGGTCAAGCCACGTGCTCTCACGTTGGCTAATAGTGCTTAAAAAACCTGCTGCACCCGTCTTGCTGCGCTGCATTGCGGCAAAAGTATCAAAACCTTGCTCTAGAAATTTCTGTAAATGCTCAAAACCAGCTGCATGTGCAGGCCCGCGCATCATCCTAAGCATAACGCGCAAGCCCTTTACGCGAGTGATCTTGACTAACTCGGTGCCCAGATGTCCAACCAGAGCCAGCTGCTCAGCGCGCGCTGCCCGTTGGCCTACCGTACGCCAGGCAAGTGGGTACTTTGCGCGCACGGCGACATCAGAGTGTTCTGCCAAAGGCATCGAGAGCAGCGTAATAGCCATACGGTGGTCGAGTTGTTCGCTTAGTGCATGCAATTGGGCTAGTGTTGTCGCTACTAGCACGACAGATCGGGGAAAAAGGCGCTCAATGGCCGGCGCGATGCGTCCAAACTCTGCGTCACGCTGAGAAAAATCGCGATCCGCGTACAGTTCTTGCAGAAAAAACTGCGCAGCATCTGCCCAATCACTGTGGGCCAAAACATCAGCATAGCTGCGTTGAAACCGAAAACACTGCGCGCGTTTGACGGCATGTGCCATCGCCAGCAGAGCAGGGTGCTGGCGCTGAACCTGTTGAATTCGATACACCACGGCCAAAGCATCGCCGATAGTGCGCCATTGCGTCACGCTGAGCAAAGTGGTGTCATCGACGGTATAGCGGTCTTGATTGGATTTGGCAGACATCGTAACGCTAAGTTTAGCGTGCCTCATAGTGTTGGCAAAACACTGCTAAATATATAGCCGCTGTCGTAATAATTCAGAGGGTTATCCTCAATTCACATGTAATGAATAGGAGATTGAACGGGAAATGGCGCAATGCCCTGCAACCCATTGAAATGACCGCCCATAAAGAAAGAGTGGAGCAAAAAACAGATGTGCAGTGGAAAAGCCGATGAGCGGCATTTCATTTGAAGCAAGTCAAAAAACAGTGGGTCCGCTCTATACCGGAAAGCGTAAACTCAGTACAGTTCAGGGTATGACAAATGCATTAACACAGCGACTACTCACTATAGGTTTGCCGCTGCTGTGCTGGACGCTGGCGTGGTGGATGTGGCCAATAAATCAAACCCTTGCGATTGGCTGGGTCGTAGCGCCTGCGGTCATCACCACGGCTTTGTTGGCCATCCAATTCTTGGCACTGATTGCTGTTAACCGAGCAGATCCCACGCCCCGTGCAAGCATGGGTGAAAACTTACGTGCATGGTGGGGAGAGGCATGCGCATGCATACTCGTGTTTCATTGGTGGCAACCGTTCCGGCGCACGGCGATTGCGGATAATTTGGATGCGCAATCAGCCGCTGACAACCAACGCGGGGTCGTCTTGTTGCATGGTTTTTTCTGTAATAGAGCTTTTTGGACACATTGGCTAAAGCGTATGCAAGCTGAGCAGCGTGTGTTTGTCGCGGTTGATCTGGAGCCTGCCTTTGGGTCTATTGATGCCTATACAGCGGCCATCGACCGTGCCATGCGCCAAGTGCAACAAGCCACCGGTTTGGCACCTGTCATAGTAGGACACAGTATGGGGGGATTAGCGGTGCGGGCGTGGCTGATCAGCAATGCAGCAAAGGGAGTTGGCGCAGTAGCTGTACACCGCGCCATTACCTTGGGCACACCGCACCATGGTACTTGGACGGCGAAGTTTTCACATACTGCAAATGGGGCGCAAATGAAAATGCACAGCGCCTGGTTGAAGCGCCTCTTTGAAAATGAAAAAAAACCACAGAATATACAATTTACATGCTTTTATTCCAACTGCGACAACATTGTATTTCCAGTATCTTCGGCCAAGCTTGAAGGAGCGGACAATCGCATGGTTAGAAACCGTGGGCACATCGATATGGTTCACGACCCGCAAGTTATCAATGCCTGTTGGGTGTTGATGCAATAAAGCTAAATTGTCAATGCTAATGCAAGGTTAAACATGCCACTGATCGTTGTAATGGATGATGATGCCGGCACCCGTATGCTGGTGAGCCAAGTGCTTAAAAAGGAAGGCTATGACGTAAAGTCTGCCGAAGACGGCGCCCGAGGGCTGGAGCTTATCCGTGAGTTCAAACCGGATTTGGTAGTGAGCGATGTACAAATGCCAGAGATGGACGGCTTTGCAGTGCTGGAGCAGGTGCGCAGCGACCCCGAGCTAGCTACAACCCCCGTCATCTTGCTCACTTCGCTGCAAGATCGCACGAATATGCGCCAGGGCATGACGACCGGCGCGGACGATTACCTCACCAAACCTTTTGCGCCGCAAGAATTGCGCGAGGCCGTATCGGCGCAGCTAAGTAAACTGATTCGCGCGGAAACGATGCGCTCCCAAGTGGTAGACGCCGCAGTAACGGAAGCGCTCGAAGAGCAGCGCCACAAGATCAGTAAGCTGTACGAAAACAGAATGGCCAAATCTCTCAGCGAGCAATGGCCGGAAAGTGGCTTTGTTCAAGGGAACGAAAAGTTTTCTAATGCCACCGTGTTGTATGCGGATATGCGTGACTACACCAATTGGACGCAACGATTGTCCAGCGCAGAACTGGGCGACGTAGTCCAGCAGTTCTATAGTAACGTCGGCGACACGGTGCACCTTTTCGGCGCCCACCATATGCAGTTTGTGGGTGACGGGATGCTATGCGTGTTTGTCGATGCAGGGGACACACACTCGGTGAACCATGGTTTGCGCGCTGTGCGCGCTGCTCTGGGGTTAACCGATGCTACTCTCCGCATAGACGCTTACGTCAAACAGCGCTTCGGTGACAGAGGCTTGCCCGCCTTTGCGCTGAGCGTGGCGTTGCACAGCGGGCCCATCGCATTTGCGAAATTAAGTGGACTGTTTAGCAATACTGGTAATACGACTCCAGTTGGTGACTCAGTCACTGTTGCCTTGAAGTTGTTTGCAGGCCACCCAACGCTCAACTGGACCATCGCCGCCAGTGTACAAACCGCTCGCCTTGTGACGGGAGCTGTGCGAACCGGGCGGCGCGCTATGGTTAACTTGCCTGGCAGAAACATGCCGGCTGATACGGTCGAGATTGTCGGGTTTCAGTAATGCGGGAGTCTCACACGCACGCGCACAGCGAGATTGACTCTCAGCACGATAAGGCAAAAACCAAGCCTTTACGCACCTTGTCGCTGCGCACACTTTTCATATCCAGCCTGCTATTTTTTTGCGTGGTGCCTGCCGCATTGGTGGGTTGGGTACTCTATCGTAGCAACCTAGATGCAGTGGATGTGCTGTCAGAAAAAATATTGGGAGACGTCGCGCGCCAAATACGGCTCGACACTGAGCAGCATATGGGCCAGGCGCACATCATTTTCAATGGTTTGGTTCAGCAGCAGCCCACCGAGGCTGACTTGGCCCAAGCGCGTCAAATGCTACTCAACCCCGCGATATTTGAGCAAACCGCATTTGCCATGACCCGAATGACTCCCAATGTGTCGTATATGTATGTGGGCACTGCCAAGGGCGAGTTTTTAGGCGTTGAGCTGGTACCGCAAGGCGCTGGCGGCGTGATGCGTGTGGGTGTTCGCGAGGCGGCGGACCAAGGGCGACGCTACTTTACCGCCCAAGCCCCAGGTGATCGCAGCCAAGCCTTGCATACCGAGGCTAAAAACTACGAGCCCAGAACGCGGCCTTGGTACCAAGCTGCCATGGAAAACAAGGAGCGCGTATTCACCTCCGTTTATCCCTCAGCCTCTAAAAAGCAGTTGCTCATCACGCTGTCGCAACCTATCTATGGCAATGACGGCAGCGTGCTCGGAGTGTTTGCGATTGACCTGTTTCTCAAGCGTTTGTCCGAGTCGCTACAAGCCATGGCCATCAGTCCTCGGGGCAGCGCATTTTTAGTCGATGAGCAAGGTTTTTTGGTGGCCAGCTCTGCGGGCGATCGGCTGTTTACGCAAGTGCAAGAGAACCTCAGCCGGGTTAAACCCGATCAAAGCAACAACCCCATCATACGCAGTGCCTATGCAGTTACAGCCTCCAGCCTAGGCAAAACGCTGGAGGGATCTGTACAAAGGGTGCAGTTTTCCCGCCGGGTAGGTCAGGGCGATGATGCGTTGATCGTGACCTTACAGCCTTTTGGCGAAAATTTCGGACTGCGATGGAGCTTAGTCGTGGCCGCGCCTGAGAGTGATTTTGCTGCGCAATCTCAAGCTGCATTGAAGAAAACAATGCTGGTGATGGCGTTGGTGTTAGCAATCGGCGCAGCGCTAGCCACATGGTTGGCGTACCGATTGACACGACGTTTTAGCGGTTTGGCGCAAGCGGCTGAGCAGTTGGGTCGTGGTGAAGTGCCCGAGCCGCAAGGTAATGCCCGTATCCGCGAAGTGGCCCGCTTATCTTCGGTATTGCGCAGCAGTGCACAAGAAATCGTGCGCAATCGCGCTGCTATTGAGGGCCAAACGATGGCTTTGCGCGATGCCAACGAGCACCTGGAGGAGCGCGTATTGTTGCGCACGGCAGAACTAGAAGCTTCGCGCGAGGAGGCTCTGAGTGCCGCACGCGCCAAGGCATCGTTTTTGGCAACCATGAGCCACGAGATTCGCACACCGCTCAATGGCGTGGTGGGCATGACCACGCTGCTGGCGGATACGCAGCTTAATCCCGAGCAACGTGACTACGTCCAGACCATGCGCATTTCCAGCGACCAGCTGCTGGGTGTGATTGACGACATTTTGGATTTTTCCAAAATTGAATCCGGCAAACTGGATTTAGAGAGCGAACCGCTGAACTTGCAAGCCACCATAGAAGAGGCCTGCGACATTGCAGCACCGCGCGCACGCGAGAAGGGGCTGGAGCTGCTGGTCGACATGGACGACCATGTGCCTGTGTGGGTGCGTGGCGACGTGACCCGTTTGCGCCAAGTGTTGTTGAACTTCATCAATAATGCCATTAAATTTACCGAGCGTGGCCAGGTGATCGTCTCGGCCACCGTGTTGCAAGATTTTTCACCCGGCCAAGGAGCCGTCTTGGAATTTCGTGTCAAGGACACGGGCATCGGCATTGCGCTAGACCGACAGTCTGCACTGTTCAAGTCCTTCACCCAAGTGGACGCCTCTACCACCCGCAAGTACGGCGGAACCGGGCTGGGCTTGGCCATCTGCAAACGTCTAGCCCAGACGATGGGCGGTGATGTGGGCCTGGAGTCGAGCCCGGGAGCCGGCTCTACATTTTGGTTTACTGCATGCTTGCCTTACGCAAACACGCCCGATCCATCGCAGGCATCGGTATTTGAAATGGCGAGTTTGCGTGGCAAGCGTGTCGCAGTGATAGACGATACCGCCTTGAATTTGCGAATTCTAGACAAGCAACTGAGGCGCTGGGGCATGCTCCCCGTGTTGTTTGAACGCGCGCAGCCTGCACTCGATTGGCTCGCCCACAATACCGTAGACGTGATAGTGACTGATATGCACATGCCTGATATCGATGGTCAGGGTTTCGCGCTGTCTGCGCGCAAGCGTACGCACACTGTTCCCATTGTGTTGCTCACTTCAGGCACCATGCCTACGGGGGAGGTTGCCAAGGTGTTCGATGCAAGGCTGCTCAAGCCCTATCGTCAATCACAACTGTTTGATGCGCTTATCCGCCTGACGGCAACGCAAACCGCCTTCAGCCCTGTATTGCCAGAGCGAGAGGTACATTCCAAGCACCAACGAATCTTGGTGGCGGACGACAACTCCGTGAACCTCAAGGTCGCCTTGGCCATGTTGGGCAAGCTCGGATACGAAGCGGCAACCGCCGTCGACGGACGCGAAGCCGTGGATTTGGTAGCCCGGTCACTGCGCGCTGAAGGGACGCCTTATGCGGCCGTCTTGATGGACGCCAATATGCCCGTCATGGACGGTTTTGATGCCGCGCGAATGATCTTGTCTGTCCATGGAGCAGCCGCGCCACCTCTCATCGCACTGACCGCATCAGTGTTAGAGGAAGACCGCAAGCGCTGTATCGACTCTGGCATGCGGGGATTTTTGCCTAAACCATTGCGCATCGACGAACTGTCAGAAGCCTTGGCGCGGTATGCCGTGGATATCCATGTGTCTGCGCAATCTGCAGCTCCTCGCGCACCGTATGAAAGCGACCTCGCGCCAGCCGACGTCAAGCCCGAGGCCGGTTTGATGGACTGGAGTCGATTGGAGCAGTTTAAAGAGTTTGACGACGCAGACCGCAGTATGACGCGCGAGGTTATTGCATTGTTCGTCAGCGATGCGCCTCGCCGTGTGCAGGATGTATCGCAAGCCTATGAAGCCACAGACAGTGCGGCCCTCTCACGCGCTGCCCATGCACTCAAGGGGGCTGCTTCCAACGTCGGTGCCAGTGCGTTGGCAGATGCCTGCTTTGCGTTGGAGCAAGCATGCCTTGATGGCGCATTGCCCCAAGACGTATCCAAGCAAGTTGCCCTGGTGGCTGCGCTGTCTTGCCAAACGCTGGACGCGCTGAAAAATTTGGCCCTGTGAATGATCAAGTGGGGCGAGCGGCACCTTCGATGTGCCGTTGGACTCAGGTGTTCAAGCTGCAATCCGCAACGCCAGCTGTTCGTAGTACGGCGTGAAATCTGGACGCGTCAAAGCTAGCAAGGCGGCAAAACTGTCGATCACAAAGTACTGTGATTGGTAGCTGTCAATCTTGTAGCCGGCCGCCATGCAGCCAAGCAGATCTGCTGGCGTTTGCAGAGCAACGCGCAGGGGGCGCTCGGCAGTGATGCTGTACGCCAGCTCGCCACCGCTGCTTAAAATGCCTGCACCATATGCGCGCAGATTGGCCGTATCAGCGGTTCCTTCGCGCAGCAATCCAAACTCGATGGTGTACCAGTACAGGCGCGACAGCATCTCTACCGCACCTTTGATTTGCGTGGGGCCGTGCTCTAGAGCGTGGGCTTTCAGTGCGCCAAGCCCGTAGGCCTGAATATGGTCGGCGTAGCTTTTGTCGAACAGCAATGGCACATGGCCAAACAGATCGTGGAACAAATCGGGCTCGACGATGTAGTCAAACTCTTGCGGTGTGCGCATCCAACAAGTGACGGGAAACTTTCGCTCTGAAAGCAGAGTGAAAAACGGCACCTCAGGTATCAAGCCCGGCACGCCCACCAACTGCCAACCTGTGGCGGGCAGCAGGCGGGTGTTAATGTCTTCAAAGCGTGGAATACGGGTGCTGGCACCCAGCTGCGGTAGCGCATCGATAAACGCCTGGCAGGCTAAGCCCGGCAGCAGCGCTGACTGGCGTGCATACAAGCGGGCGTAAGTACCGTGGTCTTGCGCGGTGTAGCCGCCATGGCACTGGTCGCAGGTATAGTCCGCGCGCGCCTGGCTGTAGTCGCCACGCGGTGGGCGGTCTGACTGGCCGTAGATGACGGGTTTGACAGCCATACAGAGCTCAGGCTTTGGTCAGCACACCACGGCGCATTTGGTCTAGCTCTATGCTCTCAAACAGCGCCTTGAAGTTACCCTCGCCAAAGCCTTCATTGCCCTTGCGTTGGATAAACTCAAAGAAGATCGGACCAAGTTGGTTTTCGCTGAAGATTTGTAGCAGCAGCTCGCCTTTAGTGCCGTCCATCAAGATGTTGCGGCTTTGCAGGGCGGCTACGTTTTCGCCATGACCCGCAATGCGTTTGTCTAGCAGCTCGTAGTAGGTCTCGCCGGTGCTCAGCAGCTTCATGCCGCTCATTTGCAGGGCGTCTACGCTGGCTATCAAATCTGTGGAGCCTAGTGCAATATGCTGAATGCCCTCGCCGTGGTAGCGGTCCAGGTACTCTTGAATCTGCCCCGCTTTCTCGTTGCCCTCTTCGTTGATCGGTATGCGAATCTGTCCGCACGGGCTGGTCATGGCTTTGCTTTTCACGCCCGTGGCTTGACCTTCAAAATCAAAGTAGCGCACTTCTCTGAAATTAAACAAGCGCTCATAAAATCCGGCCCACTCCTGCATGCGGCCCCGGTGCACGTTGTGCGTGAGGTGGTCGATGGTGGTCAGGCCGTGGCCCGTGGGGTTCAGGTCGGCCGCGGTGATGCCGGGCAGGGGCGCAAAGTCGACATCAAAAAAACTGATGTTGCCAAGGTCACCGTCCGCTGCGCCGTTTTTGCCACGCCATTTGTCCACCAGGTAAATCAGCGAATCGCCAATGCCCTTGATGGCCGGGATATTCAGCTCCCCCGGCCCGGCTTGGTCGGCATACCCCCATGCGCCTAGTGACTTGGCGCGCTCATAGGCAGCCTTGGCGTCCTGCACTCTGAAAGCAATGGCGCAAATGCTCGGCCCATGCGCTCGTGCAAAGCGCTGCGCAAAGCTGTCCGGCTCAGCGTTCACTATGAAGTTGATGCCGCCTTGCCGGTACAGTGTCACGTTTTTATGCCGATGCTTGGCAATAGGCTGAAAACCCATACGCTCAAACAGCGCGCCCATGGCCAGCGGGTCGGGCGCGGCGTATTCGATAAATTCAAAGCCAGCGGTGCCCATGGGGTTGTCCCAGGCTTTGGCAGCGGTTTGCATCATGTCTTTATCTCCTGATCGAGCGGCGGCAGCGGGTTGCTAATGGCACCAGTGTAGTGAAAGGTATGATCAGTATTTCAGCGTAATGAAGCGCTAAAATTAAAGTAAACGCAATAAACCTGCAAATTATGGAAATTCAAGCACTTGACAAGCTAGATGCCAACATCTTGCGCATCTTGCAGCAAGACGGCCGAAAAACCTATGACCTGATCGCTGCCGAAGTTGGCCTCTCCTCCAGCGCCGTGCTGCGCCGCGTCAAACGCATGGAAGACACAGGCATCATCGATCGCTACGTAGCTCTCGTCAAGCCCGAGTCAGTAGGCCTGGGGCTGACCGCCTACATTAACGTGCGCCTGGAAAAGCACTCTGAGAGCCATAAGCGCAACCCCATGGACCTGTTCCGCGCCAGCGTACAAACCTGGCCCGAGGTGGTGGAGTGCGCGGCTCTGACTGGCGAGATGGACTACCTGCTGCGCCTGGTGGTGAAAGACATGCGCGCCTACAGCCACTTCATCATGGACACCCTGCTCAAACACCCCAGCGTGCAAGACTGCAAAACCAGTTTTATGCTCGATCAGGTGAAGTTCACCACGGCACTGCCGGTGTAGGGTGGCGCATATCGCTATTTATTCAGTAGCTGCTCCCGCAACATTTCATTGGGCTAAAGGCCTAAAATATCTAAAACACTGCCTTACAACACCGTGGCGCGTATGGATGCAAGTATGGCGGGTTGGATGCCAAGTTGCAATTTGCGTATCGTTAATACAAACTAGCGTCATTCCACAAATCAAATGTCGGACAAAGCTTAAACGCTTATCTCTGACATTTGCCTTGTGACACGACTGCCTGCTCAGCACCTTCACCGGCCAGCCGATTCAGCCTCGCGGAGCCATAAAATTGCCGCGCCCTGCAGGGTTGCCCATGGCATGCTCCCAGGGACTGGGGCACCACGCTGCGCCGCTTTTGCGGCAGCGGCAGTGGGCGCAGGTGC
>JAYWHJ010000044.1:0-4650 GCA_043777795.1 Polaromonas sp. | reverse complement strand
TTCCCGCATGAAGCATTGTAAAATCAATAGGTTTTGTATCCCAGATATTCTTAAATCCCCACTTTCGCCATGAAATTCATCGCCAGTTTTCTGCTTGCTGCCTGTTTGGCTGCCCCCGCTTTTGCCAATGAGCCCGCCAAGCCCGCCGCTGCCAAGCCTGAAGCGCCCAAGATGGTCAAACCTGATCTGGTCAAAGGCTCGGAGAAGTATGCCGCCGTGTGCGTGGCCTGCCACGGCGCTGATGGTAACTCCGCTGCGCCTGAGAATCCAAAGCTGGCGGGCCAGCACCCCGAGTATTTGCTCAAGCAGCTGCAAGAGTTCAAGTCGGGCAAGCGCAAAAATGCGGTTATGCAGGGCTTTGCCAGCACTTTGAGCGACGAAGACATGCGCAACATTTCCTTCTGGGCCGCTGCTCAAACAGCCAAACCCGGCTTTGCCAAAGACAAAGAGTTGGTTGCCCTGGGCGAACGCATCTACAAAGGCGGCATTGCTGATCGCCAAGTAGCCGCCTGCGCGGGCTGCCACAGCCCCACGGGCGCCGGCATTCCGTCCCAGTACCCACGCTTGGCGGGCCAGCATGCCGACTACATTGCCTCGTCGCTGCGCGGCTACCGCGACGGCACCCGCAACAACAATATCCAGATGACACAGAACGCTGCCAAGATGAATGACCGCGAGATCAAAGCGGTGTCAGACTACATCGCGGGTCTGCGTTGAATTGAACTTAAACAGGGCGCGTAGCCCTAACCCTTAAGGTTTTCCTCATTTCTAAGGCGGGCTTTCCTAGTGAAGCCCGCCTTTTTTCTTAGCCCTGAGCGACAATTGCACTATGTCAGTTTCTACCCACGGTTGGCGGCTTAAAACTCCCTCCCTCGCCCTGCGCGCGGCGGTGGAGTTGCTGTCTTCTATGCGCTTTTCGATTTCGCTGCTCACCGTCATTTGCGTTGCCTCGGTGATTGGCACGGTGCTCAAGCAGGCCGAGCCTTTGACTAACTACGTCAACCAGTTTGGGCCGTTTTGGGCTGACGTGTTCAATGCTTTCAGCCTGTCCACGGTCTACAGCGCCTGGTGGTTTTTGCTGATTTTGGCGTTTTTGGTGCTGAGCACCAGCCTGTGCATCACGCGCAACACACCCAAAATCATTGCGGACCTGAAGGTTTACAAAGAAGGCATGCGTGAGCAAAGCCTCAAGGCCTTTGGTCACCGGGCTGACGCCGCTTTGAACGAGAGCGCCGAGGCTGCAGCCCAGCGCATCGGCCACACGCTGGCGGTGTCAGGCTGGAAGGTGAAGCTGCAAACCCGCCCGGGTGACGCAGCAGCTGGTCGCCAGCCTGGCTACATGGTGGCCGCCAAGGCGGGTTCGGCCAACAAGCTGGGCTACATTGCCGCGCACAGCGCCATCGTGCTGGTGTGCATTGGAGGTTTGCTCGACGGCGACTTGTTTATTCGCATGCAGCAGTGGTTTAACGGCAAGTCGGTCTATGGCGGCGGCGGGATGATTGCCGACATTGCGCCCCAGCACCGCTTGGGTAACAGCAATTTGGCGTTTCGCGGCAACTTGTTGGTCAGCGAAGGGGCTAGCTCCTCCACCGCCATTCTTAACCGCCCCGGCGGGGTTTTGATCCAGGATTTGCCATTTTCCATTGAGCTGAAAAAATTCATTGTCGAGTACTACTCTACCGGCATGCCCAAGCTGTTTGCCAGTGACATTGTGATTACCGACAAAGAAACCGGTGAAAAAATCCCGGGCCGTGTGGAGGTCAACCACCCAGTGACCCACCGTGGTATTGAAATCTACCAAAGCAGCTTTGATGACGGCGGCTCCAGCGTCAAACTCACGGCAGTGCCGATGGCAGCAGGCGCGAAAGCCTTCGATATTGATGGTGTAATTGGCGGGCAGACCAGCCTGACCAAGGGCGACAGTGCGGAAAAGATGACGCTCGAGTTCACTGCGCTGCGTGTGATCAACGTAGAGAATTTTGGCAAAGGTGACGACGCTGGTTCTGGTGCCGATGTGCGTAAGGTAGATCTACGTGCCTCACTAGACAAAAGCATGGGCGCGGCCAATAAGACCAAAACTAATAAAGAGCTGCGCAATATCGGCCCCAGCATTAGCTACAAGCTGCGCGATGCCGCAGGCCAGGCGCGTGAATACCACAACTACATGCTGCCCGTGGTGCTGGACAAAGACGACAAAGGCGAGGGCCAAGCCGTGTTTTTACTGGGCATGCGCAACACGCCCAATGAGTCCTTCAGCTACCTGCGCATACCCGCTGATGAGCAGGGCAATATGGACGGCTTTAACCGCCTGCGAATGGCCATGGCCGACCCTGCGATGCGTGCCAAAGCGGTAGAGCGCTACGTGGCCAAGGCGGTGGAGCCGGGCAAGACCGAGCTGGCGCAGCAATTGAGCCTGTCGGCTGCGCGCGCGCTGTCCTTGTTTGCCGGGGCAGAGAAAATCAACGACGAAAGCGTGGCCGGTTTGCAAGCCGTCTCCAAGTTTATGGAGGTCAGTGTGCCCGAGGCCGAGCGCAATCGTGCGGGCGAGGTGCTGGTGCGGATTTTGAACGGCGTGATTTTTGAGCTGCTCCAGCTTAGCCGTGAACAGGCTGGCCTCAAGCCCATGGCATCCGACGAGAAAGCGCAAGCCTTTATGGCGCAGTCGGTGGTGTCGCTGTCAGATGCATTTTTCTACCCAGCTCCTATGGCATTTGCGCTGAAAGACTTTACCCAACTGCAGGCCAGTGTGTTCCAGGTCGCGCGGGCACCGGGCAAATGGGTGGTTTACACCGGCTGCCTGTTCCTGATCATCGGCGTGTTTGCCATGCTGTATGTGCGTGAGCGTAGACTGTGGGTATGGGTTACAGCAGCGCAGGGCAACGATCAAGCGGCCAACGCGCAAATGGCGCTGTCAACTAACCGTAAAACCATGGACGGCGACAAAGAGTTTGACTTATTGGCATCCAAGCTATTGGGCTTGGGGGCATCTACTGTGGCAACCGCAACAGCGGCCTCCACCGCAAGGGCATCATGAATACTGCAACCACTACCATCAGCAACAAAGCTACTTCCACCACCATCACGCTGGGTGAAGGCTACTTTGCCAAGCGCAGCGCACTGGACTGGGCGTTTGCTCTCTTTGCCATTTTGGGCGCAGCATTTGCGCTGTCGCGCTACAGCGCGGCGATGGATATTTACGACAAGTGCATTCTGGTGGGTTTGGTGCCAGCCGTCATTTGGCTAGGCTGGTTTTGGCGGCCACTGCGCAATTTGATGTTGGTGGTGACGGCTTTTTCGCTCACTGGCATTGCTGCTTACCAAGACAACTTGGCACGGGCCGAGACGGTGTTTTGGCTCAAATATTTCTTGTCCAGCCAGTCGGCTATTTTGTGGATGAGTGTGCTGTTTTTCATGAGCACGGTGTTTTACTGGTTGGGTGTTTTCGCCACCACGCAAAGCAGCGCGATGGAATCGTTGGGCAGCAAAATAGCCTGGGCGGCGGTGTCGATGGCGCTGATTGGCACCATGGTGCGCTGGTATGAAAGCTATTTGCTCGGCCCTGATATTGGCCACATTCCTGTGAGCAATTTGTACGAAGTATTTGTGCTGTTTTGCTGGATGACCACCACGTTTTACCTGTACTTTGAAGCGCAGTACCAAACCAAATCACTCGGCGCGATGGTGATGCTCGTGGTTAGCGCAGCCGTGGGCTTTTTGCTCTGGTACACCTTGGTGCGTCAGGCGCATGAGATTCAGCCCTTGGTGCCCGCGCTGAAAAGCTGGTGGATGAAGCTGCATGTGCCGGCCAACTTTGTTGGCTACGGTACTTTTGCGTTATCGGCCATGGTGGCCTTTGCTTATTTGATCAAACAGCAAGCCGGCGAGACGCGCTGGTACAAGCTAACACCGATGTGGTTGCTGGGCATCGTGCTGTGCTTTTTGCCCATTGTGTTCCGCCAATCGGCGGCCGCTGGCACCAACGGCTCTAACTACTGGCTTGGCTACACCGCCATTTCGGGCTTGATTGTGGGCGGCATTTTACTGGGCCGCAAACGTATCGCCACGCGCTTGCCGAGCTTTGAGATTCTGGACGACATCATGTACAAAGCCATTGCCGTGGGCTTTGCATTTTTTACCATCGCTACGGTCCTAGGTGCATTGTGGGCAGCAGAGGCTTGGGGCGGCTACTGGAGCTGGGACCCCAAGGAAACCTGGGCTCTCATCGTCTGGCTCAATTACGCTGCCTGGCTGCACATGCGCCTCATGAAGGGCCTGCGTGGCACCGTAGCGGCCTGGTGGCGTTGGCAGGGCTTGCAGTGACTACCTTTGCGTTTTTGGGCGTAAACATGTTTTTGAGCGGACTGCATAGTTACGGGACTTTGTAGTTTGTTGAGGTTGGAATGCGGGCACGGGGAATTTTGAACGCAGACGGCGCGAAGGCTTTGCACAGGGCGCAGAAGAAGACATAGAGAGAGAAGAAGACAAAATTACAGTCAGAACTATAGATGGCCAGCTGAAGTACCGGTAGCGTCTAAATTCTGGTTTTACCTTGGCATGTTCTTCTTTGCACTGTTTGCGAAACCTTTGCGCCCTCTGCGTTCAAAAAATCCCCGGCTTTGATCCCGACCTCAGAACTGTAAGAACCCCCAA
>JAYWHJ010000043.1:0-4653 GCA_043777795.1 Polaromonas sp. | reverse complement strand
GCCGACGGTGTACTCAGCTCCGCGGCTGTCCCCCGTTGCGGCGTAGGGCCGCTGCCTCCTCCTTGATGCCGCTGCGCTGAGTACACCGCCGACCAGCTCTGGCGAAGTGGTGGGCGGTTCACCGCAGCACCTTAACCAAAACACGCCGCAGCTCTGGCGCTTGGGGTGCACAGCGCAGCGGCATAAAGGAGGAGGCCACAGGCCGGGGGACAGCCGCGGAGCTGTGCACACCAAGTGCCAGAGCGAGCACAGACAAGGACGCCCCCACCAAGCGACCCGGGAGCAAACGGTGTTGACATACTTCAACGACATCCTACTGACACAACGCTGTCAGTAGCAGGTGAGCACGCTAGACACTTCATTTTCACAACCGCCCAACCATGAACACAGTCACAAAATTAAGCGGCAGTTGCCTTTGCGGCGCTGTCCGCTACACCTGCACAGCACAGCCCGTCTACAGCGTCAACTGCCACTGCCGCGACTGCCAAAAGAGCACCGGCAGTGGCTATGCACCGATAATTTTGCTACCCATGAGCGCCGTCACAGTGACCGGCGATGTCACCTACTACGCATCCACAGGCGAGAGCGGCCACAGCGTCAAACGCGGTTTTTGTCCTACCTGCGGCTCGCAACTGTTTGGCCAACCCGCCGTCATGCCAGGCATGCTGGGAATCAAAGCAGCCACGCTGGATGAGCCCGCCCACTACCAACCCCAAGCAGATATGTATGCGGACAGTGCCCAAAGCTGGGACACGATGGCGCCCCATTTACCTAAATTCCCGAAAGTACCAACAAGCCCATAACTTGCCGAAATTACACGTGTGTATGTCGACGTGGTTTTTGCCACCAACCAAGCGCGAGCTGCGCAGTTGTGTGGCTTGTGGGGCGTGGGCCCCTTTGCGCCTGCATGCTTGCCCTATCTGAAAAAAATCGACGAAGACTCGGTCAATATGGCTTTTTTTCAACGCATCTCGTAACGCAAGACCGTGAGCGCGGCAAAGGCAACACCTGTGGCATACCAGCGACCATACAGGCATTACAAGTGCAGTCTGTTTCGCTACACTTTATATAGCTTCCTCCGCAATATTTTGTTGCGCCAGTACCCCAAAATGCTTATAAAGCTACCATGAAAGCTGCCACCACATCCTTCACCAACTCCGCCGTGCAAGCGGTCTTTGACAGCTATCCGCCAGCGCTGCGCAAAAAGCTGCTGGCGCTACGCCAACTGGTACTGGACACCGCTGCCAGTACCGAAGGCGTGGGCGCCATCGACGAGACACTGCGCTGGGGCGAGCCCGCGTACGTGACGCAGAACAAAAAAGGCAGCACCGTGCGCATTGACCGAAAGAAGGGCCTTGACAGCTATGCAATCTACTTCAACTGCAACACCACTTTGGTAGACACCTTTCGCAGCATGTTCCCGCACAGCTTTCACTTTGAAGGCAACCGCGCGCTGGTGTTTGACGCCAAGGACGCACTGCCCAAAGAAGAGCTTGCATTTTGCATCGGCATGGCGCTGACCTACCATCTGCGCAACGACGCCCTGCCCGGCAAAGCGGTTACCCAGATCGCCCCCTCCCGCGCGACACAGCCGCCAGTTGCGCGGCGCAGCAATACCCCGGGGGGCTTGCTGGGTCTGCGCAATATCGGGCCCAACGTGGCCAAGCGCCTGGCCAGTATCGGCATTACCCATATCCAGGCGTTGGCCCAGGTAGGCAGCCCAACCGCCTACCGGCTTATGGCGCAACAAGCCTCCCCCCAGCGTTTACCTGTGTGCTACTACCTGTATTCACTGGAAGGTGCTTTGCAAGGCCGCCATTGGGACGATTTCAGCGTAGAGGAGAAATTGCGGTTGCGCCAACAAACTGGTTTAAATCTTTAGAAATTACTGTTTAACGCATAGCGATACTTTCAATGCATTAAAGAGCTATCAGCCATCATTTTATAAGATTGACACTATGCGCCGCGCTGACCGCCTGTTCCAGATTGTGCAAACCATCCGTGGCCGCCGCCTCACCACGGCGGCGCATTTGGCGCAGCGGCTGGAAGTGTCTGAGCGCACCATTTACCGCGACGTGGCAGACCTGCAAACGCAGGGCGTGCCCATTGAGGGCGAGGCGGGCGTGGGCTATCGGCTGGGCAAGGGCTTTGACTTGCCGCCGTTGATGTTTACCGCGCAAGAGGCCATGGCATTGGTGGCCGCCGTGCGCATCGCACAAAGCTGGCTTGACCCCGCGCTGGCCGCTGCGAGTGCCGATGCGCTGGGCCGCGTGATCTCGGTCCTGCCCAGCGCGCAGCGCGCCGCCGCCGAAAGCCTGCTGGTGATGGTGCCGGCTTCAGGCCTGGAGCCCGGCACCCAGCGAGTGCTACAGCAACTGCGCGAGGCGGCGCAGGCCAAGCGCTTGGCGCATATGACCTACCGCGACGTGGCCCAAGCGCATACTGAGCGCACTGTGCGCCCGCTGGGTGTTTTTTACTGGGGGAAAGTGTGGACCCTGGCCGCGTGGTGCGAGTCGCGCGAGGCCTTTCGCAGTTTTCGTATCGACCGCATAGACACACTGAATGTGCTGGAGCGGCACTTTAGCGACGAGCCGGGCCGCAGCCTGGCGGATCTGCTGCGTCAGGTGCAGGCTCAGCTCAGCTAGGCACTAAGTACCTTTTTTTAAAAAAACTGACTGCTCAAACCGAGCCACTGACCGTATCGATCACATTAAGGCGAATGGCATTTGCCTCATATTTTGTATTGAGGTTGGCTCCTCCTGCGAACCCGATAGTCTGCAAAGCGGCTAAGTACCTCGCCACTTTGGCCTGGCTCTAATGGGCTTAGCAGTTCTCAATTTAAAAATGCGTCGTCCACCAGGTCTCAGTCAACTGCTCGTGCAGCCATTGTGTAAACCCGCTTACTTTGGCAGGCACCATCCGAGGGGATGGGTACACCGCATGAATTTCTTGCGTTGGCAATGCCCAGTCGCCCAGCAGCATGACCAGTTCGCCACTGGTGACTGACTCATGCACGACATAGGTCGGCAAAGCGGCGATGCCCAGGCCGGCGCAGGCGGCAGTCATGAGCGCAGATTTATTGTTCGAGCGCATGGGGCCTTTGAGCTGTACCGTCAGTTCCTCGCCCTTGGCACCATGGAAATGCCAGCGCGAATCGTTTTGCACCGTGCTGATGATCAGCGCGTCGTGAGACGTGAGATCAAAGGGCGTCTCGGGCTGGCCACGGCGCGCGAGGTAGTCGGGGGACGCAACGACCGACCAAGGGTTGCGCCCCAGGTACCGTGCGCCCAAATTAGAATCTACCAAACGCCCCATGCGAATGGCCACATCGACACCCTGCTCCACCATGTTCACGATGTGATCGTCAAACAGCAGGTCAATCTGCAACTTGGGGTTAAGTTTCAAAAAGCGCAACACCAAGGGTGCCAGCACACGTCGGCCAAAATCCATCGTTGTGCTTACGCGCAAGCCTCCCTGCATCTGTGACTGCAACAAAGCCGCTACATTCTCCGCGTCCTCCACGTGCTGCGCGATCAGTTTGCACTTTTCATAGTAAAGAACACCGACCTCGGTGGGGGTGACACCATGGGTACTTCGATAAAGCAGGCGCGAACCGAGTTTTTTTTCAAGCTGAGCGATGATTTTTGTAGCCGATGGCTGCCCAATGCCAAGGTCGAGCGCTGCCTTGCTAAAGGAGCCCAAATCCACAACCCGGGCAAACAGATGCATCGCTTGAAAACTGGTCATGTGCAAAGTAGACCACGGGTGCAAAGCAATTGCAATATTCCTGCAAAGAATAACCAAAATGCCAAAAGTACTACTTCCGCGAAACGTCTTGTTTCGCCATGATTTGGGTCTGATGCTAAACCAAACTAATGCTCCAGCCTTCAAATTGCGACTCAACGGCCCGACACACTCAACCAACAAGAGACCAACAATGACACAACTCCAAACGCACTTTATAGCCTTGAGCCTCGTCGCATCTGCACTGCCTGGCTTGGCGGCTGCTCAGACCTACCCCAGCCAGCAAGCGGTACGGCTGATCGTGCCATTCGCCCCTGGCGGCACAACTGACCTGCTGGCACGGGTGATTTCCTCGAAGATGGGCGCAGCGCTAGGCCAAACCGTGATTGTCGAAAACAAGGCTGGCGCTGGTGGAGCGATTGGCGCGAATGAGGTCGCCAAGGCGCTGCCTAATGGCTACACGCTGCTCATGTCGTCCGTCTCCACCATGGCCGCCAACCCAGCCATCAACCCAAAAACGCCCTACGACCCCAACAACGATTTTGTTCATATCGTGAATGTGGCGGCCACGCCGAATGTGATTGCAGTGCATCCCTCCTTTCCTGCCAAAGACTACAAAAGCTTTGTCGAGCTGCTGAAAAAAGAGCCTGGCAAACACAGCTATGCCTCGGCCGGGCAAGGCACGGTAGGACACCTAATGGCGGAGGTCTACAAGAACCAGGCAAAAGTCTTTATCACCCATATTCCGTATCGCGGCTCAGGCCCTGCTTTGAACGACGTGGTCGCGGGTCAAGTCAGCATCGTGGCAGACAACTTGCCCACATCGCTGCCCTTTATCTTAGACAAACGCTTGGTGCCTATCGTTGTCGCAGCGCCAAAGCGCTTGGCTCAGCTGCCCAACGTGCCCAC
>JAYWHJ010000042.1:0-4674 GCA_043777795.1 Polaromonas sp. | reverse complement strand
GGCCGCCTGGGCCGCCGGTGCGCGCAGCGCCTTCTATACCGTGCTGCGCCTGCCGCGGGAGCTGAACCCGCTGTTTCAAGAATGGCTGCAGCAGCACTACCCCCAGCGCGCTGCGCGGGTGATGGCCCGCGTGCGCGAGATGCGCGGCGGCAGCGACTACCAAAGCGACTTCGCCACCCGCATGAAAGGCCACGGCGTGTGGGCCCAACTGATCGCCACCCGCTTTGAAAAAGCCACCCAGCGCCTGGGTTTTAACCGCGCGCGGGTCGAGCTGGATTTGCAGGCGTTTGTGCCACCTGGGGGTGCACAAGGGGCCCTTTTTTAGATGCTAATCGGGCTACGGCGCAATAAAATAATGCGGTGGCAGCTATAAAATATATAGTATTCGCCGCTAGGTAGGTTGTGGCTGGTGCCAGCTTAGCAACTCACTTCGCAGGCTTCAGATCTCGAAAAACCTCGGCACCAATCGCGTCCACTTGCTGCGGTGTCACTTTAGCGAAAGCCCCGCTCCAAGCGCTGGAGCTGGTGTTGTATTGTTGCTCACCAAATGGTGCGCCATCGCGCAGGTTCATGAACTTCACCTTGGCGTCGATGTAGGCGTTGCCCGTCATGACGCCTAACCAAATGCGAGCGCCAATACCGACCAAGCGGTAGTCTGCGACATTAACTAGGAGGATGGTGCCGTCCGCCGCTTGCGGCTTGGCCTCGCCATCCACAAATCCAAATTCGATGCCAGCCGCCTTGGCGTAATCGGCAAACGTTTCGCGCCACTCGCGCTTGAAGTCCGCCCAGTCTTTGGCTTCCACTACCGTTTTTGGTCCGGTCATCGACATCACCACCTTCTTGGCGGACGCGGCAGGGACCACCACAGGGGTAGTAGTGCGTGCTACGCTTTCCGCTGGTTTCGCAGTTGCCGTGCTGTTGGCGCTATCGGGGCCCTTCGTAGCGCAGCCTCCAAGGAAGATGCTAGTAATGAGTGCCAGGGAAAGTACGATGCTGCGCATGGTGGTAGGTAAATAGTGAAGGGGAAAAGGTTCTAGAAGTATCCCGATACAGACGCCATGGTTTAGCTTTTCTCATTGCGGTGGCTGTCAAAGACGCATATGTGATACCGGACGGCACTATGGGCTGCAAAACCAGCGGCAGCAGTTTTGCAACTGTGGGTTTTTCAACTTCAATCAACGGTGCTGACCGAAGACGAGGCCAGACGACCGACAAAGCCCAGCTTTGATGAATACGGCGCATTTGACACACTATCTGCGCTATCATTTTGACCATCATGCGCTGCAAATTCAGTAGCTGCTACCGCATATTTTTATTGGCCTTTAGCCCGATTAGCATCTAAAAAATTCAGTAAAAATTGCCGTTTCGGAGCGCTTGGAGGCATCTGGAAGCCTGGCGATCGGCTGCAACTGAGACTCCGCCGGTTTTGGAGCTGTTTTTTATATGCTTATTGGGCTGCAGGTCAATAAAGTATTGCGAGAGAAGCTACTAAATTTATAGTGATTTCCAGCCGGTCAAACCCATCAGTCCCCCATCACCACGCCTTCACGCCGGGGGTCTGCGCCACCGAAAAAGCCGCTGGGAGTGCGCTGGATGGCTTGCAGGCCGCTGGTCATGTTTTGCTCGCGTACTTCGTGGCCGCGCTCTTTGAGGGCTTGTACTGTGGCTGCGGGGAAGCGTTTTTCTTCCAGCAGCACGGGGGCGCCCAGGGCGGGGCTGGTCAGGCCGAAGTTGGGCAGGTTGATGGCTTGTTGGGTGTTCAGACCCCAGTTGAGCACGCCGTAGAGGGTTTTGGCGGTGTAGTGGATGATGACCGCGCCGCCGGGGCTGCCGCCGCTCATCACTACTTGGCCTGTGGCTTTGTCAAACACGAGGGTGGGGCTCATGGAGCTGCGGGGGCGCTTGCCGGGTTGCACGCGGTTGGCGGTTGGTTTGCCTTGCGCATCGTTGGGGGCATAGTTAAAGTCAGTCAGCTCGTTGTTAAGCAAGAAGCCGCCCGAGCTTTGGGTGCCGCTTGCGCCGTTCAAGTTAGGGTTGACCATTTGGCGTGCGCCAAAGGCTTCTTCAATGGTGGTGGTCATCGACAGGGCGTTGCCGTAGCCGTCAATGATGCTGATGTGGCTGGTGCCGTATTCGGGCTGGTCGGAGGGCATACCAAAGGCCAGGGGCGCGCCGCCGGGGTTGCCGGGTTTGCCTGCCTTCATGCTTTGGGCGCCAATGAGTTTGCTGCGCTCGGCCAAATAGGCGGGCGCGAGCATGGTGCGCCAGTTGCCGCCGGGTGCCGGTACGAAGTCGGGATCGCCCACGTACTGGGCGCGGTCTGCAAAGGCCAAGCGGGAGGCCTCGGCGTAGTAATGCAGCCAGTCGGCCGTGGGGGCCAGCTGTGTGCCCGCATTGCTGTCGGGGCAGGGCGTTGTAGTGCAGTTGATCACCGGCCCGGTCTGCAGGCGCTCGGGCTGTAGGCTGCGCGCTGGCGTTTGGTTCAGCATGCCCAATATTTGGCCCACCGCAATAGCGCCCGAGCTGGGTGGTGGAAAGCCGCACAAGCGGTATTCTTTGCCAGTGGTGGCTGTGTAGTCGGTACAAATAGGCTCACGCTTTTTGGGCTGGTAGAGCGCCATATCGGCCATGGTCAGCTTGCCGGGATTGGTGGGGTGCTTTTGCACTTTATCGACGATGGCCTGGGCTATGGCACCTTCGTGCAGGCCCTTGCTGCCCTGGGCGGCGATGCGTTTGAGCACGTCGGCAAAGGGCTGGTTGCGCAGGTTAAATCCTACGTCACGCGCCTCGCCGTCGGGTTTGTAAAAGTAGGCGTTGGCAACTTGGTCGTCTTTCAGGTATTTCTCGGCCTTGACCAGCGTGTTCAGCCGCGGGCTGATTTTGAAACCGCCTTCGGCCAGCGCGATGGCAGGTTCAAAAAGTTTAGCCCAAGGCAGCTTGCCGTATTGCTTGTGGGCCAGCTCCAGCATGCGCACGGTGCCGGGCACGCCCACGCTGCGGCCACCCACCACGGCGTCGACCTGCGCCATGGGTTTGCCGTCTTTCATGAACAGGTTCTCGTCTACCCCTGCGGGCGCGGTTTCGCGGCCGTCAAAGGCCTCGGTGCTTTTGCCATCGTGGTGCAGCAAAAATGCGCCACCACCTATGCCGCTGCTTTGCGGCTCCACCAGGCTGAGGACCATTTGCACGGCAATGGCCGCGTCTACCGCGCTGCCGCCGGCTTTAAGCACTTGGTAGCCCGCATCAGTCGCTAAGGGGTTGGCAGCGGCTACGGCAAACTTTTTGGTTGCCCAGCCGGGTTTTGCCGTCATGCCCGATGCGCCCTCGGGCTGCTGAAAGGGCGTGTAGGCAAAGTTACTGGAGGGGCTGGGGGCAGTGGCGCAGGCGGATAAAAGCGCCGCAAGGGCTAGCGTGCTGAGGTGGCGGTACGGCTGGCGACGCAGATTACGCATGTGGTTATCCTTTGTTGTGTGTGAGGTGAACGGACAGTTTATTGACCGGTGGCGTTGCGTGCTAGCACAGGCGTGCCTCATGGCAGCGTTGCAGCTTGGATTACACGCAAGCCAGGTTTTCTTCGTTTCTGCGGCGCACTTCGCCGCTTACCTGCAGTTGCTCACGGCGCACAATGTGGCCGCCTTCTATCCAGAGCAATTGGCCCGCGTCCAGCTGCTGCCAGTTTTCATTGCGAGTGAGGGGCTGGGTGGCGATGATGCACAGGCGGTCGTTCGATGCATTGGTTTGCGCAAAGTCCATGCTCAGGTCGGCGTCGACCAGTTGGGCGTTAGAAAACGGCCACTGGCGCACCAGATACCACAGGCGCGTGGAGCAGTGGGCAAACATGGCCTGTCCGTTGGACAGCAGGTAGTTGAACACGCCATGCTCTGCGGTGCGCTGGGTGGTCTCGCACAGGGCATCGAATACGCTGTCGAGCGAGCAGGGCTGAACGCTGGTAGCACCGTTTTTGCACATCGGCGGGCTCACAGCGCGCAGGGTTTGCATGATGTCGCAAAACGCCAGCTCGCTGTCGGTGCTGCCCACGGGAAGGTAGTCACCCGTTAAAGCAGGTCTAAAGCCTTTGAGGTCGCCGTTATGCGCAAACAGCCAGTGGCGGCCCCACAGCTCGCGAGTGAAAGGATGGCAGTTTTCCAGGCGCAGGGCGTCGCCTTGAGTGGCCTTGCGGATGTGGGCTACCACATTGCGCGACTTGATGGGGTAGTTTTTGATGAGGTCGGCTACCGGCGAGGCCGACGCGGGCTGGTTATCCATGAACAGGCGACAGGCTTTGTCTTCAAAAAAGCCCACCCCAAAGCCGTCCCCGTGGTGGTCAGTCAAGCCGCCGCGGGCCGCAAAACCAGTGAATGAGAAGCGCACATCCGCTGGATTGGCGGAGTTCATACCAAGCAATTGACACATAGCACCATTGTAGATTCAATGTGCTACACATTTTGTAGTAACTTACCAAAAACATGGGTAATTACCCCAAAATCGCACACTTTTTTAGCGATCCTGTGCTGCACTTAACGCAGCAAGCCAGCTTGGCCAGAGGGCAGCGAAAGGACTTGTAGCGCAAAAGTGGTTGTAAGTTGATGCCTCGACGCATGGGATTGGGCGCAGGGTGTTTGCACTTTGATATGGCTTTTACGCCCACGCGCGTGGTTTGCTGCGGTGAAA
>JAYWHJ010000041.1:0-4678 GCA_043777795.1 Polaromonas sp. | reverse complement strand
AGGTGGCAGAGTGGCCGAATGTACCTGACTCGAAATCAGGCGTACCGCAAGGTACCGTGGGTTCGAATCCCACCCTCTCCGCCACTAAATAACAGGCTCACGCTAAATTAAAAATAGCGTGAGCCTTTTTTATTGGTGCAACTCCACCAAGGGTCACACTGTCTGGCCAGGAGTTTATTTTTTCACCGGTGGTGGTGGCAACAGTTTCTTTTCCATCGCAATTTGGCTGCCATTGAGCCGTACCTTCAGCTCTACCGCTTTGCCAATATCAATCGCGTGCACCTCGCGCCAACGGGCACGCTCCAGGTCTCTGTAGGCCACCATCACGCCAATGGCTTTCACCTCGGGGCCAAACTTCATTGGCAAGGCTTTTTGGTCACCTGGGCGCATTAAAAACTCCTCGCGCTGCACCAATTCACCGCCTAAAGTGGCCGTGTCTTTGTCAAAAAGGGAGAAGAAATCGGCCGCCTCAAAAGGCGCTGCCGACTTCAACGCATAAATACGCACCGTGACGGGCGAGGCGCGTTTGCGGGCATCGGGGTTCACATCTGACCCAGCCAGCACTTGTAGTTGGATTTCAGAAACAACCGGTGGCGGAGGTGGGGGTGGGCTGGCACACGCAGCCAATGCCAAAACACCCATCGCCAGTCCCAACCGGGTTAGATTCCGCCAAGCAATATACGCACGGTGCGGCAGGCTTTTAAAACGTAAAACACAGCGCAAATCGGCCTCTAAAGGGGCATGCAACATAAGGGTTCCTTCTAGGGTTTAGGCTTACCAAGGTCGAGGTAAGCGTATCACATTCGCACCAAAATGGCACCCATTTTCCGCACTTGAAATTTGGGCTTGGCCATTCGTTTTGTTGATTAAGCCCCAAAGATATGGGGATCCAGAAGTCTTTTTGAAGAGGCACTATGCTAAGTACCGCATCCGTCGAATCCCTGCTCAGCCCGATCAGCGAGGCGCAGCCCAGCGGCGATGATCTTGAGTACGATCCTGCGTTCACCGCGCTGGAGGCAGATGCGCGGCCCAAAGAAGAGCAACAGTTTGGCGACACCGTGATCCCCGCTGTCGAGCCCGAATGGCGGATTTTAATCGGCAGCGCCACTGAGCTGCTGAGGCGCTCCAAAGATGTTCGGGTTGCCGTGCTGGTCCTGCGCGCCGCTACCCGCACCCAGGGCATTGCCGGATTTTCACTGGGCCTCACTCTGCTGCTAGAGCTGCTAGAGCGCTTTTGGGACACCATCCACCCCCAGCTGGATGCCGATGACGATAACGACCCCACCATGCGGCTTAACGCCTTGGCACCGCTGGGCGACAGCAACAACGGCTGCATTGTGCTGCGCGACCTGTACGACTGCGCTATAGGCACTTCTCGCACGGTAGGTGCCATTCGGGTGCGCGACTTGGCTATTGCCCATAGTAAATTAGCCCCTTCTGGCGGCGACCCCGGCTATACGATGGCGCAGGTAGAAGGTGCGCTGCAAGACATCCACGCTGCCCAGCCCGAGTTGATCGAGACAGCCATTGGCGTGGCCGCGTTAGTGCAAAAACTCGAAGTCCTCATCGAGGACAAAACTGGCAGAGCGTCGGACATTGACATGAAACCTCTGCGCAGCATCACCCATGTGATGCGCCAGGCCTGCCAGACCGCTACCGGCACAGCCGGCGGCGAGGGTGATGCCGCGGGTGAGCAGCCCACTGGCGGCGCAGGTGGTACCGTCGCTACTGCAAGCTCTGGCGGCGCTATTCGCGGCGAGATCAGCAGCCGACAAGATGCCCTGATCATGCTAGATAAAGTCATTGCCTTTTTGGAGCGAACCGAGCCCGGCAACCCCGCCCCGCTGCTGATACAGCGTGCTAAACGGCTGGTAGGCGTGAGCTTTATAGACATCATGAACGACCTGGCCCCCGATGCGCTCAGCAGCATTCAAAACATCACAGGCCGACCGCCGTAATCTCAATTTTGTTGCTTTGTAAAAATTCTATTTTTCCATCCCTTTCAGCTCCATACCGTTCACTAACCCAAGGAAACCATCATGGCCACCAGCAGTCAAAAATTCGTCGCCCGCAACCGCGCTCCCCGCGTTCAAATTGAATACGATGTCGAACTCTACGGTGCACAAAAAAAGGTGCAGCTTCCCTTCATCATGGGTGTGCTGGCCGATTTGTCTGGCAAGCCTGCTGACCCTTTGGCACCGGTAGGTGACCGCAAGTTTTTAGAGTTTGACACCGACAACTTCGACACCCGCATGAAGGCCATGAAGCCCCGCGCAGCCTTCTCCGTGCCCAACGCCCTAACAGGCGAGGGAGATATGAAAGTAGATATCAGCTTTGAAAGCATGGACGACTTTTCACCCGCCAATGTGGCCCGCAAGGTGGACTCGCTCAACAAACTGCTCGAGGCCCGCACCCAGCTGTCTAACCTGGTCACCTACATGGACGGCAAAGGCGGTGCTGAGGAGCTACTGGCCAAAGTCATGGAAGACCCCGCATTGCTGCAAAGCTTGGCTGCCAGCAAAAAAGCGGAAGATCCCGCACCGCCTACAGCGTAAAGCCATTCCACCCCTTTAGCAACCCATACCAGGAGAACCAATATGGCTGAAAAACTTGCCCAAGACAGTGCGATCCAAGGCGTAACCTACGAAGGCGGCGACTTCGCTTCCCTACTGCAAAAAGAATTTAAACCCCGCAGCAACGAAGCCAAAAGCGCTGTCGAAGCCGCTGTGCAAACCCTGGCCCAGCAAGCGCTGAGCCAAACCACGCTGATTGGCAAAGACGTCACCCAGTCTATTAACGCCATGATTGCCGCTATAGATGAAAAGCTGTCAGCCCAAGTCAACCTAATTTTGCACAACGCCGAGTTTCAAAAACTCGAAGGCGCTTGGCGCGGCCTGCACTACATGGTGAACAACACCGAATCAGACGAACATTTGAAGATTCGCGTGATGGACATCTCTAAGCAAGAGCTAGGCAAAACCCTTAAACGCTTCAAAGGCGCAGCCTGGGATCAAAGCCCATTGTTCAAAAAAGTGTACGAGGAAGAGTACGGCCAGTTCGGCGGCGAGCCCTTTGGTGCCATCGTAGGAGATTACCACTTCGACCAAAGCCCACCCGATGTGGAACTGCTGGGCGAGATGGCCAAAATTGCCGCTTCGGCCCACGCCCCTTTCATCACCGGCGCAGGCCCATCGCTAATGCAGATGGAGTCATGGCAAGAGCTGGCCAACCCGCGAGACTTGACCAAGATATTCTCCACCCCCGAGTATGCAGGTTGGCGTAGCCTGCGCGAGTCAGACGACTCCAAATACCTCGGCCTGTGCATGCCCCGCTTCTTGGCCCGCACACCCTACGGTGCTAATACCAACCCGGTAGAAGAATTCGACTTTGAAGAAGACACCGCCGGTGCTGACCACAGTAAATACGCCTGGGCCAATGCGGCGTATGCCATGGCCACCAATATCAACCGCTCGTACAAGCAGTACGGCTGGGGTTCCCGTATTCGCGGCATCGAGTCGGGCGGTGCGGTAGAAAACCTGCCGTTGCACACCTTCCCCACTGACGATGGCGGTGTCGACCAAAAATGCCCTACTGAAATCGCCATCAGTGACCGCCGTGAGGCTGAGCTGTCCAAGGCTGGCTTGTTGTCCCTCATTCACCGCAAAAACTCCGACTTTGCCGCCTTCATCGGTGCCCAGTCGCTCAACAAGCCTGCGGAATACGACGACCCTGATGCCACCGCCAATGCCAACTTGGCCGCACGTCTGCCCTACCTGTTTGCCTGCAACCGCTTTGCGCACTACCTCAAGTGCATCGTGCGCGACAAAATCGGTAGCTTCAAAGAAAAAGACGAAATGCAGCGCTGGCTGAACGCTTGGATCATGAACTACGTGGACGGCGACCCAGTCAACTCTTCAGAAACCTCCAAGGCACAAAAGCCGCTGGCCGCCGCAGAGGTGATTGTGGAGGAGATTGAAGGCAACCCAGGCTACTACAGCAGCAAGTTCTTCCTGCGTCCTCACTACCAGTTGGAAGGTCTTACTGTCTCTCTGCGCTTGGTGTCTAAATTGCCATCGGGTAAGGCTGGCGGATAGTCACCAGTCAATCATATTTTCTAGTGAGGGGCTTCAGAACTGTAGCCCTTTTTTTGTCACTTTATGTTGCTTTATCCAGGTAAGTTTGGAAAAGATTTTGCCTTCTCGTTCTATGGGTACGCAGTGAGATTTGCAAGGGAAACTAGCAGATCCCCCAGCGAGTGATTTATCAACCCGAGCGGTGTACCCGCTTTTTAACCTGAATGGAGCATTGACATAAGCATCGACTGCCACTTAAAACTAGATGGCGTAAAAGGCGAGTCCACCCACGCTAAACACAAAGACGAGATCGCACTGCAAAGCTGGAGCTGGGGCGTAGCCAACAGCAGCAACAGCAGCGGCGGCGGCTTGGCTGTAGGCAAGGGCAAGCCCCAGGACGTGCACTTCACCAAGAAGTACGACAACGCATCGCCAGTATTATCTAAAAATTGCGCCGCAGGTAAGCACTTCAAAAATGCCACCATATCCATGTCTCTGGCAGGCGGCAAACAGGAAGACTTCTTGGTCATTAAACTGAAAGAAGTCTTTATCAGCAGTCACCAAGTTAGTGCTGGTTCTGGCGGCGAAGTGTCCGACCAGATATC
>JAYWHJ010000040.1:0-4680 GCA_043777795.1 Polaromonas sp. | reverse complement strand
ATTCAAAAAAACTAACTGCAAACGACGAACGTTTCGCACTCGCAGCTTAATCGCTGAGAGGCTTGCAACATCTCTCCGGTGGGATGGGCAAAGGGAGTCTGGGGCAACCTAGACTTTCTCGGCTGCAAGCTTATTTACATCGGATGGTTTGGCGCTGGGTGGCTTAGCGTTGAACGAGAAAATAGGCTCCTGGTCTGATCGGTAGCGTGCCATTGCGCGACGGGTTGGGCGAGACACAAATCAACTGGCTACACATGTAGATCTGCAAGGAAAAAGGTTTTCGGACGCGGGTTCAATTCCCGCCAACTCCACCATTTTGAAGAATCCAACCCATGGCGGTTGGATTTTTTTTGGCCAATCCATGTTGTCTCATGGTCCGTGAGCTAGAGCCGCTTACTCGGGTAAGCGAGCGTTCAGGTTGCGTCCTATCAGGCCGATAATTTACTTTGATTTCTGTACGATGCATGTTGCAGGCAGTACGAATGCAAGGAGAAAATAGATGCCTTCTTTCACCCGACGTGCCACACTCGCACTGCTCACAGTATTGGCTGGCACAGGCGTTGGCTCGGTGGCCGCCGCCGACTACCCGTTGCGTCCCGTCAAATGGGTCGTCCCCTATCCGCCCGGCGGCACTACCGACGTGCTGGCCCGCATCATGGCGCAGTGGCTGACTGACAAGCTGGGCCAGCAGTTCATTGTGGAAAACAAACCCGGCGCGGGTAACAATATTGGCACCGAATCGGTGGTGAACGCTGTGCCGGATGGCTACACCATGCTGCTTGTGAACCCGGCACATGGCATTAACGCCTCGCTGTACAAAAAGCTCAACTTCAACTTTATGCGCGACATCACCCCCGTGGCGGGCATAGTACGCACGCCCAATGTGATGGTGGTGGCGAACAACGTACCCGCTAGGTCAGTGGCCGAGTTCATCGCCTACTGCAAGGCCAACCCAACTAAAGTCAACATGGCCTCCTCGGGCAGTGGCACCTCCACGCACCTCTCGGGCGAGCTGTTCAAAACCATGACCGGCTGCACGATGCAGCACGTACCTTACAAAGGCGCAGGGCCAGTGCTGACCGATCTGATTGGCGGCCAGGTGCAGGTGTTTTTTGACAACCTGCCCTCGTCGGCTCCCCACATCAAGGGCGGAACCATCCGCGCCCTAGCCATGACCTCGGCCGGGCGCGAGCCGTCCATGCCCGATGTGCCCACTGTCGGCGCTACCGTGCCTGGCTACGAGGCCACCGCTTGGTTTGGCATTGGCATGCCCAAGGGCGCGCCGCGCGAGGCCATTGACAAGATCAACGTCGAAGTTAACCGCGCTCTGGCAGACCCAAAAATGCGCGAGCGCTTGGCCGCGTTGGGCGGTGTGCCAATCGGTGGCACGCCTGAAGACTTTGGTAAGGTGATAGCGTCGGAGACCGACAAATGGGCCAAGGTGGTGGCCGCGTCGGGTGCCACGGTGGATTGATACAGACAGACTCCACCATAAATAGCGCGCCGCAAGACCTCAGCTTATTGATACACCGCATGCCCTCGATAAATCACAGCCAACTGCAAGCCGCAGTTGAATTTTCCATTGCGCACGAAACCCCCTGGGGGCGAGATAACAACGAAGACTGGGGCATCCACCATGCCGACCCGCCGCCGTGGAACCGGCTGCTTGGGCCCGTGCATCCGCGCGGCCCCGTCTCGGGCGTGGTGCGCGTGGGTGGCCAGCAAGTCATCGCCTGGGGCGAGCCACAGCGCGCAGACCTGACTTTCTCTATCGCTAAAACCTATCTTGCAATGCTGGCCGGTGTGGCCCATGACAGAGGCTTGTTGCCTGACATGAACGAGCCTGTGCGTATGAAGGTGCCCGGCATCGGGTTTGACAGCGCGCACAACAGTGCGGTGACTTGGCAGCATCTTTTGCAGCAGACCAGTGAGTGGGAAGGCCAGTGCTTTGGCATCCCCGACCAGGTAGACCGCTACCGCCATCTGCAATACCAACCGCCGCGCCCCGAGATAGAGGCCGCGGGCCACAAGAAAGCGGATGCACGCCCGCTGCAAACGCCGGGCAGCTATTGGGAATACAACGACGTGCGCATCAACCAGTTGTCACTGGCGCTGCTGCACCTGTTTCGCAAACCACTGCCTGATGTATTTAGAGAAGCCATCACCCAACCGGTGGGTGCAAGCGACAGCTGGCGTTGGGATGGCTATGGCAATAGCTGGGTGGAGATTGACGGCAAGTCGATGCAGTCGGTACCCGGAGGCACCCACTGGGGTGCAGGTATGTCGATTAGCAGCGAGGACCAAGCCTTAATTGGGCAAATGCTGTTGAATCAGGGCCGTGTGGCTGGCAAGCAGGTACTCTCAAGCAGTTGGGTGCTGCGCATGCAAACGCCCTGCGCCATTGCGTCATGGTACGGCGCCTTGGTGTGGCTCAACCGCTTGCGCGGTGTATTCCCCAGTGCGTCGGCCAACAGCTATTTTTGCATTGGCGCGGGTGCTAGCCTGGTGTGGATCGACCCCGACCGCGATATGGTGGCGGTTGTACGCTGGATCGATGGCAGCCACATCGACGGGTTTTGCCAGCGTGTGGCGCAAGCTGTCGGCGTCAAAGCGGCGTAGCTCTAAGCCTGTGCGAAAATCCACCGCTTAACCAATAAGGATAAGCGTTGTGGATTTAAGAGTGCCGATTACGATTTCAGATGAACTCTCCGATGAGGTGATTACATCTAAGGGGATTTTGGATTTTGCCAGCGGGGAAATTCATAAGGTGGTGTACGAGAACTACAGCGCTGCGGCCAATGGCTACCCATGGGAGCACGAGGACTACGAGTTTAGCTGCGGCATGTTGTCCAACAACGGCAAAGATGTGGAGTTCACTGTCCAGGTGAATCAAACCACGGGCGTCTATACAGTGAGTGCCACCGAGCTGCTGGAAATCAAAGTGCGTGCGGCGGCCCTGTTCTCTGGTGTCAGCGCCAATGAAATGGCCAGCACGTTGGACCCCAAAGCCAAACCCCGGATTACGCCTAAACGCTAGCGCGCAACGCGCAGCCTACTCAGCTTTGATATTGAGCTCTTTTACCAAGCGGCTCCACTTGCCTAATTCGCCCCCATTGCAGCGGCGCACGGCCGGGCGATCCATGCTGGTGGACTCCAGCGACAGGGTAGTAAAGCGGTCTTACAAAGTTTTGGCCATCAAAGTCTTTGTAGCCCAGCTCGGCCACCGTGGGCACATCCGGCCTAGGCCATCTTCTCAGTGCGCGAGAGCGCCAGCAGCTCGGCCAGAGTCGCCATTTTTTGCTGGCCAGCGGAGAGCGGCAGGGCTTTGCGCTCACGCATCTCGCGCAGCACGTTGTATACACACTCCAGCCGATCTTTCAACACCAGGGCAGGTGACACCCACAGCGGCAGGCAAATATTTTCTTCGACCGTCAGCTCGAGCACCAAGCCCCAGTCTTTGGGCATGTAGCCAATGCTGTGGTTCACGCGATCGTCTGGCGCCGCGTGGGGTACACCAGCACGTCTTTGGCCAGGCCATCGGCCCGCATGCGACCGCTGTAGAGCAGGGTCAGGCGGGTGGATAGCGCTGCATAACGTCCATGTCATGCTCGACAAACACCCCGGTGACAGGCGCCGCGCTGTACACATCAACACAATATGGCTTCTAGGGTTTTCCCTTGCTTTGAAGCGCATGTGACAGGTGCTCGGTCTAGCCATAGCTACATTGGTTTTGCTTGGAAGTGTTTCAGGCAAGTTGGTTTTGGTTTCACTTTGAATCACACAAGGAGTTGACATGACATTAAGTACATCCCTAGGCGCTTGGATGCTGGCAGCCGTTCTGGGCACGCTTGGCAGCGCCAGCGCTTGGGCACAAAACGATTGGTGTAAATCCAAATGGGGCCCCAACGACGAGATTGGTGCGGCCAACTTGCTGACCCCCCAATTGGCGGCTGAGGCGGCTAAGCTGGTAAAGACCGGTAAAACCTATCCGCTCGGTTTTGAAACCAACGCAGGCACCGCCGCCTACGCGCCGCGTACGTGGGGCATCACCGTTTTGCAGCCCGGTCAGGCCGGCGGTATCAGTCTGGGTGGCACCAAAACCACCTACAACGATGACATTTACATGGGCTGGGTAGGCACTGGCTCGCAACTGGATGGCTTGGGGCACATTGGCATTGACAACGTGTACTACAACTGCAACAAAAACTCAGATTTTGTGCAGGCCAATGGCTTGAAAAAACTGGGCATTGAGAAGGTGCCACCGTTTGTGACGCGCGGTATTGTGCTGGACATGACGGCATATTTCGGCACTGACATGGTCAAGGAGGGCACGGCCTTTAACCGCAAAGAGATCGATGAGCAAGCTAAACGCCAGGGCATCGAAATCAAAAAAGGCGATGTAGTGTTGTTCCACACGGGCTGGCAGGCGCTGGAAGGCAAGGACAACAAACGCTTCTTGTCGGGCGAGCCAGGGTTGGGCAAGGAGGGGGCGCTGTATTTGGCCTCCAAAGAGGTGATTGCCATCGGCGCTGACTCGTGGGCGCTGGAGGTGATTCCGTTTGAAAAAGATGTCGGTGTGTTTGAGGTGCACCAAATTTTGCTCGCAAGGAATGGCATCTACATTCTGGAGAACATGAATACCGGCCCCTTGGTGAAAGACAAGGCTTGGGAGTTCATGTT
>JAYWHJ010000039.1:0-13312 GCA_043777795.1 Polaromonas sp. | reverse complement strand
GCCTATGAAACGCGTTGTCGCTGCACAGATGAAGAATGATCGCTGCGATGCTGGCGGCCATGGCGCCTGTGAGCGCCGCGCGCCACGAAGACCGCTCTTTACTGGGCAAAAACATAGCGCGGCAAAATTGCAACTGCGCTGCAACGGCGACCATGATCAGGCCATAGTTGGAGTACTCGGGCCACACAGCAGCATGCGGCCACAGCGCGTAGCTCGTCAAGCCCATATGGGTGGCGGCGGCCAGGCAGGATGAGCCTACAAATATCGCGTACCACAGGTATATCTTTTGACTTGTGCTAACCGCCAGTATCGCGGTGAATGCCAGCATCAAGGCGCATACGCCCAAAAGCAAACCGCCTAGAAAAAATCTGTTTTGAGATCGCGTATTCGCCGCATCGGTGCGTTGCAGGTGCACGGAAAAGTGCAGGGGGATATCGCCCTGAATTTTAAAATAAAAATCATGCACACCTGCAGCCATGATGGGCAATGCAAACTGCGGATTAAGCCCCTGCACGGGCCATTGCGCATGGGCAATGCGGTCACCTGCTGCTTGCATCTGCCAAGTGCCTAGTGCGTCTTTTTGGTAAAACTCTGCGCGGTCGATATACGGTTTGGGGAGCTCCAGTGTCCAGCCAAAGGCGGCGCTTGGCCCGTCAGCCAAAACCCGCAAATGCAGCCACATGGCACTCTGTGGTCCCATGGCGTAAGCGATACTGGGATCGAACGGTTGGATAAAGAGCGCAGGCTCGCTGGCAATACGCTCAATGCCTACAGCGCGCGGCAGGTTCTCGCGCACAGTTAAATGCGGGGTGCCTAGCTTGCTACCTAATTGGGAAAGCGCGATAGCCGCAGGCTGTCCGCTCGGCGTGTTTGCAGCGGCATGCGGCAGCCAAAGGCTGGCAGCCAGACAAACGAACAGATAAAAAAATCGCATCACACACCAAACAAGCAGCCAAACTAACAACAAGGATCATTTTAGGTAGCCCCGCCTTTTGGAGGTAGACATTACAACTTGGCTAAGGTGGGCTGGCAAAAAAGCGTGCATAAATTCACGATTTTGATGGCTGAGCACGACGTTTACGATGTCTCGGCATTCCAACCCGCGGATTCGTGTGCAGCTCGCGGAAAAAGTATGGGCGACGCGAAAGTGCGAAAATAAGGGCATATGAATGCTCCCACCGAACCCCAAGCCTGGCTAGACGCCGTGGCGCCCCTGGCTGGCGCGCCTGACAAGCTGACTGGCGCGCGCACCAGCGTAGACCACCACAAACTGGAGAAACGCCTGTGCCGTGAGGTGGGCAAAGCGATTGTGGACTACAACATGATCGAGCAAGGCGACAAGGTGATGGTGTGTCTTTCAGGCGGTAAAGACAGCTACGCCATGCTGGACATTTTGCTCAAGCTGCAGCAGCGTGCACCGATAGATTTTGAGCTGATCGCCGTCAATCTGGACCAAAAGCAGCCCGGTTTTCCAGCCGATGTGCTACCCGCGTACTTGGAACAAAAAGGCGTGAAGTTCCATATCGAGAACCAAGACACCTACAGCATCGTGAAGGACAAAATCCCAGAGGGCAAAACCATGTGCTCCCTGTGCTCCCGCCTGCGCAGGGGTATTTTGTACCGCGTGGCCAAAGAGCTGGGTTGCACCAAGATCGCGCTGGGCCACCACCGCGACGATATGCTGCAAACCTTGCTGCTGAATATGTTCTTTGGTGGCAAGCTCAAAGGCATGCCACCCAAGCTGCAAAGCGACAACGGCGAGCACATCGTCATTCGCCCACTGGCCTATGTGGACGAGCGCGACTTGGTCAAATGGGCCACCTTGCAGCAGTACCCCATCATTCCCTGCACGCTGTGCGGTAGCCAAGAGAACCTGCAGCGCAAGCAGGCCGGCATCATGCTGCGCGAATGGCAGGCCAAACACCCCGAGCGCCTGGATAATATGCTGCACGCCATGCAAAACGTGGTGCCCTCGCATTTGATGGACGCCAAGCTGCACAATTTCAAAGGCCTCACAGCCACCGGCACGCCCGACGCACTGGGTGACAAAGGGTTTGACCATGAGAGCTTTGTACCCGCTGCCAATGTCATTCGCTTTAACTAAGCTGTTTGCCAAGTTATCAGTGCCTTTCTGGGCTGTAGCGCAATGGAATATTGCGGGAGAAGCTATTAAATACATAGTGAGTGTGTTGCTCTCAGTGGCTGCAGTGGCGCAACTGACTGGCTGCGCCAGCGTGCGCTTGATCGACAGTGAAGTGACCGCCTTCTCCACTTTGGCGGCAGTGCCCGCCGCCAGCACCTACCGTTTTGAGCGGCTGCCCTCGCAGCAAGTTGAGCCCCAGCGTACAGACCAGCTAGAAGCCATTGCGCAAGCCGCCTTAACCAAAGTGGGCTTGCTGCGTGTGGGCGACGCACCGGCCAGCCCCGCTGCGCGCTACAGCGTGCAAATGGGTATCAACGTGCAGCGCAGCGACTTGGCCGTGTGGGACGATTGGGGGCCACGCTTTGGCGGCTACGTGGGCGTGGGCAGCGGGCCGTATTTGGTAGGGCGTGGGCGCGGCCACGGGGCAGTGGTTGGAAGTTTTGGGTTTGGCTTTCCGTATCCCTACTTCCCGCCACCCTCCTATGTGCGCGAAGTGTCCCTGGTACTGCGCGACACGGCCAGCAACCAAGTGGTATACGAAACCCGCGCCAAACACGAGAGCCCGTGGGCCGACAGCCTGAATATACTGCCCGCCATGTTTGATGCCGCGCTGCAAGGCTTTCCCGCACCGCCTGCGGGCCCGCGCCAAGTGGGTATAGAGCTAGCACCGCGCTAAAAATTTATGATCAATCAGGCTGCGGCGCAATAAAATACTGCGGGAGCAGCTATTAATAATATAGTAAAAATTGCCATGAACATCACCCGCATCACCGCCATCCGACACGGCGAGACCGCCTGGAACGTGGATACCCGCATTCAAGGCCAGTTGGACATTGGCTTGAACGCCAAAGGCCGCTGGCAGGCTGACCGTGCAGGCGCAGCGTTGGCGAGCGACGATATAGACGTGGTTTACAGCAGTGACCTATGGCGCGCCTACGATACCGCGCTGTCGGTGGCCAAGCCGCACGGCTTGACCGTGCAAACCGACGAGGCTCTGCGTGAGCGCGGGTTTGGCGAATTTGAGGGCAAAACCTTCGCCGAGATCGAAACCGCCATGCCCGAGCAAGCTTTGCTGTGGCGCAAGCGCGTGCCCGACTTTGCGCCGCCAGGTGGCGAGTCCTTGCTGCAGTTACGAGAGCGAATAACGCAATGTATACAGGCGCTGGCGGAGAAAAATGTGGGCAAGCACATCGTTATCGTCAGCCATGGCGGCGTGATGGACGTGCTGTACCGCGCCGCCACCGGCCTGGACATTCAAGCCGCCCGTACTTGGGATTTGCACAACGCTGCCGTCAACCGCCTGCTGTGGAACGGGCAGCATTTGAGTTTGGTGGGCTGGGCGGATACCTCCCACATTGACAATGCCGCTTACGAGGCCACGCGCGATGATGCGACCGCGTAAGCGCTTGGGTTCCGACGGTCGGTGTTAGCAGCCCCTTTGCGATGAATCTCCATAAAAATCTTTAGTGACGAACTTCACCTGGTTGCAACGGTCAACGGATGCGACAATAGTCTACATATGCATACTGAAACGACGCATGCTCACTAGCTAGCAGGATGCCACGCATGAACATCGTACAACTAGGACGCGCAGCCTTGCTGTGCGTGGCTTTGACTAGCTGGGTCAGCTTGATTTGGGCGCAACAAGCCCCTGCTGCAAAAGCTCCGGCCAAACCGGCCAGCGCCGCAGCGTCGACCAGCACCGCCATTGGCACGGTAGATTTGCTGAGTGGCACCGTCACCATTACCACCTTGCGAGGTACGCCGCGCAACATCACCGCAGGAATGGCGCTGGAGGTGGGTGACACCATCAAAACAGAGGAGGAGAGTGAGGCCCATGCCACGATGCTGGATGGCGCTTTTTTGGCTGTGCGGGCCAACTCCAGCATCAAGATTACAGGCTACGCCGCCAACGGCAACAACAAAGACACCTCGTTGATCAATCTCCTCAAAGGCAGCTTGCGTACGGTGACGGGCTGGATCGGCAAGACCCGCTCGTCTGCCTACCGCGTGATCACGCCCACCGCCACGATCGGCGTTCGCGGCACCGACCACGAGGTAATCTACCTGAGCGAAGAGGATGCCGACACCGCCGCCGAGGCGGGCACACACAGCGTGGTGTTTGAGGGCGCTACCACGCTGGAAACCCCCCAAGGCAAAGTCGATGTAGCTGTGGGGCAAGCCGCGTTTGTAGCGCCCAAAAGCTTTATCCCCCAGTTGTATGGCAGAGAGCTACCGGTGTTTTTGGTGCGCGCCCGTGGCCTGTATGACAACGATATCGTGCAGCACCGCAGCAACCTGGACAGCATCATGCAGCGCGGGCTGATGGAGCGCGGCATGATGCGCGAAGGGCAAAGCCTGCAGGATATTTTTAAAGGCTTTGGCGCTGGCACTGCGATCCCTGGTTCAGGTGCAAAAAACCTCACACCGCAGCAACAAAACCAGCAGCGCCAGATGCAAGGTATGCAAAATGAAATTCTGAAAAACGTGTTTGGCGGCCCCGGCAATGTGAACGAGCCGCTGCCGGTGCCGTTTAATATTCCGGGCGCTGGCAGTGGCTCGGGTGCACCCTCAATGGGCCTGCCTTCCATGCCCAGCGGCGGTGCCGGGGGCTTTGGCGGTGGCGCGATGCCGTCGATGCCCAAGCGCTAGTCTGGCGCCATTCATACCTCACCATTTCACACTATATCTATGAATTTGACTGCTCTGATAGGCCGCTCGGTGGCCGCTATCGATACACCCGCACTGGTCGTCGACCTGGACGCGATGCAGCGCAACCTGGAGCGCATGCAAGCCTTTGCGAACCAGCACGGCATGCGCCTGCGGCCGCACGCCAAGATGCACAAGTCCGCCGCGCTGGCCCTGCGGCAAATGCACGCCGGTGCCGTAGGTGTGTGCGTGCAAAAACCGTCTGAAGCCGCTGCCATGGTGGCCGGCGGGGTTACCAATGTGTATATGAGCAATCAGGCCGTATCACTATCGAAATGTGAGCTTCTCTCGCAATTAAATACTGCGCTGGTGGCACAAAAAGGCCAAATATCGGTGGCGGTAGACAGCCTGCTGGGCATCCAGCGCATCGCGCAGGCCATGGCCACGCACGGTGCTGGCAGCCGCATGGATGTGTACGTAGAGATCGACGTGGGGCAAGCGCGCTGCGGTGTCCCGCCGGGCGATGCCGCGCTGCCCCTGGTGCAAGCCATCGCGCAGCACCCGAGTTTGCGCTTTGCAGGTTTGCAGGCCTACCATGGCCGCGCCCAGCACCTGCGCAGTGCCGCTGAGCGGCGCGCTGCCATTGCTGCTGTGGTAGCGGACGTGCAGCGCACCCAGCGCGTGCTTGAAGCGGCAGGCTTTAACGTGCCCTTGGTCACCGGCGCAGGCAGCGGCACCTTCAGCCACGAGGCCGCCAGTGGCGCGTATGGCGAACTCCAAGCAGGCTCATACCTGTTCATGGATGCCGATTACGCCGCCAATGAGGCCGACCCGCAGCAGCCCCAGTTTGAGCACGCCTTGTTTGTCAAATCGCAGGTCATGAGCCGCAGCAAACCCTCCACCCCTGGGGCAAGCGATGACCGCGCGGTGGTAGACGCAGGCCACAAAAGCCACGCCATCGACTCGGGCCTGCCCAAGCCGTGGGCCGGCCACGGCGCAGACTGGGTGTTTGCCAATGGCGGCGACGAGCACGGCATATTGCGCGGCAGCCAACTGCCCGAGCTGGGCGACACCGTCTGGCTGGTGCCCGGCCACTGCGACCCCACGGTCAACCTGCACAGCTATATGGTGGGTGTGCGGGGTGGCTTGCTGCACGGCACAGTAGAAGAAATCATCAGGGTAGATGCTAGAGGTGCTTTGGCCTGATACCCCGCACAATGCCCGGATGGGCAAAGTCATTGTTTACGCCACGCCAGTCTTCATCCTTCTTATGGCCATCGAGTTGGCTTGGGGCTGGCACCTACAGCGGCGTGGCAAAGGCAAAATCACCTACCGCCTTGCCGACGCCATCAACAGCCTGAGCCTGGGCATGATGAGCCAGTTCACCGCCGTCTTCACCCGACTGCTGCGCTTGGGTATCTACACTTTTATCTATGCCTCGGTCAGCCTGGTGCCGCTAGAGGCCGCCAAAGCCTTTTGGAACACTTGGTACGGTTGGTTTCTTGCCCTTGTTTTTTACGATTTTTGCTACTACTGGCTGCACCGTGCGGGGCATGAGACGGCTATTTTCTGGGCCGCCCACGTGGTGCACCACCAAAGCCAAGACTACAACCTGTCCACCGCACTGCGCCAAACCTCCAGCGGCGCTCTGCTGGGCTGGGTGTTCTACATTCCCATGGCGCTGGCGGGTGTGCCGCCCGTGGTGTTTGGCATCGTCGCGTTGGTCGATTTGCTCTACCAGTTTTGGGTGCATACCGAGCATGTGGGCAAGCTGGGCTGGTTTGACCGTTGGTTTTGCAGCCCATCCAACCACCGCGTGCACCACGCCGTGAACGATGCGTACCTGGACAAAAACTACGGCGGCATCTGGGTGGTGTGGGACAGGGTGTTTGGCAGCTTCAAAGACGAAGATGTGGCTGAACCCTGCGTGTACGGCACCCGGTCAAAGCTCCAATCGTGGGACCCGCTGTGGGCTAATGTGGAAGGCTATGCCAGCATGCTCAAGGACGCATGGCATGCCAAATACTGGGTGGACAAGCTGCGCGTGTTTTACAAACCTCCCGGTTGGCGACCGGCAGATGTAGAGGCCCGCTTTCCCAAGTCAGCGTTTTCCATGCAAGAGGCAAGTCACAAGTTTGAGGTGCCAGCGCCACGCGCGGCGCAGGCGCTGGCCTTTGCGGTGCTGCTGGCCATGCTGCAATGTGTCGGGCTGTTCTTGTGGTTTTCAGACCGCATGCCAGTGCAAGGGTGGGCTTGGGGTGTAGCGCTGCTGGGCGCTACGCTGTGGGTGCAGGGCGCGCTGCTGCAGCGGCGGGTATCGGTCGCCGTGGCCGTGGTGTTGTTTGCCCTGTTGGCAATAGCGGCCTTAGCCTCGCCGCTTTCGCAGTGGATTAGCTTTGCGCAATACAACCAAGAGTTTTTCAGACTAAAGCCGTAAAGCCAAATCCAACGGGCTTGGCAGCGCAGACCTCCTTGACGGTGTTAAGCATCACCCGAAAAAAAATCAGCACTGCTCTTCGGCGGCACCACACCCAAGTGTTTGTAGGCAGCCAGCGTTGCAATGCGCCCACGCGGCGTGCGCTGTAAAAAGCCTTGCTGGATCAAATAAGGCTCGATCACATCTTCAATCGTGTCGCGCTCCTCGCCAATGCTGGCTGCGATGTTGTCCAGGCCCACTGGGCCGCCGTCAAAGCGGTGGATCACGGCCTCCAGCAGTTTGCGGTCCATGATGTCGAAGCCCTGCGGGTCTACGTCCAGCATCTTCAGGGCCAAGTTGGCAATGTCCAGGGTGATAACGCCCTTGCCTTTCACATCCGCATAGTCGCGCACGCGGCGCAGTAGGCGGTTGGCGATGCGCGGCGTACCGCGTGAGCGGCGGGCAATCTCAAAGCCACCCTCCACATCCATCGGCGCGTTCAGCAGTGCGGCGCTGCGCTTGACGATGCGCGCCAGCTCTTCAGCGGTATAAAACTCCAGCCGCGAGACAATGCCAAAGCGGTCGCGCAGCGGGTTGGTCAGCATGCCTGCGCGGGTGGTGGCACCCACCAAAGTGAAGGGTTGTAAGTCCAGCTTGATCGAACGTGCCGCCGGGCCTTCGCCGATCATGATGTCGATCTGGTAGTCCTCCAGCGCGGGGTACAAAATCTCTTCCACCACAGGGCTTAGGCGGTGGATTTCGTCGATAAACAATACGTCATTCTTTTCCAGATTGGTCAAGAGCGCCGCCAAGTCTTTGGGTTTTTCCAGCACCGGCCCGCTGGTCTGGCGCAGGTTCACGCCCAGCTCGTGCGCAATGATGTGGGAGAGCGTGGTTTTGCCTAAACCCGGCGGCCCAAACAGCAGCACATGGTCAAGCGCTTCATTGCGCATCTTGGCTGCGCCAATGAAAATCTCCAACTGCTCACGCACCTTTTCCTGCCCCACGTACTCGTCAAACAGCTTGGGCCGCAGAGCCCGCTCAATCGCCTCTTCCTTGGGTGAGTCGGGCGCGGCGGAGATGATGCGCTGGGGGGCGGAGAAGTTGTCGGTTTGGATGGTCATAGTGATTTCAATCAACGCCTCATTCAGTCACAAATTCCCAAGCGCTGACCACTAAAAGAGAATAGATCACTTAGTTTTCTAGGCGTTCCAAAAACGTTTTTGTAAAAGTTAGGTCGCCAAAAAAGCCAGCGCCGTAAGTCGCGCATACTTACCTTTTGAATCCAGAATAAAAACACAATCAGTGCGGCCACTGACACTGCCCAATATCTTCCGCTCTTCAGGTGATCAATGCGGGTCATTTCCCCAACGCCTTCAACGCCAACTTAATCCCCTCACTCACCCCCACATCCTGCGGCAGCGCTTTGAGCGCCAATGCCGCATCGCGGTCGCTGTAGCCCAGGGCGATCAGGGCTTGGAGGATGTCGGCTTGGTTATCGTTAGCTATAGTGGCGTGGATACCCAGGTCAGCGCCGAGTTTGCCTTTGAGTTCCAGCATTAGCCGCTCGGCGGTTTTCTTGCCGATGCCGGGGATTTTGGTCAAGCGGTTGGGGTCTTGCAGGGTGACGGCCTGGGATAGTTCGGCCACGCTCATGCCGCTTAATACGCCTAGGGCCATCTTGGGGCCGATGCCGGAGATTTTGATGAGTTGGCGGAAGGCGCCACGCTCTTGCGGCGTGCCAAAGCCGTACAAAATTTGAGCGTCTTCGCGCACAATAAATTGTGTGAGCAGGCTAATGCGCTCGCCCAGACCCGGCAGGTTGTAGAAGGTGCTCATGGGCACCTGCACTTCGTAGCCCACGCCACCGCAGTCGAGGATGACTTCAGGAGGGTTTTTCTCGGCCAAAGTGCCTGTGAGTTTGCCAATCATGGGAGTGTTCGCTTGGTTGGATGGCGCCATATGGCGCAGTTGGGCTATTTTGGGACTATTATTGAAGCATTCTATGATCCTTCGCCACCTATTTTCCCCCAGCAATAACACCCGCATCGGCAATCTGTGCGGGCCCACCGACGAGAACCTGCGCCGCATTGAGCAGGCTCTGGGGGTGAAGATTGCGCACCGCCATGAGCAGTTCAAGGTGGACGGCCCCAAGGCCGCGGCTACGCGCGGCATGGAGCTGCTGCAAGCCCTGTACGAGATGGCCGCGCGGCCAATACCGCTGGACACCCTGCAACTCATGCTGTCGGGCGATCCGCGCATGGGGCTGGGCGCTGATGGCGAGGCTGCGCTGCAAACCCGCCGCGCTGACCTGCGCGCCCGCAGCCCCAACCAGGCCACCTACCTGGACAATATTGCCAAGCACGACATCACTTTTGGCATTGGCCCCGCAGGCACCGGCAAGACGTATTTGGCCGTAGCCTGCGCGGTGGATGCGTTGGAGCGCAGCAGCGTACAGCGCATCGTGCTCACTCGCCCGGCCGTAGAGGCGGGCGAACGCCTGGGTTTTTTGCCCGGCGACATGGCGCAAAAGGTAGACCCGTATTTGCGCCCCCTGTACGACGCGCTGTACGAGCTGATGGGGGTGGACAAAGTGCTCAAGGCGTTTGAGCGCCAGCAGATCGAGATTGCGCCCCTTGCCTTTATGCGCGGGCGCACGCTGAACCACAGTTTTGTGATTTTGGACGAAGCCCAAAACACCACACCCGAGCAGATGAAGATGTTTCTCACCCGCATCGGCTTTGCGAGCAAAGCGGTGATTACCGGCGATGTGAGCCAGATTGACCTGCCGCATGGCCAGATGAGCGGCCTGATCGAAGCCGATATGGTGCTCAAACGCGTGGAAGGCATTGCACACACCCGCTTTAACAGTGGCGATGTGGTGCGCCATCCGCTAGTGGCGCGCATTGTCGATGCGTACGATGCGGCTAAAAAGTAAGTGCAGCAAAACGACCCTAAGATGCGCTATATAAAAAATAGCTGCCCCCGCAATATTTTAAAGGGCCAAGGCCTAATTTCATGCTCAAAATAACTCCTAAAACCAGCATTAGCCTCCAATTTGGCGCAGTACCGCAGGCCCCGGCGCTGCGCAAGCTGCTCACCCGCGCCCGGGTGCAGGCCTGGGTAAACCATGCGCTCAAAGATGCAGGCGAAATCACCGTGCGCATTGACGGCGAGGCCGAGGCCCAGCGTCTGAATAATTTGTACCGTCGCAAAAATTACGCAACCAATGTGCTCACCTTTGACTACGCACTGGAGCCGGTGGTGATGGCCGACCTGGTACTGTGCGCCGAGGTGGTGGAGCGCGAGGCTGCTGAACAGGGCAAGACACTGGAGGCGCATTACGCCCACCTCATCGTGCATGGCACCCTGCACGCGCAGGGCTACGACCATGAAGGCAGCCAGAAAGATGCTTTTGAGATGGAGGCGTTGGAGATTTTGCTGCTGGGCGCGCTGGGTTACGCTAATCCGTACTGACGTCAGCGCCAGCCTTCGCTCGCCCTCCATTCCCGCCACGCAAAAACGTCCTTATCGCCATGGCCCGCCCCCAGTCCGCCGATCACCATTTAAAGCGCGATGAGATTTTGGACGCAGCCGCCCAGTGCTTTGCCCAGCAGAGCTACACCGCCGCCAGCATGGCCACGGTGGCTGCCAAGGTGGGTACCAGCAAGGCGCGCATTTACCACTACTACGACAGCAAAGAGGCGCTGCTGTTTGACTTGCTAGACCGCTACACCCAGCGCCTGCTGGCCTTGATAGGCGAGACCGAGGCCCATGCGCAGCGCAAAAAGCTCGACGACCGCGCCGCCCTGCACCAACTGGTGCGCAACTTTTTGCAAGAGTACGAAAGCTCCGCCACCCGCCACGCTGCATTGCTGAACGACACCAAGTTTTTGAGCGATGCTGCGGACGCAGCATTGGGTATGTCCCAGCGCGGCCTGATCATGCAGCGCCAGCGCGACATCGTCAGCGCCTTCACCCGCTTTTTGCGCCGCGCTTACCCGCAGCGTTTGACGGATGCCAATCAAACCGCATTGACGATGATGCTGTTTGGCATGATCAACTGGACCTTCACTTGGCTGCGCCCTGATGGCCCTATGCGCTACAGCGAGTTTGCTGACCAAGTGATTGGCACGCTGGAGCATGGATTTAGTAGGTAAATCGGTCTCTAGTCCAATAAAATATTGCGGAAGAAGCTATTAACTTTATAGCGATAAAGTCATTTGAGTCGTCGCTGTGACTACCCGATCCACCCCTTTGGCATAGAATTTCCGGCATCCAACCAACGCCTCGTTGATACCCTTTACGTGAAGGAAATGCCCATGTTTATCACCCCCAGTTTTCGCCTTGATGGCCGCAAAGCCTTGGTCACCGGTGGCAGCAAAGGCCTGGGCCTGGCGGCTGCGCACGCGCTGGCGCAGGCCGGAGCGCAGGTGCTGGTGGTAGCCCGCAATGCTGCTGAACTGATAGCTGCTTGCGCCAGTATTGAAGAGGCTTGCGGCAATAAAGACTTGAAAAGCAGCTACGCTGTGCTGAACGTGCAAGATAGCGCAGCGGTAGACGCGTTGTTTGCCGAGCACGGCCCGTTTGACGTGGTGGTGAACAACGCAGGCACCAGCCGACCCAAGCTGCTGGCCGAGGCCAGCAACGATGATCTGGACGTAATTTTGGACTTGAACATCAAGGCCGCCTTCTACGTGGCACGTGCCGCCGCGCGCAGTATGCTGGCCGCCGTCGCCCAGGGCAAAAAGGGCGGTAGTATTATCAATATGTCGTCGCAGATGGGGCACATCGGCGCGGCCAAGCGCACCGCCTACTGCGCCAGCAAACACGCCATCGAGGGCATGACCAAGGCCTTGGCTTGGGAGCTAGGGCCGCACAATATCCGCGTCAACACCATCTGCCCTACCTACATCGAAACTCCCATGACCGCCCCCTTGCTGGCCAGCAAAGAGTTTATGGACTGGGCCGTGCCCAAGATCGCCCTGGGGCGCATCGGACAGCCCGAAGAAGTCATGGGCGCAGTGGTGTTTTTAGCCAGCGATGCGTCCAGCCTGATGACTGGCAGTGCGCTGATGCTGGATGGCGGCTGGACAGCCACGTGACATTCGCAACCCGACCGACACTTCTAACAACCCAACCCCTCACAGGACATCCGCCAATGAGCTCCTCCATCCAGCACCCCATCGACGTACGATTTAGCCAAATGATGAAAAGCCGCACCCCCGTTCGCGGCCTGTTTAACGGCCTGTGCTCACCCGTTCTGATCGAGATGACGGCCTATGCAGGTTACGACTTCACCATCATCGACAACGAGCACGGCAGCGCCAGCATCGAGACGACCGAGCACATGATGCGCGCGGCCCGCGCCGCTGGCATGCCCACCCTCGTGCGCTGCCTGGAGCAGGACATTGCCCGCACGCTGGACGCCGGCGCCAGTGGGCTGCAAATCCCCATGGTGCAAAGCGCCGCACATGCGCGTGCCGTGGTGAACAAGGTGCGTTACCCACGTGCTGCGGGCTTCCAGGGTGTTAGCGGCCAGCGCGGCTGTGCCTACTCGGTGCGGGCCTCGGGTTACGGGGCTTTTGGCGGCGGGGCGCACAATGCGCTGAGCAACCAAGACGTCGCTTTGGTAGTGATGGTGGAAACCATGGAAGCCGTCAACGCCGCTGCCGAGATCGCAGCGGTAGACGGCGTGGATGCCGTCTTTATCGGCCCTAACGACCTGGCGCACAGCATGGGCTACGAAAACCGCGCTGATGACCCGGCAGTGCAAGCCGCCATGGAAAAAGCCGTGCGCGCAATTGTGTCTACTGGTAAATGTGCAGGCATCCTGGCGCTCACTCCGGCAGAAGAAGCCCGCTACGCCGCTTGGGGCGCTACCTACTTTGCCAGCGTCATCACGGCCGTGATCACCAAGGCCTTGAAAGACGCGGCCCACGCTGGGCGCAGCCAGGAGACGGGCAAGCTGGTGTACTGATGGCGTGCCGTTTACGTGCAGAAACCACGTTGGTGACGTGTCGATGACACAGGTTGGTCACCAACCTAAGGTAATCCCGCACACCCCAGCGTGCGCAGCCCTCTAAACTCGGAGCCATGACAGT
>JAYWHJ010000038.1:0-4707 GCA_043777795.1 Polaromonas sp. | reverse complement strand
ATCACCCGCGCCAAACCCGTGGATGGTGGCTACCAGTTAGATGGTGCAAAGATGTGGATCACCAATGCACCGATAGCCGACGTATTCATCGTCTGGGCCAAAGTGGTCAACGCCGACGGCACGGTCGGTGGCCAAGAAGCCATCCATGGCTTCATTTTGGAAAAAGGCATGAAGGGCCTGACCGCCCCCAAGATCGAAGGCAAGATGAGCCTACGCGCGTCTATCACCGGCGAGATCGTGATGGACAACGTATTTGTGCCAGAGGCCAACCTGCTACCCAACGTCAGCGGCCTCAAAGGCCCCTTCGGCTGCCTGAACAAAGCGCGCTACGGCATTGCTTGGGGCGCACTCGGCGCAGCCGAGTTTTGCTGGCACGCAGCCCGCCAATACACGCTAGACCGCCAACAGTTTGGCCGCCCCTTGGCGCAAACCCAGCTCATCCAGAAGAAGCTCGCCGACATGCAAACCGAGATCACGCTGGGCCTTCAAGGTTGCCTGCGAGTAGGCCGCCTGATGGACGAAGGCAAAGCAGTGCCCGAGATGGTGTCGCTGATTAAGCGCAACAGCTGCGGCAAATCGCTAGACATCGCCCGCATGGCGCGCGACATGCACGGCGGCAACGGCATCCACGACGAATACCATGTGATCCGCCACATGATCAACCTGGAAACCGTGAACACCTACGAGGGCACGCACGATGTGCATGCACTCATCTTGGGCCGCGCGCAGACGGGTTTGCAAGCCTTTTACTAGGCTGTAGCTAAGGAGGTGCCAGCAATGGCAACGGAATTCTCTAGAACATGCTGGAATTTATATGTTTTAGGTCTGCAGCCCAACAGAATATCGCGGGAAAAGCTATATTAAACATAGCGTTTGCGTAAAGTAAATTGCCCAGGCATTCGCCCTTGGTGGTGCTACGGCAAGGATTGTGCTGCACCTAAAAGTCCCTTGCAGGCATGGCCTGCACTGTTTCCTGCTGCCCTACGTTCTGGACTGGCCGAGCAATTGCACGGACGTGACGGCCGACGTGGTTGCGAACACCTGGCTTGCGAGCACGCGCAGCATATCTGACAAGGTGCGCGTGGAGCGCGTGGGCTTTCATACGGGGTCACGTTTGCCCGTCGTTGCCAACTCCGCATAGCGGGGCAAGGTACGCGAAATCTACGGCGCGCAAACCTTGGGTGCTTCGAGCTTGCCCGGCAAGCTGGCGCTTAGTGAAGGCCAGGTATTGCCCAAAAACGGCGACGTCGGAGTAGACGAAGCCTATGAACATAGCGGCATCCCCTACGATTTTTACGACAGCGTGTTTCAACGGAACTCGCTGGACGGCGCGGGCATAGCCCTGGTGCCCAGCGTGCATATGGAAAAAACCTGAATAACGCCTTCTGGACAAGTGAGCAAATAGCCTATGGCGATGGCGATGGCAATCTGTTCACGCGATTTACCCGTTCGCTGGATGTGATGGGGCACGGGCTGTCGCATGGCGGCATCACCTAGAGTGCCGATTTACTGTACCAAACGAAAGTGGCGCGCTCAACGGGCATTTTGCCGACGTACTGGGCATGCTGACCCGCCAATGGGACACCAAGACTGATGCGCAAAAATCTGATTGACTGTTAGTAAAAGACATCATGGACCCAGCAGCCAAGGCCCACAGCCTGCGCATGTTCAAAGCCGAGAAACCTATGAAAATGCCCCGTACTTTGGCACCGACCCGCAGCCAAAACACCTGCTTGATAAGTACCAGCGCACCGAAGACAACGGTGGCGTGCACATTCACTCCGGTATACCTAAGCATGCCTTTTAATGCCTTGCTTTGGCGCTCAAAGGCAATGTGTGGGAGCCAGCAGGAAGCGTTTGGTACAACAGCCCTCTCGCTCTGAAATCCGACACGTCAAACCCGGTATTGCGCATGCCCGACATGCAGGTCTGCTCCTTGGGGCTGGACTCTAAAGCCAAGCCGCCGCAGCCTGATGGCGCGCAAGAGCCGGTGGAACTGAGCACCAGGCGTTGGGCGCTGCACCACACAGCCAGCGATGTACCCCAAAGCCTGGCTCTGTTGATCGAGTTTTTGCACGACCGGGCTGTCCCTTTGCCGCTGCGCTAGCAACGCACTGAGGTAGCGCCTACGCGAGCTCCCTGAAGGCTGCCATCCGTCAGTGCGCCATTCATACACTGTTTACGCCTTTAGCCCATTAGAATATTGCGGGAGCAGCTATACATTTCGTAGTAATATGCGCCGGGATCTATACTCTCAGCCCTTCTGGCTTACTTCACCCAGCTACATCCTTTTCTTTGATATGCCTCCAGAACTTAATTTTCTAAAACCCTGGCTCACCGTATTGGCATTACCCCCTGCGGGAGGCTTGCTGGTCATAGCCCTGGGCCTATGGCTGATGCTGCGCTACCGCAGCCGGTTGGGTATCTCGGTGGCCTTGCTCGGGTTGTGCTCGCTTTGGATCGTCAGCTGCAATGTGTTTGCGGTATGGATGGGGCGATATCTGCTGCCTGCTGTTCCCCACATTAGCTTGGCCACCGCCAGCGCCACCCTCAAGCAACAGCAAGTGCAAGCCATCATTGTGCTGGGTGGTGGGGCAGAAACGCGCAGCCGAGAGTACGACAAACCGCACCCCAGCGGCGCAACCATTGCACGCATGCACTATGGCGTGGTTCTATCCCGCAGCTCGGGTTTGCCAGTCGGGTTTAGCGGTGGCGTAGGCTGGGCTGCAGACGCAACAACCGATACAGAAGCCCAAGCGGTGCAGCGCTGGATGGCCCAGCTAGGTATCGGTCCGCTGCGCTGGTCGGAGAGCAACTCACGGGATACCAGTGAAAACGCCGTCATGACTGCAGCGCTGCTGCGCAAAGAGGGCGTCGAGCGCATTGCCCTTGTTACCCACGCGTGGCACATGCCCCGTGCCCAGCGCGCCTTTGAAAAGGCTGGCTTTTTTGTAACGCCGGCGCCCATGGGCTTTACCGAGCCTGTTAATGCGGCGGGCTTGGAGTGGTTGCCCAGCGCCGACGGTTTGCGCCACTCCCGCCAAATACTGCGCGAGCTTTTGGGCACTGCCTTCACCAAATAGAGTCCTTTCAAAGCCTATTGCACTTGACCCTTCGCTGCGCTTGCGCTACATTAATAACCAATTGGTCATTAATCGTATTTTCCAGTGAGCTCAACCCCTCCTCTTGACAACCTTGGTGCTCGCCGAGAGCGGCGCAAAGAAGCGCGCCCGGGTGAGCTATTGGCCGCTGCGCTCGACTTATTCGTAGAAAAAGGTTTTGCCGCGACTCGGGCCGAAGAAGTGGCCAAACGCGCCGGTGTGTCCAAGGGCACGCTGTTTTTGTACTTTCCTACCAAAGAAGACCTCTTCAAAGCAGTCGTGCGTGAGAACATCTCCAGCAAAGTGAACCAAGGCTTTGACGAAGTAGAAAACTACCCCGGCCCTACCGCGCAGCTCGTGCCCTACCTGATGCAAGAGTGGTGGGCGCGCTTTGGCGCCACCAAAGCATCAGGCCTGACCAAGCTGATGATGAGCGAGGCAACCAATTTTCCAGAGCTGGCAACCTTCTACCATGCAGAGGTCGTTGACCCGAACCTGCGCCTGATACGCTGCGTGCTTCAGCGCGGAATTGACAAGGGCGAGTTTCGCACGGTCGATTTGGACTATGCGGTGTACGCCATGATCACGCCATTGATTTATTTAGTCACTTGGAAGCACTCCATGGGCTGCTGCGTGGCCAGCAACCACCAAATTGACCCCGAGCGCTACCTGACCGCGCAAGCCGACATGCTGGTGCATGGCCTGCTCAAGCGGGATTAACCTGCGCTTCACAAGTATTTGTTACGCTTTAACCCTTCTCACACGCATACGATCTCATGAAAACATATTGGAAATGGCTTTTGGCATTGCTTATCTTGGGCGCGCTAGGCACTGCAGGCATGCGTGTTGTAGCCGCCCGCAAGGCCGAGCAGGCCAAAGCCAACGCGCCAAAGCCCGAGGCCGTCATTGAGCTGGCGGCCAGCGACATTGCGACCGTCCAGATGCTGGAGCTGTCCGAAGGCATGCCCATCTCCGGGGCGCTGAAGGCGGCCAACAGCGCCTTGGTGAAAGCCCGCGTAAGCGGCGAACTGCAAGGCCTGACCGTGCGCGAGGGAGACACCGTCAAAGCCGGGCAAGTCATTGCCCGCGTAGATCCGGCCGAATACCAAGCCCGCGTGCAGCAAGCACAGCAAAGCGCTGAAGCCGCCAAAGCGCAAATTGACATTGCCCAGCGCTCCTTTGACAACAACAAGGCCTTGGTGAACCAAGGCTTTATCTCGGCCACTGCGCTGCAAACCTCTGCAGCTAGCTTGGCTGCGGCCAAATCAACCCATGCTTCTGCCATGGCAGGGGTAGACGTTGCCCGCAAATCGCTGGAAGACACGGTCCTTAAAGCGCCTATCAGTGGCATCATCTCGCAGCGCTCTGCACAGCCGGGCGAGCGTGTAGGCGTGGAAGCGCGGGTGGTGGAGATTATCGACATCAGCCGCTTGGAGCTGGAGGCCAATTTGGGCGCCGCCGAGTCGGTGGATGTGCGCATTGGCCAGCAGGCCAAGCTGCAGTTTGAGGGCCGCAGCGAGTCGGTGGCTGCAACTGTCACCCGTATCAACCCCAGCGCCGTGGCCGGTAGCCGCAGCGTACTGGTGTACCTGAGCGTGGCCAGCAC
>JAYWHJ010000037.1:0-13437 GCA_043777795.1 Polaromonas sp. | reverse complement strand
GTACCTGAGCTTGGCGCAAACCCGCATGTTGCATGGGCAAACGCGCTACAACATCAAGAGCCGATTTTTGGAAGAGCTGCCCGAAGCTGCTTTGAAATGGATTACACCGAAAAATGCAGGCTTTGGCTCAGGCTTTAACACCCAGGCCAGCTACGGCAGCGGCTACGGGCAAAGCGGTCGTGCTAATCCGTATGCCACTAATGCAGGTGCTGCCCGCTCAGATTCTGATTGGGCCAAGGGTGGTTTTGTATCTGGCCCTGTGCCCAAACAGGCGGCTACGCCCAGCCACGGTATTACTGCTGGTATGCAGGTGTTTCATAACAAGTTTGGCGAAGGCGCGGTCATCAGCGTCGAGGGCGCGGGAGATGATGCACGCGCTCAGGTGAAGTTTGGCAGGCATGGCATTAAATGGCTGGCACTCAGCATTGCCAAGCTAACGCCTGTATAGGCGGAATCGGGGCTTTAGGCGTTAACCAATCTCGCCACACAGTTTTCAAGAAGGAACCGGTATGGCAAACAACGTTCGCAACTTCAAAACTTGGCTGTGAGTGGCACTGTGGACTGTGATGTGTAGCGCGGCAGTAGCTGCGGATACACCTAGCACGCCGCTAGCGGTGTCACCTGACCGTATGGCCCTGGCGCGCTCGGCTAGTAAAGCCAATGACTGGAGGACAGCCATTGCTGAGCTAAGCATAGCCGTCAAAGCCGAACCCAAAAACGCCGATGCCCATAACCTGTTGGCTTACAGCAACCGCAAGCAAGTCCAACCTAATTTATCCAAGGCGTTTGAGCATTACAAAATTGCATTGCAATTGGACCCCAAGCACAAAGGTGCGCATGAGTACATTTGCGAGGCCTACCTGATGGACAAAAAGCCTGAGGAAGCTGGCAAGCATCTCGCCATCCTTGAACAATTATGCGGCAATAAAACTTGCGAAGAGTATGCGGATTTAGCTAAAGCGTTGGCAGATTACCGTGCCAAAAACAAATAACCGCATCACTTGGGCATAGCTGCTGGATGGGGCTGGCTTGGCTTTTCTTCCATGTAGCCAGTACCGTCTTTCAGCCCTTTCTTGCCCATCACCTGCCAGGCGGTGCGCTGGCTGACCAGGCGGGCTAAAAACTCCAATTCCTCATCGCTGTGGTTCAGTGGTTTAGCGGGGGTCAAGAATCGGCCATTTTTTGCCTGTGCTTCAGCCCAAAATGCCTGGTGGTAGTCGGCGCGGCTGAGCACTTTGTCCTCTGAGGCGGTCATATCCACCTCGCCATAGCAGTTGCAAAAATAGCTGCGGTAGTTTTGCTCTGGCAATACTTCGGTGTACACCCCGGTGCCGCGAATACCTGCTGTCAAGGTTGGCGTAATAATCCGGCGGGATTGACTTTTGCCCCACACGCTGGCGACCCCGCCAGTGAGCAAGCGCAAAACGCTCACTACACTCAGTGTGGCACCCCTCTCAACCACCAAGCGCGAGTTTTGCCGTACTTGGAACGATGCGTTGCCGATCACAAAAATCAAGTTTGATCCTGGCCCTGTGGCGATCGAGTCGCCAGACTGGATGGTTTGCTGCGGCAGCAAACGCTGGCCGTTGAGCAGCGCATCACCTACCAACTCCACTACGTTGCTGCGCTGCTGCGCAAAAGCCGCGCTGTAGCCACCCATGGCGGTCCATGCGGCAGCGGCGCTTAAAAAGCTGCGGCGCTGGTACCAGGTGACTTCGTCTTCGGTACGGCCCTGCAAACTATGCTGTTCCATGGGATTCATCTCCAAAAATAGTGGCGTTACAAAACATCAATTTTCCAGTACCAGTACCAGCACGTCAGGGTGCAGGTGGCGTTGCCTTATCGGTCGGTTCATCATGCACGAAACTATCACGAAAAGTAAAATAAATCGAACTAAAAAACATTGCTGCCATGGTCAGCGCCAGTGGCACCATGATCAGCCCCGCCGCTGCGCCCATGCCCAGCAAAGCCAACAGACTGACCACCACGAACCCTGTCAAGGCAAACACAGCCATCCACAGCAAGCCATAGACTGCATAGGCGCCCAGATTGCGCAAGCAAGCCACCAGGCTGAAAAACAAGGCTTTGGTGGGCGGTACGCCATGCCAATGCACCAGCGCAGGCGCATGCCAAAAAAGCAAGGACAAGGGAATGTACAGCAGCATACCTACCCATGTCGCGGTTTGAAAATCGGCCTGGTCCAGTACTTCCTTGCTCAGCTTGCCGCCCAGTAAATACATGGTGGCAAACTGCCCGCCGTCGATCAATGCTGTAATGCCCATCACCGTCAAAAATCCGGCAGCATACAGAGCGCCCAGCATGAGCATGGAACGCATGCGTGCCTGCCCTGCACGAAAGGCGGTGGCCAGCACGGAGGGCATGGGGAACTTGCCGTTCTTTGCCTGCAGGGTGGCCACCATCAAGCCCAAAGTCGCCGCGGGCAACACTGCCAAAGCCAGCACACTGCCAACGACCGGGATGATGCTGGCCACGGACACCACAGCCATGAACATAAAGAACAAGCCGCCTAAAGCCAACGGTTGCTTGAAAAAAGTAGTAATACCCAGCTTGACCCAGGTCACTCCGGTGCGCGCTGGTACGATTTGCAGTTTCATGGATGGCTTTAGTTGAAGCGGGCTATGCGGGCCCGTAATACGCGCTCAAAATGCGCAGGGTCATGGGCGGTGAGTACGGCGGCATCCCGCGGCAGGTGCAGGTCCCACAGGCGTGAGAGCCAAAACCGCAGCGCTCCCGCCCGCAGCATGGCAGGCAGCAGCTGGCGCTCGGCTTGGGACATGGGGCGTGCAGCGTGATAGGCCAGTACAAAGGCGTTTTCACGCGCCTCGTCTCGCTCGCCTGTTTCCAGATCGATACACCAATCGTTGAGTGCTACTGCCAAGTCAAAAAGCCAGGTGTCAACGCCTGCGAAGTAAAAATCAAAAAACCCGGTCAATGTATCACCATCAAACATCACGTTATCGCGGAACAAATCGGCATGCACTGCGCCGCGCGGCAGGGCTGCATAGGTGCTGCTGCTGTGCACATGGTTGTGGTAGGCCAGTTCGCTTTGGATGAGCGCAGCTTGCATCGGGTTTAGAAACGGCAACACCACGGGCACGGTGTCGTTCCACCAAGGCAGGGCGCGCAGGTTGGGCTGGGCGCGGCTGTAGTCGCGCCCAGCCACATGCATGCGCGCCAACATGTCGCCTACTGCGGCGCAGTGGGCGGCGCTGGGATGTAGTTGGCTTTTGCCTTTGAGCTTGTTCACCACCGCGGCAGGTTTGCCCAACACGCTGAGCAAAATGTCGCCGCTTTTGTTGGCCTGCGGGTCTGGCACGGGAATACCTCGCTGGGCCAAGTGCTTCATCAGGTGCAAATAAAAAGGCAGTTGCGCGGCACTCAGGCGTTCGAACAGGGTCAACACATAGTCGCCCATATCGCTGGAGGCAAAATAGTTGGTGTTTTCTATGCCGCCCTCGCAGCCCTTGAGGCTGCTGAGCTGGCCTAGCTTCAAATCGCTGAAAAGCTGCGCAGCCGTGTCAAACGGAACTTCGGTGTATACGGCCATGAATCTGTCGGTCAATAAAGGAGTGAATGCCAGATTGTAGAAGGCTCAGCGGCCTTGGCCCGCGCGGGGGTGCTATCTGGGGTGACAATGCGGGGTATGACTGATGATATTTCCTCCTCCGCTCCCCTTTTTGCCGCCCCAGCCACTGCTTTGGCAGGCCAACGCCTGCTGCTGGTCGATGGCTCCAGCTACCTGTACCGCGCCTTCCACGCCATGCCCGACCTGCGCGCTGTGCCTGGCGACCCGACCAGCCCGGCCACCGGGGCCATTCGCGGCATGATCAATATGATGGGTTCGCTCAAAACCCAGTACCCTGCGCACTACATGGCCTGCGTCTTCGACGCCAGCGGCCCCACCTTCAGAGACGTGCTCTACCCCGAGTACAAGGCCCACCGCTCGCCCATGCCACCGGATTTGCGCAGCCAGATTGACCCCATCCACGAGGTCATGCGCCTGCTGGGCTGGCCGGTGATCACCGTGCCCGGCGTGGAGGCCGACGACGTGCTGGGCACTCTTGCGCGCATGGGGGCCGAGCAGCGCATGGAGGTGATCATCTCCAGTGGCGACAAAGACCTCTCGCAACTGGTCAACGCGCACATCACCATCATCGACACCATGAACGGCAAGCGCCGCGATATTGCCGGGGTGACGGCTGAGTTTGGCGTCACACCCGCGCAAATGCTGGACTACCAATGCCTCGTGGGCGACACGGTAGACAACGTGCCTGGTGTGCCCAAAGTAGGGCCCAAAACGGCGGCTAAATGGCTGGCAGAGTACGGATCGCTGGAGAATTTGCTGGCGCATGTTGCAGACATCAAAGGCGCCGTGGGCGAGCACCTGCGCGGCGCGCTGGACTGGCTGCCCAAAGGCCGCGAGCTGCTGACCATCAAAACCGATTGCGATTTGACGGGCTATATCGTCCCAGAAATAGCTATACAAAATATAGCTTCTCGTGCTCAAGAGACGGCGGCGTTGGCCGATTTTTATACCAAATATGGCTTTAAAGGTTTGGTCGCAGCGCTGCAAGGCGGCGGCAGCGGTAAAAATGGCAGTGCGGCCAAATATGCGCAGACCTCCGCTACCGATGACTTGTTTGCCGAGCCCGCCCCCGGCGTCTCCCAAGTCAGCAGCAAAGCCTACGACACGGTGCTGACCTGGGAAGCGTTTGACGCGTGGCTGGCCAAAATCAGCACTGCGCCATTAACGGCCATCGACACTGAAACCACCTCCCTGCACGAGATGCAGGCGCAGATCGTCGGCATCAGCCTGAGCGTTGTGCCGGGCGAGGCAGCTTACATTCCGCTGGCGCATGTGGGCCCCGACGCGCCGGTGCAGTTGCCCATCGACGAAGTGCTGGCCAAGCTCAAGCCCTGGCTGGAAGATGCAAGTCAACACAAGTTAGGCCAGCACATCAAATACGACCGCCATGTGTTGGCCAACCACGGTATTGAAGTGCAGGGCTATGTGCACGACACCATGCTGCAAAGCTATGTGCTGGAGGTGCACAAACCCCACGGCCTGTCCAGCCTGGCCGAGCGGCATGTAGGGCGCAAAGGCATCACCTACGAGGAGCTGTGCGGCAAAGGCGCGCACCAAATCGGTTTTGCGCAGGTCGATGTCGCCAAGGCGGCCGAATATTCGTGCGAAGACTCCGACCAAACCTTGGACGTGCACCTGGCCCTTTGGCCGCGCCTGCAAGCCGATGCCAAGCTGCTGAGCATTTACCAGCTGGAAATCGCCAGCAGCGAAACCTTGTACCGCATCGAGCGCAACGGCGTGCTGATCGACGCACCCATGCTGGCCCAACAAAGCCACGAGCTGGGCACACGTATCATGCAGCTGGAGCGCGAAGCGCACGATCTGGCTGGACAGCCGTTTAACCTGGCCAGTCCCAAGCAAATTGGCGAGATTTTCTTCACCAAACTGGGCCTGCCCGTGGTCAAGAAAACCGCCACCGGCGCGCCCAGCACCGACGAAGAGGTGCTGGAAAAACTGGCCGAAGATTACCCTTTGCCTGCCAAAATCCTGGAGCATCGAGGGTTGAGCAAACTCAAAGGCACCTACACCGACAAGCTGGCCCAGCTAGCCCACCCGCGCACGGGTAGGGTGCACACTCACTACGCGCAGGCCGTGGCGGTGACGGGGCGCTTAAGCAGCAACGACCCCAACCTGCAAAACATCCCTATCCGCACCGCAGAGGGTCGCCGCGTGCGCGAGGCCTTTGTGGCCCCCGCCGGTAGCGTCATCGCCAGCGCCGATTACTCGCAGATCGAGCTGCGCATCATGGCCCATATCAGCGGCGACGAGGCCCTGCTACGCGCCTTTACCGACGGCCTGGATGTGCACCGCGCGACGGCAGCCGAGGTGTTTGGCGTGCCGGTAACCGAAGTGAGCGGTGAGCAAAGAAGGTACGCCAAAGTCATCAACTTCGGCCTCATCTACGGCATGAGCGCCTATGGCCTGGCACGCAATCTGGGCATCGACAACACGGCCGCCAAAAACTACATTGACCGTTACTTTCAGCGCTACCCGGGCGTCAAGCAGTACATGGACGACACACGCCAGTCCGCCAAAAGCAAAGGCTACGTAGAAACTGTGATGGGCCGGCGTCTGTACTTGCCCGAGATCAACAGCCCCAACGGCCCGCGCCGCGCAGGTGCCGAGCGCGCTGCCATCAACGCGCCCATGCAAGGCACGGCGGCCGACCTCATCAAGCTGAGCATGAACGAAGTGCAGCGCGTGCTGGACGTGGAGAAAAACGGCATCAAAATGATCATGCAGGTGCACGACGAGCTGGTGTTTGAGGTGCCCACAGCGCAGGTCGACTGGCTCCGCTTGGAAATCCCCCGCATCATGGCCGGGGTGGCCCAGCTCAAAGTGCCCTTGCTGGCTGAAGTGGGCGTGGGTGAGAACTGGGATAAGGCGCACTGAGTAATCAGCCTCCAGCGCAATGAAATATTGCGGGAGCAGCTATCAAATAAATAGTGCCCCCGTCTCCCTCAAGATCCCCCAACAATCGGCTTGCTCACTGCCCATCCGACACTTCCACCGCCACCCCACCGGGCTGGTTCAGCAAAGACTGCACCTGCAGCACCTGGTCGGCCGAGAACGCAATGCGCGGGCGCGCTCCGGAGTTCAGGCGGCTGGTGGAGGCAGCGCCCAGGCCAATGCCAAACACAGCCTCCAGCTGGGTGGCACTGATGACCCGGGTAGCACCCGGAGCCAGGCTGTCAATGACCACCAAGGCCTGTAGTGTGCCCAGACTGCCCGTGGTGTCGTCAATGATCTGCGCTTTCACCGCTGTGGCTTGGCTCCCCGTATTGGTAATGCGCAAGGTACTGCTGTAACCAGCCGGCGCATCAATCTGCGGCACATAGGTGCGCACAATGGCTGTGCGGCCTACTGCGGCATTGGAAGCCAGTGCAAACCAGGCATTCGGTTGCAGCAGATAAGACTGCACCTCCAGCGGCGCGCCCTTGGAGCTGATGCGCAGGCGCGGTGTCGTCCCCACTGGCGGCGCAAAGCCGATGGCCGTTTCCATCTCCTTGGAGGTCAAGGTAGTGACTGCGCCACCGGGCATCAAACTGGCCAGTAGGCCCGAGGCCAGCACCTTGCCGCGCTCGTCCAGGAACTCGGCGGTAATGGGGCTGGCATTGGCTGCTGTGTTGCTGCCTGCGTTGATGATGCGTACAAAGCTGGTTTGACCTACGGTAGAGGCCGGGGCATAGCTGCGCACCTCGATAGAGCTGCCGGTCTGCGCACCCGAGACTTCGGTAAAGCCGCCGGTAGGCTGGGCCAGGAAGGACTGCACGTCCAAAGTCGATGCAGGGGCACTGACCTGGATGCGCGGGCGGTCGCTGCTGGCCAAGGGTCGGCCCAAGGCGGCCTCTATCTGGCTGGCGGTGTAGCTGCTAGCCGCCCCGGCGGGCAAGGCAGTGTGCAAGGTGCCCGGGGTGCCGACTGCGCCGGTGAGGGGGTCGATCCGCGCCACCGTCACAGGACTCGCGGTAGATCCGGTGTTGATGATGCGCAGCACGCTGGCATAGGCCGCAGCAGCCGAGGGCACAAAGGTGCGCACGTTGATGCTGGTGCCGCTTTGCGCGCCGGAGACTTCGGTAAACAGACCTTGCGGGCTGCGCAGGAGGGTTTGGGTCTCGATGGGCACAGGGGTGTCGGCCATCACACGCAGGCGCGGACGACGGCCTGCGGCCACCGTGTTGGCGCTGCCCAAGGCCGTCTCGATCTGGCTGGCGCTCAAGGTGACGGCACCGCCACTGGCCACGGTGACAGGCAGGCGCTTGGGCGCGCCGACCGTACCAGTGCCTTCGTCAATCACGGCCAGCGAGATGGCGCTGGCCTGTTTGCCGGTGTTGATGATGCGCAGGTAGGTGGCGTAGCCCGAGCTGGCCTCGGCCTGGGGGACATAGGTGCGCACATCGACGGTGCGCCGGCCTACCGGGAAGCTGGTCTCTGCAGTGTTGCTGCCTTGGATGGCTACCAGGGTGCAGGTGCCCACCGACACCGCCACGACGCTGGCGGGAGTTGTGGTGTTGTCTATAGTGCAGACCTCGGGGGTGTTGCTGCTGGTATACGGGCTACCGGTGCTGGCGCTGGTGCTGACGGGGATGGGGCTGCCTAGCACCAGGTCGGCCAGGGGGAGGAAGTTGATGGGTTGGGCAGCGGCGACGCCTTGGGCGATGAAGATGCCTCGGGCTGCGGGGAAATCGCCCACCGCGATAGGGGTGCCTAGCACGGTGTTGGTAGTGGTGTCGATGACCGAGACGTTGTTGGAGCTCGAACTGGCCACATAGGCCCGTGTGCCCTCAAGGTTCAGGGAGATGCCTTGTGGATTGCCTCCCACAAGTATGGTGGCGATCACCACCGGGGGGGTGGCCGTGGCGTCAATCACTGACACCGAGCCGCCGTTGAAGTTTGTCGCATAGGCACGGGTGCCAGCCGGGTTAAGCGCAATCTGGAAGGGCTGGATTCCCACCGTCACCGTATTCACAATGGTGTTGCTGGCGGTGTCCAGGATCGACACCGTGTTGTTAATCAAATTGGTGATGTAAGCGCGTGTGCCCGAGGGGTTCAGCGCGACACCGAACGGACCGCTGAAGCCTAAGACGGTGGACACCACCGTGTTGGAGTTGGTGTCGATCACGGAGATGCTATTGCTGTCACTATTAGTGACATACATCCGCGTACCTGCCGTGTTGCCTGCCACGCCACGCGAAAAATTACCCACTGCAATCGGGCCACCGACCAAGGTATTGGTCGTCGTGTCGATGACATAGACGCTATCCGGCGTTCTCCCCGTTGTGACATAGGCACGCGTGCCGCTCCCATTCAACGCAATGGTATATGCGTTGTCGGGAATGCCAATAGTTGCCACCACGGTGTTAGTGGCCGTGCTGATCACCGAGACGTTGTTACTATGTCGGTTGGGAATGTATACAAACGTGCCAGCCTGGTTCACCGCAACGCCAAGGGGGCTACCACCCACTGGAATAGGCGTCCCCACCACCGCATTGGTGGCCAGATCAATCACCGATACATTATTGCTGGTCGCATTGGGAATATACGCAAACGGAGCTGCCATCACCGCCCCGGCACTCAGCAGCAGCAAGGCGGGCAGGCGTTTGAACAGCGGGCGCAGAGCCAGGCGGCAGGCGCTGGGCTGGGTGAGCTGCGTGGGCTGGCGGGCGGCTACGGTTGGGCAGGCCAGTGAGGCGAGGGCTTGGCTAATAGGCATAGTCGGCTTTTAAATTGAGGGTTGATGCGCACCACCCACCGATGCGGGCGTGACGAGTTGCTTCAGTGGTGACAATTAGTGTATTCATAGCAAGCACGTTGGCCTGCGTATTTACCCTAGAAATCCATCCGCATAGTCCATATGCACTAGTCCAACCGGGGCGGAAAGAGGCGGTTTATGGCGTCGGCGCAACAGACCAGTGGATGCGTGGTGCCCGCAGCGCGGTGGCGTGGCGGGCGGGTTGATGCGCTTGCGCCGCCTTGGCGGGCCGCAAGTTCCTTGGTGACAAGCCTTAAGCAGAAAAAATTGCTATATATTTAGTAGCTGCTACCGCAATATTTTATTGCGCTACAGCCCAATAAGCTTCTCAAAAAAGCATCTGAGTCAGCAAATTCGCGGTTTGCAGCCCACTTATGGCGTGCAGCGGCTTCCAAACACTCTCAAACGCTGACTTGTGCGGGGTTTTAAAGAGTAAATCAGGCTGCAGCGCAATAAAATAAAGCGGTAGAAGCTACAAAATTAGTAGCTAACGAGTTGTTGAATATGACCTGTGGGTAGGCTGAAAGCACCAGGTCACAGCGGTGTGGCTGTCAAACTGCCGAAGTCACCCACAGCCCAGGTTCACGGCCAAATTTCTACGACAATTCACCCCATTCAAACTTAACAGGAACGTCAAAAATGTCACTCGATTTCAAAGGCCAAGTCGCCATCGTCACCGGCGCAGGCGGCGGTTTGGGCAGGCAACATGCGCTGGCGCTGGCCCAGCGCGGAGCCAAAGTGCTGGTCAACGACCTGGGCGCCGCAGTCAACGGCAGCGGCGGCAGCGTGAGCGCCGCGCAGGCCGTGGTCAACGAGATTAAGGCCCTAGGCGGCGAGGCGCTGGCCAATGGGGCCTCGGTGACCGACTACGCCGCCGTGCAGGCCATGGTGCAGCAGGCAGTAGATGCCTGGGGCCGGGTGGATATTTTGGTGAACAACGCGGGTATTTTGCGCGACAAGAGCTTTAGCAAAATGGAGATGGACGACTTTAAGCTGGTGATTGACGTGCACCTGATGGGTGCGGCGCACTGCAGCAAAGCCGTATGGCCGCACATGCTGGCGCAAAAATACGGCCGTATTGTGATGACCACCAGCTCCAGCGGCCTGTACGGCAACTTTGGCCAGGCTAACTATGGCGCGGCCAAGATGGCGCTGGTGGGGCTGATGCAAACGCTGAGCATCGAGGGTGCCAAGAGCGATATCCGCGTGAACTGCCTGGCACCCACGGCTGCCACGCGCATGACCGAAGGCCTGATGCCGCAGGACGTGCTGGAGGCGCTGCAACCCGAGTTTGTAGTGCCCGCCATGCTGGTGCTGGCCTGTAGCGACGCACCCAACCGCACCGTGCTCTGCGCCGGTGCGGGCACCTTTGAGGCGGCGCACATCACCCTTACACAGGGCGTGCACATAGGCTCTGGGCCAGATGCGCCTGAGCGTTTGCTTGAACACCTAGCCGCAGTACGTGCGCGATCAGGCGAGACGGTGCCCATGAGCGGTAGCGAGCAGGGGACTAACGAGATATCTAAGGCTAAACAGGCTGTAGGGCAATAAAATATTGCGGGAGCAGCTATTAAATATGTAGTGTTTGCAGCTGCCCATGCAGGCTTTTTGCCGTCTTGCGCAGCTACGAGCTGGACGATGGCTCGACCAACTTCTCTCCGCGCCAAGCAGGGTAAACACCAGCGCTCCAGCATTTTGGGTGGCGCAATCAGGGTTAATTGGCATTGTTCAAGATGGCCTGCGCTTCGTACACTGCGGACTGCGCCTAACTTACTCATCCATTTTTTAAAACAGGACTTTTTATGAAATCTCGTTGCACCACTCTGGCCGCGCTCTTGTTCACTGGCTTGGCTGCCCTGTCTGCCGCACAAGCCGACACACTCAAGAAAATTGCCGACTCAGGCAAGATGACTTTGGCTTACCGCGAGTCGTCAGTGCCTTTTAGCTATTTGGCCGGTGGCGGTGCGCCGGTGGGCTTTTCTGTGGAACTCTCCGCTGCGGTGGTAGAGGCGGTGAAAAAGCGTTTGAACAACCCCAACATCAAGGTGGAGCTGCAATCCGTCACCTCGCAAAACCGCATTCCGTTGCTGCAAAACGGCACCATTGACCTGGAGTGCGGCTCTACCACCAACAACAGCACGCGCGGCAAAGACGTGCAGTTCACCACCAATATTTTCTACACGGGCACCCGTTTGCTGGCCAAGAAAACATCCAAGATTGCCAACTACGCAGACTTGGCCAAAAAGACCGTCGCCAGCACCACCGGCTCTACCAACGCAATGGTGATCCGCAAGTACAACACCGATAAAAGCCTGGGCATGGAGATCGTATTGGGCAAAGACCATGACGACGCGGTGCTGATGGTGGACAGCGGCCGCGCAGCTGCATTTGCCATGGACGATATCTTGCTGTTTGGCCTGATGGGCAATGCCAAGAACCCGGCTGAGTGGGAAGTCGTAGGCGACTCGCTGCAAGTGGAGCCCTACGCCTGCATGCTGCGCAAAGACGACCCCAAGTTCCAAGAGCTGGTCAACGGCGTGATAGGCGGCATGATGAAGTCCGGCGAGTTTGAAAAGCTCTACACCAAGTGGTTCATGTCACCTATCGCGCCCAAAGGCCAAAACCTGAACCTGCCCATGAGCAAAGAGCTGCGTGACAACCTGAAAATTGCCAGCGACAAGCCCGCGCTGTAAATGCGCCTCGCACACCCACAACCCGGACGCGGCGCAGGCATTGGCCGCGGCTTTGACGTTGTGGGTCAATGCGCTGTGGCGATGATTTATATAAGAAAATAAGGCTCTAGCGCAATAAAATACCGCGGGAGCAGCTATTTAATGCATAGCATTTTTTGTGCTGCATCGCCATCAATTTAAGGCGCAATCGTGGCTTGGGCGATACCCGTGAGCGTTTTTTTCAGGTTCTCCACCACCGGGCAGTTCGCTGCGCCGTGGCGCTTGGCAAGATACTCTGGGTCGTTGTAGCTGAGCATGACTTTGCCTGCGGCGTCGGTCCACACCAAGGCTTTGAGCGGCAGGTCGATACCGGCCGTTTGTGCGCACTCCATCAGCGGGGTACCGCCTTGGGGATTGCCAAAAATCAGCAACTCTGTGGGGCGCATGGTTTTGCCTATTTTGACGGCGCCCGCAGCGTGGTCAATGCGGGCAAATACATTGAGGCCGCGCTCTTTGACAATCCCTTCCAGGCGGGTCATGGTCTCGGCTGCGCTGCGCGGGCTCACCACGCTGATCAGGCCATCGGCTTGCGCCCACAGACTGGTGGACAACAATAGGCCAACGGCAAGGGCAGCGATAGAGGTGAGTTTTTTCATGGTGTGCTCCTGAACTAAGGTGTTTAGAGCACTTTTGTCGCGGCGGCTTCAAATTCATTACAAACGCCACTTTAGCCCCTTGCAGACTGCCATTTACAAGCCAAATACGCCTCTAGCGCAATAAAATACTGCGATAGCAGCTATAAAATTAATAGTATTTAAAAACTCTACAACTGCTCGCACAAGCGGTTTCTACACACCTTGTTTCAAACTCGCCTCAATAAACATGTCCAAATCACCGTCCAACACCTTTTGGGTCGCTGAGGTTTCTACGCTGGTGCGCAGGTCTTTGATGCGCGACTGGTCCAGCACGTAAGAGCGGATCTGGTGGCCCCAGCCTACGTCGGTCTTGGTGTCTTCTAGTTTTTGCTGCTCTTCTTGGCGCTTGCGCATTTCAAAGTCATACATCTTGCTGCGCAGTCGCTTCCAGGCTACGTCGCGGTTGCCGTGCTGTGACCTGCCGTCTTGGCACTGCACCACAATACCCGTGGGGATGTGGGTCAGGCGCACGGCAGAGTCGGTTTTGTTAATGTGCTGGCCGCCTGCGCCGCTGGCCCGGTAGGTGTCCACGCGCACGTCGGCGGGGTTGATATCAATCTCAATCGTGTCGTCAATCTCAGGGTAGACAAAGACCGACGCAAACGAGGTGTGGCGACCGCCAGACGAGTCAAACGGTGACTTGCGTACCAAGCGGTGCACTCCGGTTTCGGTGCGCAACAGGCCAAAAGCGTATTCGCCTTCAATCTTGAT
>JAYWHJ010000036.1:0-13487 GCA_043777795.1 Polaromonas sp. | reverse complement strand
GCGGCTACACCTGCCCGCAAACCGTGTACACCGAAATTTTTATGTGGGTGGAGCGCAAGATAGAGGGTGACAGGGTGGCACGCATGCGCCTGGACCAAAGTGGGTTGAATGTTCAAAAGCTTGCCAGGAAAAGCGCCAAACACCTCGTCTGGATTGCTATCGGTTTGTGGACGGGTTTTACCTTTGTGGGCTACTTTACGCCGATCAGGATATTGACCAGTGAAGTCGCAACTTGGGCGCTGGGACCATGGGAGATGTTTTGGGTGCTGTTCTATGGGTTTGCCACCTATGGCAACGCGGGTTGGATGCGTGAGCAGGTGTGCAAATACATGTGCCCGTATGCCCGTTTTCAAAGCGCCATGTTTGACCGCGACACACTCATTGTCACCTACGACAACGCCCGAGGTGAGGGCAGAGGCTCCCGGCCGCGTAGCGACACCCCAGCGCAATACCACGCGAAGGGACTTGGCGATTGCATTGACTGCACACTGTGTGTGCAGGTATGTCCGACAGGTATTGATATTCGCAATGGACTCCAATACGAGTGCATCAGTTGCTCAGCCTGCATAGATGTCTGCGACGGTGTGATGGATAAGATGCATTACCCGCGCGGGCTGATTCGTAACAGTACGCAAAACGGCATAGACCAAAACCTGTCCCGTAGCGCTATGTTCCGTCGGATTTTGCGACCCAGGGTGCTGGTTTATACGGCAGTGCTGGGTGCAGTGACTCTGGGTATGCTGTGGAGTTTGCTAACGCGAACACCTCTGAAGGTGGATGTGGTGCGCGACCGGGCTATTGTTGCTCGGATGGTAGGGCAAGGTCAGATTGAGAACGTGTACCGTTTGCAAATCATGAACGCAACAGAGAGCAGTCAACAATATGTTTTAGCCGTGAGTGGTATGGAAGGTGCGCAGATAGGCTCTGAAGCTACGGTATCAGTCGATGCAGCCAGTTCGCGCTGGGTTCCCGTGCGCGTGCAGGCCGCAGCTAAGACCATTACATCTGGCTCGCATCCCATCACATTCACAGTAACCGCGCAAGGTGCCATTCAGACCCAGGTGAGTGAGCGGTCAGTTTTTTTGGTACCGCGCTGAAATACTGGGATGCAGCATCCTGAAAGGACTCAAACCATGACTTCAAAACAAATAATGGATACGCGCAACACATTCACTGAGCAGACTAGGCCCTGGTGGAAAGAGCCGTACGTGTGGATGGTGATTTGCGGGCCTCTGTCTGCCGTCGTGGCTTGCATCATTACCGCTTTCTACATCATGCTTGGCCCCGATGCCGTGGTACCTGAATACCGTTATAGCGAAGGTCTTGTCATCCAAAGTCAGGTAAAAAGCGCGCAACCGCCGATGCAGCCTGCCAAAATGGGACGAAATCACAGTGCTACGGGGGGTATGAAGAGTGAACAACCCTAAACCTAACGGCCCTGCGGGTCTGAAGCTTTGGGCGCTGATTATTTGGCCCGCCTTTGTGACTGCATGCTTGTTGGAGGCATTCGCCTTTTCACTCATTGATCCCAGTGAACTGCATTGGTCAGGCCACGCACTGCAGTTATCACGTCAAGGTGTGTACACCTTGGCATTCTTCTGTTTTTGGCTGATTAGTATGGTTTGCAGTGGTCTGACTTGGTGGCTTGCTCGCCCAGGTAACAGTATCCGAAACCAGGATTTTTCTTAATGCAAACTACACTGGCAGTAACCGCGTTGCTGATGGGGGTTGCTGGCGGTCCTCACTGTATAGCCATGTGTGGCGCAGCCTGTGCTGGTATTGGTCGAAGCGGAGGTAAAGACACTCGTTCAATGTGGGGATTTCAGGTCGGTAGATTAGCTGGGTATTCAGCAATGGGTGGTTTGGCGGCCATGTCTATGCAAAGCCTGGGTTGGCTTACCGTGCATGCTGCGCCGTTCCGGCCTTTATGGTCGTTAGTCCATGTTGCAGCCGCCTTGCTCGGGCTCATGCTACTGTGGCGTGCGAGGCAACCCGTTTGGCTTGAAAATGCTGCACGAAAAATATGGAGCCGGGCGCGACATGTGACTGGGAATGTGCAAAGTGGTGCCCCACTCATCTTAGGAGTTTTGTGGTCCTTGCTTCCTTGTGGACTACTGTATTCTGCTTTGCTGGTAGCCGCGCTCACCAGTAGCGTGACAGATGGCGCTGCTGTTATGGCATTGTTTGCCTTGGGCAGCGGCATGTCGCTTATGGCCGGGCCATGGCTATGGCAGCGGTTGCGCAGCCAGGGTTCCGGTCAATGGGCGATCCGCATCTCCGGACTCGTACTGTTTGCGACATCCATTTGGGGGCTGTGGATGAGCTTGGCGCATAACACCGCTCCTTGGTGCGTCGCATCTTAGATTCCAATCTGCAACGCGCGTTGCTCGGGATGTGGTTGTTGACCCACCTCCGCAACCTATTCACAGTAGATATTGCATTGACTTGATAGCCGTCAACGCAAATGGTTGGCACTCAGCGAGACGTTGATTTTTCGCAATTGTAGGTAATGTCCAGCAGCTAAAGTGAGGGCAAGGCAGGAATGCGTGTAACCAGGTAATCGCCGAAGTTAAGTTGCAATTTTAATATTGGTGGGAAATGGCTTCATCCAAAAATCTACAAGATCTGGCGCATACAGCGCATCTCTATGCGCGCCACAATGCATCTGGCGTGAATGTAGTGCATGTCAGCATCTATGACCTTGCTATGCACGCATTTATGAGTGAAGTGCTGACGTTAGGACGCATTTCAAGCGTGGTTCTGGCTGTGCGAAATGGGATAGAAGATTGCAAAAATCAAGCATCCGGCACAACTGAATGTAGTCAGGTAATGTTTGAGCGTGAAGCGTACCGAGGTCTTTGCACGGCGGCAACTGAAGGGCTCACTGCGGTAGGTCTTGCTCAGGGAGAGTTTTGCAAATTCACTGGCAAGAGTTTGTCGAAAGAGTTTTGCAAAACGCTGGTACAGGAACTAATGGAATGCAAGCTGCAAATCGATCTAGTCACCACAGAGGCAGACTGGCCTGACGGTAACCGAATCAACCGCATTCAGACGCATTGGTTCGATCAACTATTTCAGCATATTGAGAAAGAAAATTCAAAACAAGAAAAAACAACTGCAGTGCCTTGGAGCCATGTGTTTTTTCAATCCTGCGGATATGAAGCAAAAACTGAAAGGAGTGATGCTCAGGCAAGCCTGATGCTGCTCGGGCTCATCAGTAGCGGTGCGCTGATAGGATTGCGAGCTTCCTATGCATCCATTTGAAGTCTAACCCAAGAGGTATCTTCTTCAAACGTGACTGACTACAATGCAATCAGAGTTCAGCCGCCAGTTCTGCCTGCAGGATCTCCCGATGCTTCTTGGTGCTAATTGAATTTACATCTTGCAAGGAGCGTAGGCTTTGTGGCTTGAGTATTTGAATATCGCGTTGATCAACGTAGATAATCCCTGCGGCACCCAAAGCCGACATCGACCGACTGACAGTTTCCAGAGTAAGCCCAAGGTAGCTACCAATTTCACGCCGGGTCATGCGTAACCTGAAGGATTGCGCCGAGTATTTCAACGCTGCGTGGCGATCGGCTTCTATCGCTAAAAACCGCGCAACCCGGGCATCGGAGCGTAACGAGCCCAAGGTGGCAAGACTAGAGTTTTCCTGGACGATTTGACGGCTCACCACGCGGTAAATGATATGCTCCAACTCTTGGCACGCGTGGCCAAGCGACAGCAGTTGCTTAAACGGAATCACGATCAGATCGCAATCTGAGAGGGCAACAACCTCACTGGCGTGACGGTCATCACAAATCCCGTCGCTACCTAGCAAATCGCCCTTCATAGGAAAACTGACTACACGCTCGTTTCCCTCGGTGTCAAACATCACATTTTTCAAAAATCCAGCGTTTACAACGTAGAGCGCTTCAAACTCTTGCCCAATTCTGTAAGCCTGCTCACCTGGCTTTAACTTGCGATGTTGGAACAACGCATCTAGCGTTGCATCATGCACTTTGATGTCAAGTTGCAATAGTTGACATACATCTTCTAGCGTAGACCATAAGGCGCTTCGCTCCGTTTTACATGAGCGCGATGGCGTAGTTTTTTCCGCTTGTGCAATAAGAGGCAATGGCATCGCCGTAGAAGTGTTCATAGTTGTTGCCTTTTTAGAAGCTAAGTTGAGCCAATGGATTCACTTGGTATTGCGCAATAGCCTCGGAACGTGATTGCCTCTGGCATTCGACGGTTCAAAGTTCGCGTTCAACATGAATGCACTATCGCTTCCATCGCGCTTGGGCGCTATCGGTTCAAACAGATTTGAAAGGTCAGACGTGGTGAGGTCGCCAAGTAGGAATCGTCCTACACCTGCTTAGCAGAGTAATTGGCTACGAGCTGGGTGTATCCGTCACACGGTTATTCGTCGCATTGCGCGCTAGATCGCTAATGGAAGGCGTGTTCATTCTTCTAAATGGAAGAGTTCATTGATTTATCGCAAACTCTATTACCGCCATTACGCGTACCTTTGTGGCTACTGGCTTATTCACCGCATCGCAAGCCGAATAGGTAATCATCATGTAGCAAGGAATTGGACAATATGAATCTCTCAAACAGAAGCGTAATGCCAACACGCAAAAGTAACGCTGCTGAGCCACCAAAAGTGCAAAGGCCCAATACACTGAGCTTAAGTCTATTAGTGGCTCTGGTTGTAGGCTCGATCATCGGTAGCGGAATTTTCGGCATACCTCAGAATATGGCGGCCGGTGCCGGTGCAGGGGCCATTTTGATTGGATGGACTATCACCGGCATCGGCATGCTCATGCTGGCACGTGTGTACCAGATGCTCGCACTGCGTAAGCCCGAGTTGGATAACGGTGTGTACGCCTATGCACGCGCCTTGTCTGGCGAATATGTGGGCTTTAACTCAGCCTGGGGCTATTGGATTAGTGCCTGGATTGGCAATGTTGGCTATTTGGTCGCTGCATTTGCCGCTTTAGGCTATTTCTTTCCGGCTTTTGGTGAGGGCAATACCCAGGCGGCCTTCATTGGCGCTTCCGTGCTTGTATGGGTTGTTCATTTGCTGGTATTGCGCGGTATCCAAGGCGCAACGGTGCTCAACGCGGTAGTCACCATGGCCAAAATTGTGCCGTTGGTGCTGTTCATTACCCTGGTAGCAATGGCGTTTGAAGCGAAGACTTTCCAACTGGATTTCTGGGGCGACGCCAAGCTCGGCTCTGTGCTCAACCAGGTAAAAAGCACGATGCTGGTGACGGTGTGGGTGTTTATTGGAATCGAGGGAGCCAGCGTGTATTCGGAACGGGCGCGAAAGCGTGAGGACGTAGGCCGGGCCACTGTAATAGGGTTCCTGATTTGTCTTGTGTTGCTAATGAGCGTTTCACTATTGTCGCTGGGTATTTACACGCAACCTGAATTGGCTGCATTGAAGAACCCCTCTATGGCGGCAGTGCTGGAAAAAGCAGTGGGTAGTTGGGGCGCCATAGCAATTTATATCGGCCTGATTATCTCTGTGGGGGGAGGCTTTTTGGCGTGGACACTTCTAGCGGCGGAGTCTTTGTTCTCGCCTGCTAAAGGCGGAGTGATGCCAACTTGGTTGGCCCAGAAAAATGGCAATGATGTACCCGCAAACGCGCTGTGGCTTACGAACGGTATGGTTCAGCTATTTTTGATCATCACCTTGTTTTCCAAAGCGTCTTACCTGGCCTTGATCTCGCTGTCCACGGCCATGATCTTGTTGCCCTATTTGTTTAGCGCGGTGTATGGCTTGTCACTGGCCTTAAAGGGTGAAGGCACCAGCAGTGCCAAGCGCGCTGGCGATACCCCCGTTGCCGGGATTGCTGCGGTGTACTGTGTGTGGCTTTTGTACGCAGCCGGTTTGAAATACCTACTGCTCAGCGCTGTGCTGTATGCGTTGGGTGCCGGTGTCTACATTATTGCCAAAAAACAGCGTGGAGAACATCCATTTACTGGCCAAGAGTGGGGGTACTTGGCGTTGGTATGCGTTTTGGCCGTGGTGGCCGCCACGATGTTGGCAACCGGACGTCTGACGTTGTGAAACGCCCAGACTTAGACCATGACGAAACAACCCCTGCCACTGATCGTAGAGAAAGTGTAATGGCCATGCCCAAAGGTTTATATTCTGAAGTAGGACGTTTGCGTAAAGTGTTGGTGTGCAGACCTGGATTAGCACAAAAACGCCTAACTCCTGCCAACTGCAAAGACCTGCTGTTCGACGATGTACTGTGGGTGGCGCAAGCCAGAAATGACCACGACGCATTTACCAGCATATTGCTGGAACGCGGCGTAGAGGTGCTGGAGTTGCATGACTTGCTTACCACCACAGTTGGCAACCCCTTAGCTCTGTCTTGGTTGCTAAACCGCAAATTGGGTCATGATTTCATTGACAACGATGTTGGCTTACAACTGCGCCGTTGGTTTGAGACTATGCCTGCCGCCCAGCTGGCAGAACGTCTGATTGGTGGGGTGGCTCGCGCGGACTTGCCGTTTGAACCTGACGGCTTGGTTGCCAGCTGCGCCAGCGCGGCAGACTTGCTGATTGCGCCCTTGCCCAATAGCCTGTTTACCCGCGATAGCAGCTGCTGGATAGGCGATGGTGTGGTGCTGTGCCCGATGTACTGGCCCGCGCGCCAGCAAGAGACGTTGCTGATGACCGCCATCTACCGCTTTCATCCTACGTTTGCAGGCTCCGCAGACCGAGAAGCCAAAGAGTGGTGGGGCGACCCCGACCACGACCACGGCCTGGCATCGCTAGAGGGTGGTGATGTGATGCCGCTGGGCAATGGTGTAGTGTTGGTAGGCATGGGCGAGCGTTCATCGCCCCAAGGGGTGAGCCAGTTGGCACTGAAGCTGTTCGCATGCGGCGCAGCTAGCCATGTGCTTGCTGCACAACTGCCAAAATCGCGTGGCGCGATGCATATGGACACCGTGCTGACTTTTTGTGATGTTGACTTAGTGACCGTGTTCCCAGACGTGGTGGACAGCATACGTGTACACAGCTTACGCCCCGGAATGACGGAGGGCAGCTTGGACGTGCGGACTGAAGACAAACCATTGCTGCAAGTGCTGGCTGACGCGATGGGCTTGCCGAAGCTACGTACCATTGCCACAGGAGGCGATGCTTACGAAGCAGAGCGCGAACAGTGGGACGACGGCAACAACCTATTGGCACTCGCCCCCGGCGTGGTCGTAGCTTACAACCGCAATACCTATACCAATACCCTGTTGCGTAAGGCGGGTGTGGAGGTCATCACGATACCCAGTGGCGAATTAGGCCGTGGTCGAGGCGGCAGCCACTGTATGTCCTGTCCCATTGAGCGTGATCCGCTTTGAATGCACATCCAACGTAACGTCAAAAAGTACAGGACTACCCATGAGTTTTAACCTCCGCAATCGCAGCCTGCTGGACTTGAAAGATTTTGCGCCATGCGATATCCGCTTTTTGCTGGACCTTGCCGCTGAACTCAAACGCTCCAAATACGCAGGTAATGAGCACCCTCGCCTAAAGGGTAAAAACATCGCGTTGATTTTTGAGAAAGCGTCAACCCGCACACGGTGTGCTTTTGAGGTGGCCGTGCATGACCAAGGTGGTCACGTCACCTACCTTGACTCGGCAGGATCGCAGTTGGGGCACAAAGAGTCGCTGAAGGACACAGCCAGGGTACTGGGCAGACTGTACGACGGCATTGAATATCGCGGCTTTCATCAAAGCGTAGTAGAGGACATTGCGCGCTACTCGCACGTACCGGTGTGGAACGGGTTGACCGACGAAGCGCACCCTACCCAGATATTGGCAGACCTGCTCACCATGGAAGAGTTTGGTGAAAAGCCGCTGCATGAATTGTCATTCTGCTATTTGGGCGACGCCAGCTTCAATATGGGTTGCTCACTGCTTGTTGGCGGCACTCAGATGGGCATGGACGTGCGGATTGCCGCTCCCGCTACTCGCCAACCGCCGGTAGATATTGTCGCAAAAATGCATGAGCTCGCACGCACCACGGGCGCCCGTATCACCATTGACACTGACCCACTAAAGGCTGTCAAAGGGGCAGATTTCATTTACACAGATGTCTGGGTGTCGATGGGTGAACCTGATGAAGTGTGGAAGCAGCGTATTGAACAGCTGCTACCTTACCAAGTGACTACCGCATTGATGCAGGCTACTGGCAAGGCACGCACGCGCTTTATGCATTGTCTACCTGCATTCCACAATTTGGAAACTGAAGTAGGAAGAGAAATCCACGAAAAATTTGGACTCAAAGAAATTGAAGTCACAGACGAGGTGTTTGAATCAGAAGCATCCATCGTCTTCACCCAAGCCGAAAACCGTATGCACACTATTAAGGCTGTGCTGGTGGCCACACTCGCATGAAGCTGGTCGTTGCATTGGGCGGAAATGCGCTACTGCGTCGAGGACAGCCATTGAGCGCTGAAAACCAACTAGACAATGTTCGACGCGCGGCCGTGCAGGTAGCCCGAGTTGCCATAGATCATCAGTTGGTGTTGACACATGGCAACGGACCACAAGTAGGCCTACTGGCTCTGCAGGCTGCGGCTTATGCCGCAGTGGACGCCTATCCTTTGGATGTACTAGGCGCGCAAACCGAAGGAATGATTGGCTATATGCTGGAACAGGAGTTGGCTAACCTGCTACCCCCTTGGCACACTGTCACCACGCTGCTAACCCGTGTAGAGGTTGACCCCAAAGATCCGGCTTTTAAAAATCCGACTAAACCCATTGGGCCAGTCTACACGCAAGATGAGTCGCAAAAAGTCGCGGTAGCCAAGCACTGGGTAGTGGCCCAAGATGGCAAGGCGTTTCGCCGTGTGGTGGCATCGCCCAAGCCTCAGCGTGTGCTCGGGCTTGATCCCATACGATGGTTGCTTCAGCGTGGCGCTCTAGTGATAGCGGCTGGCGGCGGCGGTATTCCCGTTGTGCGAGACCCGGATGGTCGCAGCTTACGTGGGGTTGAAGCCGTGATCGACAAAGATCTATGCAGCGGGTTGCTGGCACGTGAGCTGGAGGCCGATTGCTTAGTGATTGCTACAGACGTGGATGCTGTTTACCTTGACTGGGACTTGCCCAGCCAACATGCCATTGGACATATAACTCCCCAAGCCTTAGCGAAGCACACATTCCCCGCTGGATCCATGGGCCCCAAGGTCGAGGCAGCTATCGGGTTTGCCCTGGCCACCGGAAAAAGAGCGGTGATTGGATCATTAGAAAAAATTGAAAGCATGCTGGCAGGCCATGCTGGCACCCAGGTCTGCGTTGAACATACAACCCAGGAGTTCCCATCATGACACATAGACTGACATTGACCATCCTAGCCAGCACTTTGAGCTTGATTGGTTTTGCGGCGCAGGCGCAATCCTTGGAGGAGATGCGAATAGAGCTAAAAACTCTGCGCGATGAGCTCAATGAATTAAAAAAATCTCAGCTCCCTGAAAAGCCATCGGGCAATCCACCACTTTTGGATGAAAAAACTCGTGTATCGGAGAGCAAGTTGGCCGAAGCCAATAGTTCCAGCGACTTGCCTGGTGCCTTTAAAGTGCCAGGCTCATCCACTTCGCTGCGCATCTATGGGTTTGCAGAAGGACATGCGATACATGACTTCAAGCAATCAGGGCCTTCAGACAATTTCACAGATCTGGCATCCCAACCACTTGACAGTACCAATGGCCGCAGAGGTAGGACAAATCTCACTGTAGAGACCTCGCGGTTGGGCTTTGAAAGCGCAACGCCCACAGCGAAAGGGCCGCTCAGTACTAAAGTGGAAGTTGATTTCTATTCGTATACCGAAGCAAACCGAAACCGACTGCGCTTGCGTCACGCCTATGGAGAGTGGAATGGTTGGTTGATAGGCCAAACTTGGTCTACGTTTATGGATGTAGACAATCTACCCGAGACTGTCGATTTCAATGGCGCAGTAGGAGCCCCATTCTCCCGGCGCACGATGGTTCGTTATGCTTTTGGTGATGATAAAGCAGGTTACAAATTTACGTTTTCCGCTGAAGATCCAAAGGACCAATTTGGTGGGGGTAGCTTTGGTGAACGTACACCCCAGTTGATCGCACGTTTTGACAAAACGTTTGATAGAGGTGCTTTCAACATGAGAGCGCTGACGCATGAAAAGCGATCAGCTACGCAGTCTAAGCGCGGCTATGGCGTTGGTTTTGGTGGGCGATTCAAACTCACTGACAAAGATGTTTTCATGGGGCAATACACGCAAGTCAACGGGGATATTGACCACTTATTCGGTTCCAATGGGTATGCAATTGATACACCCACTGGAGATATTGCTTTCGACAAAAATCAAGGTTTGGTGATGGGATATTCCCGGACATTCAACAGTCAATTGCGTGGTAGTGTGGTGCTAGGCCTTAACCGTGGCAAAACGGCACAAGCACTTGACAACCGAACACTGCAGCAATTGTTTGCAAATTTGATTTACTCCCCGGTTAAAAACCTAGAGTTAGGGGGAGAAGTCATATTTGGCAAGCGTAAAAACTTTATCGGTGAAGTCGGCACCATGCTTCGGCTAGATCTCATGGCACGTTATAGCTTTTGATTTGACAGATATCAACGCCGTAAAAGCAATGTGCCGCATACTATTTGGATAGTAGACCCGGCAACAGGACGAAATCATGTACAAAAGAATCCTAATTCCCGTAGACGGCAGCCAGACATCCAATAAGGCCCTGACAGCGGCCCTGCAGCTAGCCAGAGATGCAAGCGGCCAAGTGCGGCTGATTCACTTGGTGGACGATTTGGCATACATAAGCGGCTACGAAGCTTACGGAGCCCATTCTGCAGAACTCATAGAGATAGCGCAAAAAATAGGTTCCAAGGTATTGAACGATGCGGTGGCAACTGCAAAAGCGGCCGGTGTGCAGGCTGATCAAATGCTGTTCGACACATTTGGTGAGCATTTAGGTGATACTGTTGCTGATGCAGCAAAGCGCTGGAACGCTGATTTGATAGTCGTTGGTACGCATGGGCGACGCGGCATAGGACGCATGTTTTTAGGCAGCGGTGCTGAACAAATCATCCGCCTAGCTCCCGTCCACGTGCTGGTAGTTCGCTCGCAGGACGACGAAGGCCATAGCGCAATTAGCCAATTCGCAGAGTAATAGGGCTGCTTAATCCTTTGCTTGGAAATCCCCCCGCTCGACGCTGGTAGCAATTAGCTTCACTCGGACTTTATTGCCCACAGCGTGCCCCATTATGCTGTTTGCTAATTTCCTTTAGTAGGTGGGCAGAAGCACCCAGACATCATAAGCGCTCAGCTATGGCGCTTATGGCGGTGCACTGCATTCATAACGGAGACAGCATCTTATCCTTTGCAATAAAGTACTTGCGGGCGTACGCTACCAGTTGTGCATCTGTAGGGTGATCGACGGTTTCAATGCCCACGATTAGTTCGATCATCGCCTTGTCGTGCGCCTGAATATGCTTTACCAGCTGTAGTTTCGCAGACGCTGGGCCGACTATCAGTATCTCCTTTGCACCCTTCAAAGCCTCGACGATGGCGTGGTAATAGTCCTTGTCTTCAGCGTGTCGCCCAGAACCCAAGGCACCGCTTTTCACGTGCAATTGCTGGTGTGGATGGGTTGGATACACGATGAACTTCTCCACATCATCGGGACTGACATGCATCACATGAGCCTCGGCGTGGTCAAGCCAAACAACTGCGTGGTAGTGCGACATAAAATTCCTTGTGTTGGTAGGCGTAGAGTCAGCACCAGATCTTGTGACTTAACGCCTATTAGAAAATTGCAGTGCTTTCTTCAAAGCCATCTAAGCCTTCTTAGCCCAAGCACTGCACCAGCCCTGTGCAGTGACGTTCTTTCCCGGGAATAGCGTGCAACCGCCTGCGGCATCCCCGGCTTTGCCTTGGTATAAAGCGCACCCGCTGCATTGGCTACCAGTGATGTAAGTGCTGAACTTGGCCTTGTCTGCGCGGGCAGTGTCTTGCACGTAGCCTAATGCCACAGCTTGGGGGTCTTTTTCGTCAAGCATTGGCGCGCTGGTAGTGATGCTGGCAGGGGCGGGAGTCGGAGCTGGGCTGGGAGCAGCAGCAGGAGGGGAAACCGTTTCGGCGGTAGATTTGGGTGGCGGTGGCGGCGAGCATGCTGTCAGCGCTATGATAGTTGTGAGCGGAACCATCTCAATGAAACGACGCCGTGTATGAGCTGAGTGCATAGTGATTTCCTTCGTTGTGGTGTGTGTGCGTTCACATATTCGCCAAAACACTCGATTTCATCTGTGCGTTTGCGCACAGTAAGCAGCGTCGAGACAATTTGTCGGGTTTAGCTGACAACAGAAGGGCGTGTTGTCTGGGAGACATCACTTGCATTATTTCGAATAATGACAACGTAAATAGGAGTTAACCATGCTCAGCCATACCCGCCGAAAACCTCACAGCATCCCTACGCAAGCGCCAGAGGATCCAGAGCCGACACATCTCCCGGTTGATCCTGATGAGGGGCCAGTGCCAGCGGTTATACCGGCCGATCCTGAAAGTGAGCGTGTAGTCGATCCTGACGGTAGCAATGCCAAGGCAAAGATGATGGCAGTGTCAAAACGGTACTTGTCCAGTTCCCCTGTGGGGAGAGCGATGTAGGACTTGTCCGACAAACAGTCGTCTCAACTATCCATCGCGCAGGTACGATTTAGAAGGCATACTCTACAATCGAAGTATCGCTCCAAGTGCGGTGCACACGAATATGTGTTTGCGGAGAATATATGGTCACCCAGCCCGCACACTGCGCGCCATGACCAACAGAAAGAATTGCAGTCCATGCATAAGATCAAGGCTTACGTTGTCGAGGACAGTCCAGTCATTCGCGAGAGCCTTATCGCTGCTTTGGAAGAGCTTGCTCCAGTTACAGTCGTTGGCACTGCAGAGGATGAGTTTACGGCTGTGCAATGGTTGTCTCAGCCAGACAATCATTTCGATTTGGTGATCGTCGATATTTTTCTAAAGAGCGGTTCAGGTTTAGGTGTACTCAAAGCGATGAATGCTTTGCTGCAAACGCACAACGTAGCAGTTTTTAGCAACTACGCAACCACCGACATCCGCAGAAAATGCCTAGAACTGGGTGCGGACCGGGTATTTGACAAGTCAAACGAAATTGATGATTTGATAACCTACTGTGGCCGACTTGCAGCGGGTGATACCGGCAACGGGGCTCTCAGCCCGCTCACTTAACAATACTTATTGAATCAGACCGTTTTTGAGTGCGTAGTAGGTCAAGTCGCTGTTGGACTCAAGTTTCATTTTTTCCATGACGCGTGTGCGATAGGTGCTCACCGTTTTGACGCTCAGCGACATGCCAACAGCCATGTTACCGATCGACTCGCCTTTCGCCAGTCTCAGAAATACTTGCAGTTCCCTTTCTGATAAATGCTCATGAAGTGCCATATCGCTCCCGCTGCTCAGGCCCTCCGCCAAGCGCTCTGC
>JAYWHJ010000035.1:0-4743 GCA_043777795.1 Polaromonas sp. | reverse complement strand
TTTTCTTCCCTGGGTCTGGCCGAGCCGATCCTACGCGCCGTAGCTGAAAAAGGCTACACCACCATGAGTCCCATCCAAGCCCAGGCCATTCCTGTGGTACTGGCCGGGCGTGACGTGATGGGCGCAGCCCAAACGGGTACCGGTAAAACGGCTGCCTTTATTCTGCCTTTGCTGCAACGCATGTTGAAGCACGAAAGCGCCTCCACCTCGCCCGCCCGCCACCCTGTGCGCGCCCTGGTCATCTTGCCCACGCGAGAGCTGGCTGACCAGGTGGCCGAGCAGTCCAAGCTGTACGGCAAATACACCCAGCTGCGCACCACCGTGGTGTTTGGCGGTATGGATATGAAGCCGCAGACGCTGGAGCTGAAAAAGGGCGTTGAGATCTTGGTGGCCACTCCGGGCCGCCTGCTCGACCACATTGAAGCCAAAAACGTCGCCCTGAACCAGGTGGAGTACGTGGTGCTGGACGAAGCCGACCGCATGCTCGACATCGGCTTTTTGCCCGATTTGCAGCGCATTTTGAGCTTTTTGCCCAAAGCGCGCACCACGCTCTTGTTCAGCGCCACTTTCAGCCCTGAGATCAAGCGCCTGGCGGAGAGCTATTTGGTCAACCCGATCTTGATCGAAACCGCTCGCCCCAATGAGACGGCCTCTACCGTTGAGCAGCACTTCTACAGCGTGGGCGCTGACGACAAACGCCGTGCGCTAGCGCAAATCGTCAAGGCGCGCGGCATTACCCAGGCCTTCGTGTTTGTAAATAGCAAGCTGGGCTGCGCCCGCTTGGCACGCAGTCTGGAGCGCGAGGGCATGCGCACAACGGCCCTGCATGGCGACAAGAGCCAAGAAGAGCGTTTAAAGGCGCTGGAAGCATTTAAAAAAGGCGAAGTTGACCTGCTGGTAGCGACAGACGTGGCCGCGCGGGGGCTGGACATTAAAGACGTGCCAGCGGTGTTTAATTTTGACATTCCCTTTGGTGCAGAAGACTATGTGCACCGCATTGGCCGCACCGGCCGCGCTGGGGCATCGGGCCTGGCAGTGAGCTTTGTCTCGCCATCGGACGGTCGCCTGATGGGTGACCTGGAAAAGCTTCTGAAGAAAAAAATCGAAGTCGAAGGCTTTGAGTTTGACGGCGATTTGCCCAACATCGCACGCGAAGGCCGCATCAACAATGGCCGCCGGGCCTGGGCTGATGACGAAGGCGAGCGCGCTCCTTCAGCCCGCCCTCCACGTGACGGCTACCGTGACAGCCGCCGCGAAGATGGAAACCACAGCGGGCCACGCTCGTTCCGCCCCGCGCCCGTATCGCGCGACCCGTTTTTTGACAAGCCCTACGAGGCCCCAGCCGTGGTTGATGCATCCGCCGCACCCTCTTGGGAAGCCAACGCCAAAGGCGCAGGCTCGTCACGCGTGTCTGCCAATATCAAAACCAAGAAGAAAGTCGCTGCACTGTTCAAGACCGTAGCCTGAGACGCATTCTGGATGTCAGCATAGACGCTGGTTCTGGCGATTCACCCCAAAAAAAAGCGCCCCGTCATGGGGCGCTTTTGCATGGATGGCACGCAGGAATTTTATAGGCCGGAATTGTAAACCCGGCCAAATATCTGGCTGCCACCTGTCCGAATGTCTGGTGCAAGACCCCAGATCAACACCGCATCGCCGCGAGGGTTCATGGCCAAGGAGCCCCGGGCAAGAACACCTGTGGTGTTGTCGTAGGTCACCATGTCCAGCGGCGCGCCCCAGCCTGTAGCCTCGGTAAATCTGCGGGTGACGATGTTGGAAGTGATGTTGCTGTACCAGGCAATGGTCATGTTGCCTGCATCGTCGATACCACCGATGATGGTGTTTTCGGTGTTAGGGTTGTTGGCGCTGATGCTCAGGTCCAAGGCGGTTTCCCAACTGCCATCAGTGCGGCTGCGGTTCACCCATACTCCGCGGGCCGTTGACCAAGTCCAGCTCACCATCGCGCGGTTTTGCGCATTGAACCTGACCATTGGCTTGACCGATGATATGTCCGATGAAGCAGGCGCCGTGTTCAAATCTACCCCGACAGACACCGGCGTAGTAGACCAAGCGCCGCCAGCGTAACGCAGGGTCCACACGTTGGTGCGGTATTGCGGGCTGCGCAGCAAGCCCAGCTGTGTCCATGCCAGCAGGATGTTGCCGTTGCTGTCAGCCGCCAGGCTGGGGAAGGTTCCTATGTCATAGGTTTCAGATGGAATCGATGCCACTTGGGTGACGATGCGTGCGGGCGCGCTCCAGCTGCCACCCGACGTGTACTTGCTGGACCACAATCCTGCGGTACCGGACGACAGGCCAAAGCCGCGCCATACCACCACCGCGTCGCCACCCGCGGTCACGGCCACTTCTGGGTTGATGGCACCGTCATCCGCGCTGGAGTTCAGTAGTTGGGGAGTGCCCCAGCCGCCAGCCGGGGTGTAGCGGTTGGACCAGACCGCGCGGTTGGCAATCCCGGTGGGTTTGGCGCCTTGCCACACAGCCACCGTATTGCCATTGGCATCCACCCCCATGCTCAGGGAGCCGACAGCATCCAGGCGCGCGTCGATGATCGCCGGTGTTCCCCAGCCTGCGGCCAAATCAAACGGCACGGTCATGGCATCGTAGGTCGTGTTGATGTTGCGCGTCCAACCCAGCATGCCCTTGCCGTTGGCGGAGTTCATTGCCAGAAAATACTGGGAAACATTGCCATCCACGCGGGTGACTTCGGTGGGGCTTGCCCAGCCACTGCCAGGGGTGTAGCGACTGGCCCAGACAATATCGCCAATCTGCGTGGAGTTCACCACATTGGGCTGCGACCAGGTGGCCATGGCGCGGCCGTCGTTGGCAATGACGATCTTGGCATTGCCATGACCCGCTGATGTCGAAGGCGACAGCGCCAATGCGCTCTGCCAGCCCGCCACCGGCAAGGCCGCGAACACCGCACTTACCGCTTTGTTGGCACCCATTTGCAGTGTGCAGGTCAATGCGCCTGCGCTGCAATCGCCAGACCAGCCCGAGAAGCGTTGACCCGCTGCCGGCGTGGCGGTGAGCGTCACGGTCGTGCCCGCCGCGTAGTTGGCGCTGCAGGTGGCGCCACAAGCGATACCGCCGGGTTGGGAGGCCACTGACCCGCTGCCAGTGACCGACACGTTCAGTGCAAACGCGCTGCCCTGATTGGGCGTAAAGGCGGCGCTGACATTGCGTGCCTCGGTCATTGCAACCGAGCAGGTAGGCGCAGCGCCAGAGCATGCTCCACTCCAACCGGCAAAACTATGGTTCACACCAGCAGTGGCGCTGAGTACCACCGTGGTGCTGGTGGCAAAGCTGGCCTGGCAGGTGCTGCCGCATTCGATGCCTGCGGGAGCAGAAGCGATGGTGCCCACCCCCGTTTTGGTGACGGTCAGGGCGAAGGTGGGCGTGCCGGGGTTGGGCACATCGCCGCCTCCACCGCTGCCTCCTCCGCCTCCACAGGCGCTCAATATCAGCGCGGCGAGCAGTGAGATCCATAGTTTCATTAGCATAGTGTTTCCTTTTAGTAGCATGTTCAATAAACGGTTTTGGGCTTGTCGGTAAGCGGAGAATGGGACATAAAATTTGACCTGAGAACGCCTCCTTGCAATAGCTGTCAGATCTGACAGGTTGGATCAGAACGGATGGGGATTGATCAGGATCACGCGTGATTCAGAAAACTGGCTAGGTGTGCGTACTGCGTAGATGAAGGCATCAAGGCCCATTTGCTGGCAATGCGAACGACAAAGCCGCGCGGTCTCGTCCTCGCTTTGCGCAAGAGCGAAAATTTGTAGAGAGCTGTAAAAATCCGACATGGATGCCAAAAAGATGAATGGATATACACGCCTTGCAACCGCTGGACGTAGTTGGTGGCTTGGCTAAGTGACGGATGCTATCCTTGCATGCACACCTATGTGAACCCTACCGAAGTACGGAGGCCCATTGACATGTGAGAGTTGAGACAGAGGCTCTTGCAGCTATGACCGATAGCCAATGCGTAAAAAACTACAAGGCATGTAAGGCTCTAGCGCATTAAAATATTGCGGGAGCAGCTATCAATAGTATAGTGAGTTAGTCGCCAGCATAGTGCATAACGTACCCGCGCAGGCGCACTTAACCCGGTGCTTGGGCCTGCGCGCACTGCACTTGCACCAGCTCGCGCCGTCCACCGTCCACGCGCATGGCCGACAGACAACCGCCCCATATGCAGCCGGTATCTAGCGCTATCAAGTTGGGGCGGTTGATTAAACCTAACGTTGACCAGTGACCAAAGGCTACGGTGACGTTGGAAGTTTGGCGCCCAAGCACATTGAACCATGGCACGTAGCCCGCTGGGGCCCCACCGGCACCCTCTTTGGTGGCAAATTCCATCTCGCCTTCTTCAGAGCAAAAGCGCAGGCGGGTGAGGGCGTTGACGATGGTGCGCAGGCGGTCGGTGCCTTGCAGTGCGTCACGCCATTGGGCAGGCTGGTTGCCGTACATGGCCTGTAAAAATTCTGTGTAGTTGGCGCTGCGCAGCACGGCTTGCACCTCTTGTGCGCAGGCCAGGGTTTGCGCGGCGCTCCATTGGGGCAGCACGCCTGCATGCACCATGAGCTGGTCAGTTTGCGCGCTCTCGCTGTACAGCAGCGCCATTGGCCGGTGGCGCAACCAGTCGAGCAAGTGGGAGGCATCGGGTGCGGCCAGTAGCTGGGCCAGTGTGTCGCTGCGGTGCGCGCGGCGCACGCCTGCGGCCAC
>JAYWHJ010000034.1:0-4745 GCA_043777795.1 Polaromonas sp. | reverse complement strand
CGATCTGCTCTACTTCCACGATACACACCTTGCCGGCCATGGCCACGGCGGGGTTAAAGTTGCGGGCAGTCAGGTTAAAGCGCAGATTACCGCTTTTGTCGGCGACCTGGGCTTTGACCAAAGACAACTCAGGCAACAAAGCACGCTCCATCACGTAGGTTTCTCCATCAAACTCGCGCAGCTCTTTGCCTTCGGCTACCAGCGTGCCCACGCCGGTTTTGGTGAAAAACGCAGGGATGCCAGCGCCGCCTGCGCGCAGCTTTTCGGCCAGCGTGCCTTGGGGGGTGAATTCCAGCTCGAGCTCTTTGGCCAGGTATTGGCGCTCAAACTCTTTGTTCTCGCCCACGTAGGACGAAATCATTTTTTTAATCTGGCGGGTTTGCAAGAGCTTGCCCAAACCAAAGTCGTCAACGCCTGCGTTGTTAGAAATGGCGGTGAGGTTTTTGACACCGCTGTCTTTTAGTGCATCAATCAGCGCCTCGGGGATGCCGCACAGGCCAAATCCGCCCACGGCAATCAATTGGCCGTCACGCGCGACACCGCTGAGCGCAGCGGCAGCGGATGGGTAAATTTTATTCACTGAAAAACTCCTTGGGTACTATGGCGTCTATTCTAAAGCTCAGCGGGCAATGCCACAGCAACTTATCAAGTTGATACTATAAAATTAATAGCGAACTATTGAATATCCACGTCGGAAAACTGCCGAAAAAATCACCTAAGCCGCGTCCACCACTTCAGACGCCGTTCTGAAAGCGTCTACCGCTGCCGGAAAGCCGCAGTACACGCTGGCATGCATGAAGATCTCTTGCAGTTCTTCTTTGGTCACGCCGTTGTTCAGCGCGCCGCGCACATGGATTTTCAACTCGTGCATGCGACCCAGAGCCACCAGCATCGACACGGTGACGATGCTGCGGGTTTTCAGGTCAATGCCCTCACGCTGCCAGGTGTTGCCCCACGCATTGCGAATCACCAGCTCTTGCAGCGGGCGGGTGAAGTCAGTGGCACGCTGCATAGCGCCTTGCACGTAGTCTGCGCCCAACACGGCGGTGCGGGTGGCCAGGCCCTTGTCGTAGATCTCTTGAGTGGTTTGCGGCGTGTTGTGCTGAGTGGGGGTGTTCATGGCAATGAGTCCTGTGGTAGTTGAAGGTAGACAGTGCAGAGATTATGCAGTAGGATTCTTACTTTTACGAAGTAAGAATCTTATGAAGCTCACCAGCAAAGGCCAAGTCACCATCCCGCAAGCTGTGCGCGCTCAAGCGAACTTGCATCCTCACACGGAAGTCGAGTTTGAGGTGCGTAGCAATGGTGAGGTTGTGATTCGCCCCATTGCCAGCAAGCTGTCGCCGTTGCGCGCAGCCTTGCAGCGAGTGCGCGGGAGTGCTAACGCAAGCCAATTCAAAGGCATGGGCACTGACGAATTTATGCGATTTTTGCGAGGTTAGATGGCGGCACCTAATTTTCGCAACGCAGCCAACGTGGTGCGCGAACCTGATGCGCGCTATGTGTTGCCACCCACTTTGGTCGACAGCTGTATTTTGATTGATGTATTAGCCAACGACCCAACCTGGGCCGACTGGTCGTTGGATAAGCTAGACCGGCTTGGTCAGCAAGCTACACTGGTCATCAACCCGATTATCTTGGCCGAGATCAGCCCGCGCTTTGAGCGCGCTGCCGACTTGGACGCAGCGCTATCGCAATTGCCTATCAAACGCGAAGCCTTGCCTTGGGACGCTGCGTTTTTAGCAGGCCAAGCATTCAAGGTGTACCGCAGCAGCAGAGGTGCCAAGACGTCTCCCATGCCCGACTTCTACATCGGTGCGCATGCTTTGGTCGGCGGCATGCGCTTGCTCACCCGCGATGCAGCGCGCTACCACTCGTATTTTCCTAAACTGATCGTTATTGCGCCTTGATTTTTATTTTCCCGTTCGCAACACTTCATCATGACAACTCCACGCTACCCCTTTCCTGACCTGAACACCTTGCCTGGCGACATCAAAGCGCGCATTACCGAGGTGCAAGACAAAGCTGGCTTCATTCCCAATGTGTTTCTGGCGCTGGCACGTCGACCCGCAGAGTGGCGCGCTTTCTTCGCCTACCACGATGCCCTGATGCTCAGTGAAGACGGCAACCTGACCAAAGGCGACCGGGAAATGATTGTCACCACCACCAGCGCGGCCAACCACTGCCTGTACTGCGTGGTGGCACATGGTGCGATTTTGCGGATTTACGAAAAAAAGCCGTTGGTGGCCGACCAAGTGGCGGTCAACTACGCAAAAGCCGACATCAGCCCGCGCCAAAAAGCCATGCTCGACTTTGCCATGAAGGTGTGCCAGCAGTCTGACCAGATCAATGATGCGGACTTTGCCGCCCTGCACGCGCACGGCTTTAACGACGAAGACGCTTGGGATATTGCGGCCATTACGGCGTTTTTTGGCCTGAGCAACCGCATGGCCAGCTTCAGCGGCATGGCGCCCAACCCCGAGTTTTATCTGATGGGCCGGGTGCCTAAAGTCAAAACTTGAAGATTGCACCATCTGCGTGCACACCTAATTGGCACGTTTTTCGCACTACCTTGGTGACATCATCAATAAAGGTAGTTCATGGCAGGTTTTCGGTCGTTTTTAAAGCAGGGTCATGCACCCACGCTGGGCGCAGCGTTCTTTTATTTCGCATGCTCATGCTGCATTTGGGTGATGAACGGAGCCATGGCACCATTCATATCGGAAACCTACCAGCTCACGCCCGCCCAAAAGGGCGTGATGCTGTCAATTCCTATTTTTGCAGGCGCGTTCATGCGCTTTCCGCTGGGGTTATTGGCGCAGTATGTAGGCCGCAAAAACGCCACGCTGATCGAGATGGTGCTGATCATTGTGGCGCTGTTGTTTGGCTATTTTTATGTCGACTCCTACAACAGCCTGTTGGCCATGGGCGTGCTGCTGGGCGTAGCGGGTGCTAGCTTTGGTGTAGCGCTCAGCCTAGGCTCAGGCTCGTTCCCCGCCAAATACAAAGGCTTGGCCATGGGCTTGGTGGGTGCGGGCAATGTGGGCACCGCGGTGTCGGTGCTGGTTGCGCCCGCGCTGGCGCAGGCTTATGGCTGGCAGTCGGTGTACGGCATTGCAGCGGCGTTCATGCTGCTGCCCTTAATAGCCATGGTGGTGTTTGCGCAAGAGCCGCAAGACGTGGACAAGCACGCCAGCTTTCGTGAGCATATAGCCTGTCTGTTTGAAAAAGACGGCTGGGCCTTCAGCATTATTTATGCCGTGACTTTTGGCGGATTCATTGGTTTGGCGACGTTTTTGCCCAGCTACTACTACGACCAGTTTGGCGTGAGCAAGGTGCAGGCTGGCCAGTTGTCGATGCTGGCGGCCTTCATGGGCGCGGCGGTGCGGGTGTTTGGCGGCTGGTTATCAGACCATTGGGGCGGCGTGAACACGTTGACCGCCGTGCTGATGGTGGTGAGCGTCACCTTGGTGCTGTGCGGCTTGGCAGGCGGCTCGCTGGTGGCGACCACACTGCTGTTTATGCTGTGTTTTGCCGCTTTGGGCGCTGGCAATGGTGCGTTGTTTCAGCTGGTGCCACTGCGCTGGCCAATGGCCACCGCCGTAGCAGGCAGCATGATCGGCGAAATCGGTGCGCTTGGCGGCGGCTTGATTCCAAACGCAATGGGCCTGAGCAAGCAGCACACTGGCACGTACCTGTGGGGCTTTGTGGGCTTTGCGGTGTGTGCTGTGTTGGTATTGGTGATGTTGCGCAGCATGCAGATTCGGTGGACGCGGACGTGGGCTGAAAAGGGCGGAAGGGCTCGGGGGACAGTTTGATATCCCTCTGCAGCGCTTTTGTGCTGCGATCACCCTGGTCGGGCAACGGGTCACGTTTGTGTTTTTCGGCAAAAAGAACCTGACTCCAGAGTTGTGTACGCCGCCCTGGCACTTGGTGTGTACGGCTACGCGGCTGTCCCCCGCGGCGGCCTGGGGCCGCCTGCTCCGCCTTTACGCCGCTACGCCGTACACACCAAGCGCCAGGGCAGTGGGCTAGGTGGATCAAGTAGGCAGGGAGAGCAGGAAGAATAAGCGGGCAGATAAGCCGGCAGGCATGCAATGGTTTACACACCACCACAGTCACCAAGCAGGCCGGCGGTGCTACTTCAGCGTAGCGGCGTCAAGGCGGAGTTGTTGGCCCTAGGCCAACACGGGGGACAGCCGCGCAGCTGAAGTAGCACCGTTGGCCTGCGCCCGTACAAGAGTACAAGACAAAAAAGCCAAGCCCAGCGCGAACGGATGGGTCATCTAGCCAACAACGTCTTGGGAAGAAAATTTAGCGATTTTCCGACGTGGATATTCAATAGTTTGCTATTAATAGCATAGCTAAACACCGGTAACCAAGACTCCGCTGTCCACAGGCGCAGTGCCGCTGTGCATCCAAAGTTTGACTGCGTCTTTTTGCAAACTACAGCCCAGCCCACACTGGCTCAACCAAGCGTCATCAAAATAGGTGTGGCGATAGCGTGCGCCGCTGTCGCACAAAATGGTGACGATGGAACCAGTTTGGCCCTGCTGCTGCATGTGCTGTGCAACACGCAAAGCCGCCACCAGATTGGTGCCACTGGAGCCGCCTACGGGGCGACCCAGTACATCGCTTAAAGCATGCATCGCGCCTAGCGACCAGACATCGGGCACTTTGACCATCGCGTCGATGGCGTCTGGCAAAAAGCTCTCCTCTACGCGCGGGCGGCCTATGCCTTCGAT
>JAYWHJ010000033.1:0-13591 GCA_043777795.1 Polaromonas sp. | reverse complement strand
GCAGGGGGCTGACTCTTGTACTGTGCTCGCCCTGGCACTTGGTGTGTACAGCTTCGCGGCTGTCCCCCGCCCTTCGGGCTCCTCCTTTATGCCGCTGCGCTGTACACACCAAGCGCCAAAGCTGCGTACTGGGATAGTTTGGAGCCACACGGTGGATCGCTTACTACTTCGCGAGAGCAGGTCGGCGGTGTACTCAGCGCAGCGGCATCAAGGAGGAGGCAGCGGCCCTAAGCCGCAACGGGGGACAGCCGCGGAGCTGAGTACACCGCCGGCCTGGTCCCCGTACAAGACTTGCCGACTACCCCTGCCTCTGAGTACACCGCCGACCTGCTCCCGTACAAAACGACAAGCAAGTGCTGCACCACGCTGATGCGCACGGGGACGTGCGGTGCGCTCTAAGGACAATTAACTTCCCGTGGAGGGGTGTACTTTTTACGAAAAATAGGCTGCTAGCCCAATAAAATATTGCGCAAGCAGCTGCTAATTTAATAGCAAATTAATTAACGGAAATCTCTGCTGGTGGTGCTCAGTCTGCCTAACAGGTGGCTCATGTCTACCAGATACTGCGCTACCAAATGCCGCACCTCGCCTTCGCGTTGCCACTGGCCATACACTGCCAGCAGTTTGGATTGCAGCAGGGTTTGCCGCTGCTTTTCTTTGATGCTTTTCCAGACGATGACGTTGACGCAGCCGGTCTCATCCTCCAGCGTGACGAAGACCACGCCTTTGGCTGAGCCGGGCTGCTGGCGCATGGTGACCATGCCGCAGGCGCGGACGGGTTTTCCGTTGGGTGCATCGTGTAACTGCGCAGCCGTGCTCAGGCGCTGTCGCGCCAGCAGGGGGCGCAGCAACTCTACCGGGTGCTTGCGCAGGCTCATGCCCAGTGCGGCGTAGTCAAACACCACTTCTTCACCATCGGATGCCGCCTCCAGTTCTAAAAAGTCTTCGTCTACCGGGGCTTCTTTTAGCAGCGCGGGCGCAGCGTGCAAGGCCGAGGCATCCCACACCTGCTGGCGGCGGTGGCCCGACAGGCTGGAGAGCGCATCGGCGCTGGCAAGGGCTTTTAAATCACCGGCATCTAATCCGGCTTGCAAGGCTAAATCTTGCGTGCTGTTAAATAGGTTTTTGCTGCGCGCCAGCACAATGCGTTCGGCTACCGCCTGCTTGAGGCCGGAGACCAGTCGTAGGCCCAAGCGGATGGCGGGTTGGTGCCTTGCAGATTGGTTCGCAACGAGGTGGTGTGCATGGGGCTGTTGCGTAGCGCAGTAGTGTGTGGCTCGGTGTGGCTCGGTGCCATTGCCGTTGCCAGTTCCTGCTGTACCAGGCTGCTCCAGCGTACAGTCCCAGTCGCTGTACATTACATCCACCGCGCGCACTTCTACCCCGTGCCGCCTGGCATCTTGCACCAACTGCGAGGGGCCGTAAAAACCCATGGGCTGGGAGTTGAGCAGGGCGGCTAAAAAGATGGCGGGCTCGTGGCATTTGATCCAGCAGCTGGCGTACACCAAGAGGGCAAAGCTGGCGGCGTGGCTCTCGGGGAAACCGTATTCACCAAACCCTTCGATCTGGCTGAAAATTTGCTCGGCAAATTCTTGCGTGTAGCCGCGCTCGGTCATGCCTGTGATGATGCGGTCGTAAAACTTGTGCACGCCGCCCTTACGTTTCCAGGCTGCCATGGAGCGGCGCAGGCTGTCGGCCTCATCGGCGCTAAAGCCTGCGGCTAGCATGGCGATTTGCATCACCTGCTCTTGAAAGATGGGCACGCCCAAGGTGCGCTCTAGCGCGGCCTTGAGTGCCTCGCTGGGGTAATGCACGGGCTCCAGACCTTGGCGTCTGCGCAAATAGGGGTGCACCATGCCGCCCTGGATGGGCCCGGGCCGCACAATGGCCACCTCGACCACCAGGTCGTAAAAGCAGCGCGGCTGCAGGCGCGGCAACATGCTTTGCTGCGCGCGCGACTCGATCTGGAACACACCTACTGTGTCGGCTTTACAGACCATGTCATACGTTGCGCTGTCTTCGGCGGGAATGTCTTGCATCTGCATCGTTTGGCCGTGCCACTGGCCCATCAAATCCAGTGCGCGGCGGATGGCGCTGAGCATGCCCAGCGCCAGTACGTCTACCTTGAGCAAACCCAGCGCGTCGATGTCGTCTTTGTCCCATTCAATGGTGGTGCGCCCGGGCATGCTGGCGTGGATGACGGGCACGGTGCGCGTCAGGCGGTCACCTGTCAGCACAAAGCCGCCCGGGTGCTGCGAGAGCTGGCGCGGAAAACCGATGAGCTGGCCGGTCAGTTCCATCAGCAGTTGCAGGGCGCGGCTGTGGCTGTGCAGGCCTAGCTCTTGCAGACGTTCGGGCAGCACGGCTTTGCCGTCCCACCACTGGTGGTTTTTGGCCAGGCTGTCCAACAGCGCTGCGTCCAGGCCCAGGGCCTTGCCTACATCGCGTATCGCGCTGCGCGGGCGGTAGCTTACCGCTGTGGCGGTCAGGGCCGCACGCTCACGGCCGTACTTGCTGTACAAGTACTGGATGATTTCTTCGCGGCGTTGGTGTTCAAAGTCCACATCAATGTCGGGCGGCTCGTTGCGCTCGCGGCTGATAAAGCGTTCAAACAACGTGCTCATGCGCGATGGGTCTACCTCGGTAATGCCCAAGCAATAGCACACGGCAGAGTTGGCCGCCGAACCGCGCCCCTGGCACAAGATGTGGCGACTGCGTGCAAAGCGCACGATGTCGTAGACGGTTAAAAAATATTTTTCGTAATGCAGCTCGGTAATCAAGGCCAGCTCGTGCTCTACCTGCTGCTGCACGCTGGCGGGAATGCCGCCGGGGTAGCGCGTGCCCGCGCCCTCGTAGGTGCAGCGACGCAGGTAGCTGGCGGGCGTGGCGCCCACGGGCACCACTTCTTCGGGGTATTCGTAGCGCAGCTCGTCCAGGCTGAACTGGCACTGCGCGGCAATCTGTGCTGTGCGCTCCAGCATTTCTGCTGGGTACAGGGCACCTAAGCGCAGGCGCGAGCGCAGATGGCGCTCGGCATTGGGTGCCAGGGCCAGGCCGCAATCGGCTACCGGCTGGCCTAGCTGCACGGCGGTCATTACGTCGAGCAAGGGCTTGCGCGAGCGCAGGTGCATGCGCACGCCGCCTGTGGCCACCAGTGGCACGCCTGTGAGGCGGCTGACCTCGCCCAGCTTGTGCAACCACAGCGCGTCGTCCAACCGCAGCAATAGCTGTGTGGCCAGCCAGGCCCGCTGGGGGAAGCGCTGGCGCAGCCACACGGCGGCGCGGTGGATGGACTCAAAACTGGTACCGCAGACCTCGCGCGTGAGCGTGTCACGCCTAGGCAGCAGCAGGGCTAGCACGTCGGTGAGTGCAGGGGTGCCATGCGCTGCTGTATCGACCGGCACGGGCCAGTCATCCATCTCTATGTGGTATTGGCCTTTGGGGTGGCCTGCGCGCGCGGCGGTAATCAGCTCGCACAGCTGACCATAGCCATTGCGGTTGCGCGCCAGCAGCACCACGGTGCAATACTCGGCGCTGGAGCCGGGCATGTCGATGCGCAGCTCGGTGCCGATCAGTAACTGCAGGCCAAGTTTTTTGGCCTCGGTATGCGCGCGTACCACGCCCGCCATGGAGCATGCGTCGGTGATGGCCAGCGCGCTGTAGCCCAGCGCATGGGCGCGCTGCACCAGCTCTTCGGGGTGCGATGCGCCGCGCTGAAAGCTGAAATTGCTCAGGCAGTGCAGCTCGGCGTAGGCGGGTAGGGTGTTGGGGGGCGCGTTCATGCTGTACGCCCTTCAACCGTAGATGCCGTGCAGGTACCAGCCCACCTGCGCCGCGCCATACGCACCGGGCTGTGCCAGGCCGGTGCGCTGGCGGTAGATCCACAGCAGGCCCGCCATCTCGCTGCTGGCAATGAAGTAGTCGCGCAGGGTTAGGTCGCCGTAAGTGCTTGGATTCGTGCTGTCGTTTGCAACGTTCTGCGCGTCGTCGTTACTGCCCGCGCTCTCAGGCCACCAACCGGTTTCTACCCGCTCGGGGCCAGCGATGAGTTGCAGGGGGCCTTGGTAGATGGGCTTGTCTTTGACCACGGCCAAGCGCAGGGGCTGGCGCAGTATCCAGCAAGGGTAGGTGGCCCAGTGGTCGGGCACGGCGGGCGCTTTGCGTAGCTTCTGTGCTGCGATGGGGGTGCGTGCGCTGCGCTTTGCTGGGGATGCAGTGCCAGCACGCCCAGCGCCCTCCAGAGTGCTGGGCACCCACGCCTGCATGCGCTGCGGGCGGTGGTCAGGTGTGGTGTGGCCCGTGAGCACACGCTGCGTGCCCAGGCGGGCTGACAGGCGCTCAAGAAGTTGTTGCAGCGACCCGCCTGTTTCGACATCATCGGGCAACAAACTGGCTGATGCGGTGGGCAACGGCTCTACCGCTAAAGCCTCTAGCGTGATGGCCACCACCGGGGCCAGCAGCGTGGTGCGCGCCAGGTGTTCGGCCAGCAAGCGCCCCAAGTGCTGCATGTCGGTGCTGGCCTGCCCGGTGCGCACTTGCAGGTTGCCCGCCTTGGCATCGCCCCGGCGCTGCAAATCGTGCTCCCAGTGCAGGCAAATGCCAGTCACGCCGCACTGGCGCGCAATCAACCAGGCTTTCAGGCTGCCCAGCAAGCGGTAGGCACCAAACATCAAACCCTCGGCCACTTCAATGCGGGCGTTAAATTCCAGCCGCAGGCTAAATTGCTCGGGCAATACCACCCAGGGGTACAGCTCGGCTTGCAGCCCATAGGCTTGGTCTAGCGCGGCCAGCAGCCCAGCGCCAAAGCGGCGCGACAGGCCGCCGCGCGGCAGGGCGCGCAGCTGGCCCAGCCGCTCGCAGCCCAAGCGCTCCAAGGTGGGCGCGTGCGGCTGCGTGGCCAGCAGGGCGGCCAGAGGTAAAGCGTCTAGCACGGCGGCAAGCTGGCGCTGGGCGCAGGCGGCTACGGTGACGTTGGTTTGTGCTGCAGCGTGAGACGTTGCAGGGGGTTGTAATTGCGCTGTCTTTGCGTTGGCAGGGGCGTGTGCAGGGGCGTGTGCAGGGGCTGGCGTACCTGCCAAGGTGGGTGCAGCCACACACGGCATGCAGCGCAGCAAGCCGCGCGCCGCCAGCGCCGTGGGCGCTACCGCCATGCACAGCACCTGCAAATCGGCGCAGCCCTGCCGGATGCGGCCCAGCAAGGTTTTGCGCCCGCCAAACAGGCGCTCGCTGGCCTGCGCCTCTACCAGCACCGCGCCTTCCAGCACCGTCACCCGGGGGCTGAACTGCAAAGCCCACCAACTCAGGGCTTGCACGTCCGGCGCGGGCTGGGGGCTGTCAAGCGATGGCAAGAGCTGGGTGCTTGCGGCTTCGTCGTGGGGCAGCAGTGCGATCCACAGCATGGGGTATATCCAAAATCAGAGCGTCGGTTGGCGGGCGTGGGGGCAGTGGGCCGCGCTGCAAGCTGGTCTGTGCAGGCGCAGCAGAGGGTGTGCTGGACTGCGCAGCGCCGCCGTGCGCGCTGCTGCCATGTACGCCACTACTATGCACACCGCCGCTGTGCACACCACTGCGCAGCGCCAGCACGGCAGGCAACTGCGCCGCAATATGCAAGGGCGCGTCCAGCGCTGGGCCTTTGCGTTTGATGATTTCTACATCCAGCTGGTGTTGCGCGCCGCTGGCCAGCCGCAGGCGCAGCGGCGCGGCAGACGACTCTTGCGCCGCCTGCACCGGGCGAAATGCAAACACCAGGCGCGGCTGGCCATTGGCATGGCTGGCACTGGCCAGGTGCAGGCGGCGCAGTTGCTCTGAGCGTGCCTGGGGCAGCCACACCATCAGGGCGGCCACCTCGCGGCAGCGCAGCACCTGCTCGGCCGCCCACAGGCGCTCGGCGGGTTGGCTAGCCTCTACCAAAATAAGGTTGCCGCCCGGCACGCCCATGCTGGACAAAGCCGCCAGATTAGGCCAATGCGGGCTGCCCACCAGCACGATGCGGCCCTGCTGGCTGCACGTGCGCAGGGCAGGCAGCAGCAGCCGCCATTCATGCGAGCCCGCTTGGGTTTGCAAAATTTCAATGAGCGCGCCCGTAGGCCAGCCCGCGTTGGGCAGCTCTGCGTCCAGTTGCGCAAAGCCCGAGCCCACCGTAGGTTGCTGCGATGGCGCTATTTCATTGGCGCGCCACACGGCATTCAGATGGGACAATGTGCCAAGAGCTGGGCTGGGGTGGGCAAGAGCGGCGTGGGTCATACAGGCTTCATGATAACTGTTTATTTATACAGTATCGTCAAAAATTCTGCAACCCACACGTTACATTAGCGACATCTCCATAGAGAATAATCGCTATATATTATGTAGCTGCTCCCGCAACATTTTATTGGCCTGCAGCCCGATTAGCATATAAAAAAGGGGGCAGAATTCCCGGTTTTGAGTGTTCAGAAAGTGTCGGGGGCTTGAAAATCGCGATTTTCCAGCTTAGGAATTGCTTTTTGAGGTGCTTATCGGCCTGCAGCGCAATAAAATACTGCGGGAGCAGCTATTAAATATAGAGCGTCTGTGTGGTTGTAAAGGGGCCGCCGCAAAGCCTGCTTTTCCTACCGCGCTCAGGCGGCCACCCGCTGCGCTTGGGCGACCCGGATCGGGTCTAGCCCCGTTGTGATTGCGCTAAGATCATCTGATCTACCAAGGAATTTCGATGAACCGCAACGGGTCTGCATTCACCTCTCTTTCACGTATTCCCCGACGGGCGCTGGCAATTCTGGCGCTGTGTGCGCTGTCTCCCGTCGCCTTGGCGCAATCGTCTGGCGCTAGTGCTTTCCCCACCAAGCCGGTGCGCATCATCGTGCCGCAAACGCCAGGCGGTGCCTCCGACGCGCTGGCGCGTATCGTGGGACAAAAGCTGTCGGAGAAGTGGGGCCAGCCGGTGGTGATAGAAAACCGCGCCGGTGCGGGCGGCAATATTGGCATGGACGCAGTGGCCAAATCTCCTGCGGACGGCTACACCTTGCTGATGTCCTACGTAGGTTCTCACGCCATCAACGTCAGCATTTATAAAAAGCTGCCCTTTGACCCCGAGGCGGACTTTGCTGCTGTGGCCACCTTGGCCAACGTCCCTTTTGTCGCTGTAGCCAACGCCAAGCTCCCGGTTGCCAATATGAAAGAGCTGGCGGCCTATGCGGCCAAAAACCCGGTATCGTTCGGCTCGGCGGGCAATGGTTCGGTCAACCATTTGCTGGGCGAGATGTTCAACGCCTACAACGCAGGCGGTGCAGCCAACCCCAGCACCAGCAAGATGCTGCATGTGCCCTACAAGGGCGCAGCGCCTGCGCTCACCGACTTGATCTCGGGGCAAATTCAGCTGGTGTTTACCAGCCTGCCATCGGTGGCCCAGCACATCAAAGCAGGCACGGTCAATGGTTTGGCAGTGACGGGTGCTAAACGCGCAGCGGCGTTCAAAGACATTCCCACCATTGCCGAGTCGGGCTACCCCGGTTTTGTGATTAACCCCTGGTTTGGTCTGTTTGCGCCCAAGGGTACGCCTGTCGCAGTGGTACGGCAAATTAACGCGGAAATCAAGAAAATTTTGGAGGACAAGGACACGCTGGACAAGTTTGCCGCCCTGGGGGCCGAGCCCTACGACACCAAACCCGAAGAGTTTGCTGCCATCTTGCATGCGGACATTCAAAAATGGGCCGCCGTCGTCAAGAGCTCGGGTGCTACGGCGGATTGATGGCGCGCGCCGCTACTATGCAAGTTAAAAAAATCGCGGGCGCATTAGGCGCTGAAATTTCGGGTGTTGACCTGTCTGCGGGCGTGTCAGCCGGTTTGGCCGGCGACATTCGCAAGGTGTTTCTCGATCACCAGGTCATCTTTTTGCGCCAACAAGACCTCAGTCCGGCGCAATTCCTGGCGTTTGCGCAGGCGATGGGTGAGCCGATTGAATACCCGTTTGTCAAAGGCATCGAGGGCTTTGCCCACATCATCGAGGTCAAAAAACTGGCGCATGAAAAAGTCAACTTTGGCGGCATTTGGCATTCCGACACCACCTATTTGGATGTGCCGCCCATGGGCTCCATGCTGCTGGCGCGCGAAGTGCCGCCGTATGGCGGCGACACCCTGTTTGCTAGCCAGTATTTGGCCTATGAGGCGCTGTCGGGCACGATGCAACACTTGCTCGCAGGCCTGAGGGGCATCAGTAGCTCCGCCAAGGCCGATGTCTCCAAAACCCGGGAAGACCGCATTAAATCCGATGGCAACGCAAGCGCTCCCAAAACCTACCATGCCGCGCACCCCATGGTGCGCACGCACCCGGAGACCGGGCGCAAAGCGCTGTACGTGAATGTGGCGCACACGGCAGGTATTGAGGGCATGAGCGAGGCCGAAAGCACGCCGATTTTGAATTTTCTGTTTGCCCACCAAGTCAAGCCCGAGTTCACCTGCCGCTTTGCGTGGGAGCCGCACTCCATAGCTTTTTGGGACAACCGTTGCACCCAGCACAACCCCGTGAACGACTACCACGGCCACCGCCGCGTCATGCAGCGGATTACGCTGCAAGGCGACACCCCTGTTTGATCCGCATTGCACCACCATGACTGCCAATCACCGACCGCCATTGAATATTCGCGGCCACCGCTTCGCCCCCCTTACTTGGGACACCATGAACCCCGAGCAAATGGCCATGGCCGAGGGCATCATGGCAGGCAAGCGCGCCTCAATGCAAGGCCCTTACAACGTGCTTCTGCGCAGCCCCGAGTTAGGCAACTTGGCGCAGAAGTTTGGCGAGCACACGCGCTTTCATTCGTCTTTGCCGCTGGCATTGAACGAGCTGGTCATCTTGCTGGTAGCGCGGTATTGGACTAGCCAGTTTGTCTGGTGGGCGCACAAACGCATTGCGCTGGATGCGGGTTTGGACGACGCTTTGGTCGATGCCGTGGCAGGTGGCCATACGCCGGCCCATTTGGCCACGCTGCCAAGGGACGTTGCCGCCGTCTACGGCTTCGCCAATGAGTTGCTGCAAAAAAAGCAGGTGAGCGACACCACCCACGCCGCACTGGTCAGCCACTACGGCGAGCGCGGCGTGGTGGACGTGATGGGCACCATCAGCTACTACACCTTGGTCAGCATGTGCCTCAACGTAGACCAGTATCCGCTGCCCGACGGCGCGCAGCCCGAGCTCACACCCTTGTAGCGCCGCCCATGCGCAGACACTTCCTGGTCGCTCTCGTGCTAGGCAGCACCGCGCCCATGTTCCCACGCTGTGGCGCCCGCCATCTATCCCAAACTGCCTTATGACGTGCAAAAAGATTTTGCGGGCGCTACGCTGACGGCGACGGGCCCGGCACTGGTCATGGTGGCCGGCATGGGTGGATGCGCAGCTCCAGCCGCTGGGCAAGCAACTGAAAATTCAGGCCGAGATTGATTCAGTAGATGCCATTGGCGAGCTGGTGCTGCGTGGGCCTTGGGCCACCATCATGCCGGTGTCGGTGTTCAAAGTATCGCTCGCCAGCGACGAGCTAGTCATGTCCGAAATATCCGGCGTGCAGCTCAACCGCTTGCTGGTACTGGCCACCCCCATGCAGCCACGGGACAACGCCACCATTCCCGTGCTGCAAGAGATGATCGAAGCCGAGTTTGCGCGCCTCACCCAGCGCGGTGTCTTTAGCTTTGCCTCTGCCAGCGGCTGAGCAGCAGCGCTTCTTGGCGTGAAGTGCGCTATCGCCAAAACAGCACCAACCCTCGGCAGCTCACATCAACCGCGTTTTTGCGCCGAAACGCATAGGTTCACTGGGCTACATCCAGCGCGCAGCCGATGTCGCCAAACTGTGGTGCGCAGCGCTGCTGAGCCAGACCACCTCTTTATCAAGTGCTGTTGTAATCACTGAAGTGGGTGCAATCAGCGCTGCCACACGCTTGGCCACGGCTTGGCCGTTGTCCACCATGTGCACTGCGTCGCCCACCGCTTGGCGAAAGGCGCTGCGCACCAAGGGGTAGTGTGTGCAGCCTAGCACCAAGGTGTCTATCGCACCATTTTGTATGCCAAATGGGCCGGTAGCGCATATAAATGATGCGCAAGCAGCTATCAAATGTGAAGCGTCATGTGTGTCAGTGCTGCGCTCAATCATGTCTGCCAAACCATCGCAGGGTGTGCAGATAAACTCAGCTTGGTCCGCGAGCGACGCTTTCAACGCCAAAAATTTAGCGCTCTGCAAAGTGCCGCGGGTTGCCAGCACCGCGATGCGTTTGGTTCGGCTGGCGGTCACGGCAGGTTTGAGCGCGGGCTCTACACCGATGATGGGCAGGCCAGGATACTCAGCGCGCAAGATCTGGATGGCGGCGGCGGTGGCAGTGTTGCAGGCGATGACCAGCGCTTTGATGTGGTGCCCGCTCACAAGCTGCTCTGCGATGGCGCGCGAGCGCTCGATCACAAATGCATCGCTCTTATCGCCATACGGGTTGTGCGCACTGTCGGCAAAATACACAAAGCGCTCCTGCGGCATCTCTGCGCGCAGAGCTTTGAGAATGCTCAAGCCGCCTATGCCGGAGTCGAAAACGCCGATCGGGGCATCAGAAAATGCAGCGTAGACCATTGATTAAATTCAGTTTCTAGCATTTACGCGAGAAATCACGCATAAATGGTGGAAGCGGTGTCATTTATCAATTTGAAGTGACTGCAATCCCTTTGAACTCCCCTGTCGCAATCCGCTTCTCCCACTCGGCAGGCCCGGTGTTGTGCACACTGGTGCCACCCGAATCGACGGCCACGGTGACGGGCATGTCGGTCACGTCAAATTCGTAAATCGCTTCCATGCCCAGGTCGGCAAAGCCGACCACCTTGGCGGTTTTGATGGCTTTTGACACTAGGTAGGCCGCGCCGCCCACGGCCATGAGGGAGGCGCTTTGGTGCTTTTTGATAGCTTCGATAGCCGTGGTGCCGCGCTCGCCTTTGCCGATCATGCTGATCAGGCCGGTTTCGCTCAGCATCATCTCTACAAACTTGTCCATGCGGGTAGCCGTGGTGGGACCTGCGGGGCCTACGGCTTCGCCTTTGACGGGGTCAACCGGGCCCACGTAGTAAATGACACGGTTGGTAAAGTCTACGGGCAGCTTTTCGCCCTTGGCCAGCATGTCTTTGATGCGCTGGTGCGCCGCATCGCGGCCCGTGAGCAGCTTGCCGTTGAGTAGCAAGGTGTCACCGGGTTTCCAACTGGCCACTTCGGCCTTGGTCAGGGTGTTCAGGTCTACGCGTTTGGACTTTTTGGTGTCGGGTGCCCAGTGCACGTTGGGCCACAGGTCGAGCGACGGTGGCGTAAGGTAGGCCGGGCCGCTGCCGTCCATCACCACATGGGCGTGGCGGGTGGCGGCGCAGTTGGGGATCATGGCCACGGGCTTGCCTGCGGCATGGGTGGGGTACATATTGATTTTGACGTCCAGCACCGTGGTTAGGCCGCCCAGGCCTTGCGCGCCAATGCCCAGTGCGTTGACTTTGTCAAAAATTTCCAGGCGCATGGTCTCGGTCTTGGACAACACTGCACCGCTACTGGATTTGGCTTGCAGCTCGTACATGTCAATGTCTTCCATCAGCGCCTGCTTGGCCATCAGCACAGCCTTCTCAGCAGTACCACCAATGCCGATGCCCAGCATGCCCGGTGGGCACCAGCCAGCGCCCATGGTGGGCACGGTCTTTAGCACCCAGTCTACGATGCTGTCGGACGGGTTGAGCATGACGAGCTTGGATTTATTCTCCGAACCGCCGCCCTTGGCTGCCACACTGATGTCCAGCGTGTTGCCCGGCACCAGCTCGATGTTGATGACTGCGGGCGTGTTGTCTTTGGTGTTCTTGCGGTCAAACTGCGGGTCGGCCACGATGGAGGCGCGCAGAGTGTTATCAGGGTGGTTGTAGCCCCTGCGCACCCCTTCGTTGATCACATCGTCCAGCGCGCCATTGCCAAAAGCTGCGCAGCCTTCAAAGCGCACATCCATGCCGATTTTGAGGAACACGTTCACGATGCCCGTGTCTTGGCAGATTGGGCGGTGGCCCTCGGCGCTCATGCGGCTGTTGGTGAGGATCTGCGCAATCGCGTCTTTGGCCGCAGGGCCTTGCTCGCGCTCATACGCGCGGGCCAAGTGGGCGATGTAGTCGGCCGGGTGGTAGTAGCTGATGTACTGCAACGCGGCAGAGATGGTTTCGACGAGATCGGTGGCTTTGATGATGGTCATGTTGTCAGGCTTTTTGGTAAGTCAATATTATCCTTGAAACACTCAATCAACGCGGTAAAGCTACGTCAATCTTTATAAGTCGATAAAGCAACTTTTTTTCTGTGGTCGCATGCGCCTTACGCGGCTATACAGTCGCGAACGATCGATTGGTCCACTATGCGTGCAATTTATAGCCGTCTCAGTTTTGTGATTTGGTAAAGATTTGTACACAATCAAAATCAGCCGCGTTTTATTTTATTCCGTGTCCGTTTGCGTTGTAAAAATTAATATTCGCAGTCTTGTTGTTGGGTTGATTTGCCGTGCACAGGCTCTACATTTGCTCACTAAGATTTGATTGAAAAGTGAATCGATAGCGAATAATTCGCGCAAGTTATTGCTCTCCACACGCACCGTTTCATTTTTTGTGTGGAGACCTAAACATTCGAAATTCTGTCATCGCTCACTAAAGGAGTTTCTCAATGAAAATCAATCTCTCGATAAGAGCAAGTGTGATGCGGTTGCGCTCACGATTGGGTCAGTTGACGCTGTGGATTGCGATTTGCTGGATACCCGGTTGGGCCGTTGCCCAATCTGTCGTCTCATTCACCGTGGTCAATGCCGACACGGGTGCTGATATCGCGACCTTTGTGTCTACTGGCACGGTATCCATCGCCACGACACCCAGAATCAATATCCGCGCCAATGCAAGCGGTGCAAAGAGTGTGCTGTTTACTGACAGCTTCAGTACGACAACTCGAATTGAAAGCAATGCGCCCTATGCCTACAAAGGCAACAGCGGCGCAGTCTACGCGCCATGGGCCCCGGCGGTCGGCAGCTATGTGATCAATGCTCTACCATATTCTGGATCAAACCGCTCTGGCACAGCGGGTCCTATGGCAAAAATCGCATTGACGATAGTCAGTGGCGTGTCACCTCCTCCGCCACCTCCGCCTCCGGTGGCGACCGACAAGCCTGCGACTCGCAACGAAGCCGCGCGCTTCTTGGCGCAAGCCACCTTCGGTCCGACCGATGCAGACGTTGATCGCTTGATGACCCAAGGTTACTCGGCTTGGATCAACGAGCAGTTCGCCACGCCAGCCAGTGGCTCGCACTTGGCGTTTTTCAAAACGCTAAATGACGGCAACGACAAGGAGGTTGCGGCGACTTTCTGGAAGCAGGCACTCACCGGGCCGGATCAACTGCGCCTGCGTATGGCATATGCGCTGTCTCAAATTTTCGTGATCTCGCTGGAGGACGGAGATGTCGACAATTACGATCGTGCGGTAGCTGCATGGATGGATATGTTGAATGCGCAAAGCTTCAGCAACTATCGCGATCTGCTGCAAACCGTATCAACGAACCCCATGATGGGCATCTATTTGACCCATATTGCGAATCAGAA
>JAYWHJ010000032.1:0-4790 GCA_043777795.1 Polaromonas sp. | reverse complement strand
GGGCATGCGGGTCGGCGCTGAGCTGCCAAGCGCACAGGCTGCGCTCGCGGCGTAACTGGCGGTTAAATACGGGTTGCAGCTCTTTGACCAGCCGCGCCTCCAGTAGCAGCGCACCCAGCTCGCCCGCAGTCTCGCGCCACTCTATGCGTCGCACTTCCTGGGCAATGCGCATCTCGCGCGCCTGGGTGCTGGCCGCCTGAAAATGCGATACCACCCGCGCGCGCAGTGTGACGCTTTTGCCCACGTACAGCGGCAGTGGCCCCTCGCCGTAGAACAGGTACACGCCGGGTGTGTTGGGCAGGGTGGTAATCTCGGTCTCCAGATGCGGCGGCACGTTGGCGCTGCCTTGCAGCAAGGCCTGCGCCTGCGCCTGCACCACCCCGTGCCCGAGCTCCTGCGTGGCCACGCCCAGCCAGCTTTGCACCAGATCCACATCGCCCATCGCGCGGTGGCGGGCCATGGTGGCCAGGCCGTGGCGCTGCATGATCGCGTCCAGGCCGTGGCCCTTGTGCTGCGGGTAAAGCTTGCGCGAGAGGCGTACAGTGCACAGCGTTTTCACCCGCAGCGCCACGCCGATGCGCTCAAACTCGTGCAGCAAAAAGCTGTGGTCAAAGCGCGCGTTGTGCGCCACCAGCACCGCGCCATCCAGCAGTTGCAATAGCTGGACGCTCACATTTTCAAAGCGCGGTGCGTCCTGTACCATCGCGTCGTCAATGCCGGTGAGCTGCTGGATAAAGTACGGAATGCCGCAGCCTGGGTTGACCAAGCTGCTCCAGCGTGCCACCTCCACTCCATGCTCCACTCGCACCGCCGCGATCTCGGTAATGCGGCTGTGCAGCGCACTACCGCCGGTGGTTTCGAGGTCGAGGATGACATAGCAAGGAAGCATAGAGCCCAATGGTAAGCGAATGGTGTGCTGCCAGTCGGCGCGCTAGCCACACAGCCTGAAGAAAGCCCCGCAATGGGCAATTTTTACAGGCGTTTTAGGCCTCCAGCGCAGTAAAATATTGCGCTAGCAGCTCCTAAATATATAGTGACCCTGATATGAAGTTATCCCGACTATTCCAACCCCGCAACCCCTTGTTTTGGATGATGCTGGCACTCAACGCCCTGTCCACCATGCTGGTGTGGATCGTGCATAACCGACCGCTCAGCACCTTCGCTATGCTGATCGTGGCTGTTTTTGCTATCGGCAACGCACTGCTGGGCACCTGGCTGGCCTGGCGCCTGGTGCGCACGGAGCCCATGCCTGATAAGCCACTAGACCAATAAAATACTGCGGGAGCAGCTACTTTATCCGTAGCGAATAGTGGCTAGAAAACAGCGGCTAGTCTTTGCCAAAATGCACCGCCGAGGAGCCAGGCTGCTTGCTGCGCACCACCACGGTACCTGCCATCTTGTCGTGCCATCCCTGTTTTTTCCTGTCAAACGCCACCCAGATCAAACCCAAGCCAAGGGGCATGGTTGAAACAAAGTAGCCCAAGTAGCGGCCAATGGCCTGGCCGGTGGTGAGGGGGTGGCCAGTGGCAGCGTCCACCACCCGGGCCAAGATCACCATTTTGCCGGGTGTCGCTTGCTTGTAAAGCCAAAACGCGATGACCGCCACGGCAGGCATGACCCATGAGATCAAAAAATCTGCTGGACCCGCCAGCACACTGCCTTGCATCCCCTGAAAGTAGCCTTTGCCATAGATGGCAATCATCAGCGGCGTCACCACCAGCAAGATGGCAATGGTGTCGATGATCGATGCACCCACGCGCAGCCAAAAACCGACGTATTCAAGTTCTTGTTCTGGCATAGCTCTCCCTAGGGGATGTGGTGGGGATGCATACGGGCTGCGCGCTAGAGCGAGTCTTGCGTGCCAATTTGTTAAGCATTTTAGGCCGCTAGCGCAATAAAATATTGCGCCAGAAGCTACGGAATATGTAGCAAGGGAGTGATGTCTGGAGGGGCGCGATATCTACAGCTCCACACCTTCGACAAAAAACTTCACTTTGCGCACACCCTGCCATTCGTCGGCCTCTAGCCTGAAGGCCATTTTCACGCGTGCGGGGAGCATGTCGGTGTGGCCAAACCAGATGCCGTCTACCGGCTGGCCTTGGTGTTTGAGTTTAAGGGACAGGTGTTTTTCGGCTACCAAACGTTGCGACACCACTTCTACCTCTTCGCAAAACACGGGCGGTGCAAAGCCTTTGCCCCAGACGGTTTGGTTCAGGGTGTCGGCGATGTCGGTGCGGCGGTACTCAGAGGGGAGCACTCCGTCGGTTTCCAGGCGGCGCAGCAGGGTGGCTTTGTCGATCCACTTCACGGCTACTTCTTGCAGTGCGGCCTCAAAGGTGTCAAAGTTTTCTTCCTCAATCGTGCAGCCCGCTGCCATGGCGTGGCCGCCAAAGCGCAGGAGCACGCCAGGGTATTGTTTGGCAATGTAGTCCAGCGCGTCGCGCAGATGAAAGCCCGCAATCGAGCGGCCCGAGCCTTTGAGTAAGTGCTCTTGCCCCTCGGCCCCGCTGGGCGCGAAGACGAAAGTAGGGCGGTGCAATTTATCTTTGATGCGCGAGGCGACGATACCGACCACGCCTTCGTGAAAATCGGGGTCGAAGATGGCCACGGCGCTGGGCGGCTCTTCGGCTTCGTCAAACATGGTTTCTGCGGCCTGCTCGGCTTGCTCGCGCATACCGGCCTCGATGTCGCGCCTTGTTCGGTTAATACCATCCAGCGTTTTGGCCAGCTCGTCTGCGCGGGTGGGGTCGTCAGTCAGCAGGCATTCAATGCCCAGGCTCATGTCGTCCAAGCGGCCAGCGGCGTTGATGCGCGGGCCTAGGGCAAAGCCGAAGTCGAAGGTGCTGGCCAGTTCGCGTTTGCGGCCGGCTGCTACGAATAGTGCAGCTATTCCAGCCGGAAATGCTTGGGCTTTGAGGCGTTTGAGACCTTGGGCGACGAGACGGCGGTTGTTGGGGTCGAGCTTGACCACGTCGGCTACCGTGCCTAGGGCGACGATAGGGAGCAGCACGTCGAGCTTAGGTTGACTGATTTGATCGAAAAAGCCGCGTGTTCTGAGTTCGGCTCTTAACGCCAACAGCACATAAAACATCACACCCACACCAGCGATGGACTTACTCTCAAACGCGCAACCCGGCTGGTTGGGGTTGACGATCACATCTGCATCAGGCAAAAACACTACGCCGTTTTTTTGCGCGGGCAGGTGGTGGTCAGTCACTAGCACTTGCAAGCCCAGCGCCTTGGCCTTGGCGACGCCCTCTACGCTGGCGATGCCGTTGTCTACGGTAATTAACACGTCCGCGCCGCTGTCTTTGACGCGCTGGGAGATGGGGGGCGTGAGGCCGTAGCCGTCGACCACGCGGTCGGGCACGATGTAGCTGACGTGTTTCGCACCCAAGAGTTTGAGCCCGCGCATGCCCACGGCGCAGGCGGTAGCGCCATCGCAGTCGTAGTCGGCAACGATGCAGAGCTTCTTGTTGGCCGCTATCGCGTCCGCTAACAGCACGGCGGCGGCGGCGCAACCCAGCAGGGTAGAAGGGGCCAGCAGCTTGCCCAGGCCGTCGTCCAGCTCGTCTTTGTTGGCTACGCCACGCGATGCGTACAGGCGTGCCAGCAGAGGGTGCACACCGGCTTCTTCCAGCGCCCAGGCGGCGCGTGGCGGGGTGTCTCTTACTATTAATTTCATAGCTTCTCCCGCATTATTTTATTGGGCTTTTGGCCAAAAAAGCCTAAAAATCGCTTGCCTATAGAGGGTGTGTAATTGCACCAGTACTGGGCGCTGCGCTCGCCGCAGAGGATCAAGTTGACCGGCTCTGCACGCCACGCCTTGCCACTGAGCTCTTTGATCAAGGTGTTGTCCAGTTGTTGCCATGCGCCGCTCCACCATTCCCAGTTTTCATGCAGCGCGGGGATGCGCAGATCGCCCACGATGGTGAGTTCACGTTGTAACTCTGGCTGGGTACGCAATGCGCCCGCACCGCTGACCCAAAACGAGTTCACGGCCATCTGCCCAGCGGCTTGCCGGCGGTCGTTAATAGGGTGGGTATACAGCAGCATTTGCATCTCATTTTGCAGGCGGCGCAGCGGCGCGGCCTGCGCGCCCTCGCTCATCCAGGCGTTCACGTTACGGCCTACCACGCGGTCCAGCGAGGCTGTGGCCAGGCCGTCAAACAGCGGGCTATGCGCGTACCAGCGCGTGGGGCTATCGTAGTGCAGGGCAATGCCGTCCTCAGCAAAATACGGGCGCATCGCTTCGAGCACGGCGCGGGAGTCTTCATCGCTCAGCTTCAGTCCGTCGGGGTGCAGCATCTGCACTTGGTCGGTACCCACATGCCAATGGCAGGGTGTGATCTGCGCCCAGGCTTGGCCGGTGTGCCAGCCGGTGTCCGCTGGGTTGGCAGACAAAGCATGCGCCGCCCAGGGCGTGCAGCCGTCCGCAGTCCACAGCCCCAGCGTTTGCGCCAGTACCCGCTCATGCGGCGGGCTAAAGCTATATTCATCGCCCACATCTTGGCTGAGCAATGCCATACGCTGCATCAATTTGTGCAGATGCGGCAGTTGTAGCGCGTCCCAAGCCTGGGAGCACGCGGGGGAGCCTACGGCGGCAAACGGAATCAAGTAATGCATCTGTGGCTATTGTCGGGCTAAAGTTGTGCTGCGCAACTAGTGCCACAATACGCCTAGTAAAAATATGAAATTACCCTACGAACTTGAAGTGGGGCTGCGCTACACCCGGGCCGGGCGTTCCAGCAGCCGCAACGGCTTTATCAGCTTTATCTCTGGCGTGTCCA
>JAYWHJ010000031.1:0-13668 GCA_043777795.1 Polaromonas sp. | reverse complement strand
CGTTCCTTGGGCCTGGACATTGAACTCGAACGTTCTTAATTCAGAAGGGAAAGAATCGCTATGAAATCTTTACTCGACCTGTTCAAGCAGTTTACGCCAGACGAGCACTTTGATGCTATCCGCATTGGCATTGCGTCGCCTGAAAAAATCCGCTCGTGGTCTTTTGGCGAAGTCAAAAAACCCGAAACGATCAACTACCGTACCTTCAAGCCCGAGCGTGATGGTCTGTTTTGTGCCAAAATTTTTGGCCCTATCAAAGACTACGAATGCCTGTGCGGCAAGTACAAGCGCTTAAAGCATCGCGGCGTGATCTGCGAGAAGTGCGGCGTAGAAGTGACCCAAACCAAAGTGCGCCGCGAGCGTATGGGCCACATCGACCTGGCAGCACCTTGTGCCCACATCTGGTTCTTGAAGTCCCTGCCATCGCGTTTAGGCTTGGTGCTCGACATGACTTTGCGCGACATTGAGCGCGTGCTGTACTTTGAAGCATACGTGGTGACCGATCCAGGCATGACGCCGTTGAAGAAATTCAGCATCATGTCGGAAGACGATTTCGATGCCAAAGAAAAAGAGTACGGCGATGAATTCACCGCCAAAATGGGCGCTGAAGGCATCAAAGAACTCTTGGCTGGCATTGAACTGGATGCTGAAATCGAGAAGCTGCGCAATGACTTGACGGGCTCTGAAGTCAAGATCAAGAAAAACGCCAAGCGCCTCAAGGTCATCGAAGCGTTCAAAAAATCAGGCATGAAGCCTGAGTGGATGGTGATGGAAGTGCTGCCGGTGCTGCCGCCCGATCTGCGTCCTCTCGTGCCTTTGGATGGTGGCCGTTTCGCCACGTCTGACTTGAACGATCTGTACCGCCGCGTGATCAACCGCAACAGCCGTCTGCGCCGCTTGCTGGAACTCAAAGCACCCGAGATCATTGCGCGCAACGAAAAGCGTATGCTGCAAGAAGCCGTGGACAGCTTGCTGGACAACGGTCGCCGTGGCAAAGCCATGACCGGCGCGAACAAGCGCACGCTCAAGTCTTTGGCCGACATGATCAAAGGTAAGAGCGGTCGTTTCCGCCAGAACTTGCTGGGCAAACGCGTGGACTACTCCGGTCGCTCTGTGATCGTGGTGGGCCCTACGCTCAAACTGCACCAGTGCGGTTTGCCCAAACTGATGGCGCTTGAGTTGTTCAAGCCCTTCATCTTCTCGCGCTTGGAAGCCATGGGTATCGCTACCACCATCAAGGCTGCCAAGAAAGAGGTTGAATCTGGCACGCCAGTGGTCTGGGACATCTTGGAAGAGGTGATCAAAGAGCACCCTGTGATGCTGAACCGCGCACCGACCTTGCATCGCTTAGGCATTCAGGCTTTTGAGCCTATCTTGATCGAAGGCAAAGCTATTCAACTGCACCCGCTGGTCTGCTCTGCCTTTAACGCCGACTTTGACGGCGACCAAATGGCCGTGCACGTACCGTTATCGGTCGAAGCGCAGATGGAGTGCCGCACCTTGATGCTGGCATCGAACAATATTTTGTTCCCCGCCTCAGGCGAGCCATCGATTGTGCCGTCTCAAGACGTGGTGCTGGGTTTGTACTACACCACCCGTGAGCGTATCAACGGCAAAGGCGAAGGCCTGATCTTCTCTGACATTGGCGAAGTGCTGCGTGCATTGGACGCCCGCCAAGTCGAGTTGACCGCCAAGATCGCCGTGCGTTTGACCGAGTACACCAAGAACAAAGAGACGGGTGAATTCATCCCCTCTACAAAACTGGTGGACACCACGGTAGGCCGCGCCTTGTTGTCAGAAATCTTGCCTAAGGGCTTGCCTTTCTCCAACATCAACAAGGCCTTGAAGAAGAAAGAAATTTCCAAGCTGATCAACGTGTCGTTCCGCAAATGCGGACTCAAAGAGACGGTAGTGTTTGCCGACAAGCTGCTGCAAAGCGGCTTCCGCTTGGCGACGCAGGCGGGTATTTCGATCGCCATTGACGACATGCTGGTGCCTAAAGAAAAGCACGCCATCATTGAGCGCGCAGGCAAAGAAGTCAAAGAAATCGCCAACCAGTATTCGTCTGGCTTGGTAACTGCCGGTGAGCGATACAACAAAGTGGTGGACATCTGGGGCAAAGCCGGTGACGAAGTCTCCAAGGTCATGATGGCCCAGCTCTCGAAAGAAAAAACCATCGACCGCCATGGCAAAGAAGTCGAGCAAGAGTCCTTCAACTCGATCTACATGATGGCCGACTCCGGTGCACGCGGTTCCGCTGCGCAGATTCGCCAAGTCGCCGGCATGCGCGGTTTGATGGCTAAGCCTGACGGCTCGATTATCGAGACGCCTATTACCGCCAACTTCCGTGAAGGTCTGAACGTGCTGGAGTACTTCATCTCCACTCACGGTGCGCGTAAGGGCTTGGCCGACACGGCGCTCAAAACAGCAAACTCCGGTTACTTGACCCGTCGTCTGTGCGACGTGGTGCAAGATCTGGTGATTACCGAACTCGATTGCGGCACGCACGACGGTCAAGTCATGCGCGCTATCGTCGAAGGCGGCGAAGTGATCGAGTCGTTGCGTGACCGTGTGTTGGGCCGAACCGCGGTGGAAGATGTGCTTCATCCTGAGAACCGCTCGGTGTTGGTCAAAGCTGGCCAAATGCTGGAAGAGGACGAGATCGACTTGATCGAAGCTGTGGGTGTAGACGAGATTAAAGTGCGTACCGCATTGAACTGCGAAACCCGTTTTGGCCTGTGCGCCACCTGCTACGGCCGTGACTTGGGTCGCGGCGGCTTTATCAACCATGGCGAAGCGGTTGGCATTATTGCAGCCCAGTCCATCGGTGAGCCAGGCACGCAGCTAACCATGCGCACCTTCCACATCGGTGGCGCGGCATCGCGTGCATCGATTGCTTCGAGTGTTGAGGCCAAGAGCAATGGTTCGATAGGCTTTAACGCCACCATGCGCTATGTGACCAACAGCAAAAAAGAGCTGGTGGTGATTGCACGTTCTGGCGAGATCATCATCGTGGACGACAACGGCCGCGAGCGCGAGCGCCACAAGGTGCCATATGGCGCTGTGTTGGCTGTCAAAGCAGACCAGGCCGTGAAAGCTGGAGCTATTTTGGCCAACTGGGATCCGCTCACCCGCCCCGTGATCACCGAGTTTGCTGGTAAAGCGAAGTTTGAGAACGTGGAAGAAGGCCTCACCGTCGCCAAGCAAGTGGACGATGTGACCGGTTTGTCCACCATGGTGGTAATTGATCCTAAGCGCCGTGGCGCTACCAAGATCGTGCGCCCACAGATCAAGCTGATCGACGCATCGGGTAACGAAGTGAAGATTCCAGGCACCGACCACTCGGTGACCATTGGCTTCCAGGTCGGTTCGCTGATCCAAGTGCGTGACGGTCAAGACGTAGGCCCTGGTGAAGTGTTGGCGCGTATTCCGGTCGAAGGCCAGAAAACCCGTGACATCACCGGCGGTTTGCCGCGTGTGGCCGAGCTGTTTGAAGCCCGTTCGCCGAAAGACAAAGGCATGCTGGCTGAGATCACAGGTACCGTGTCCTTTGGTAAGGAAACCAAAGGCAAAGTGCGCTTGCAGATCACCGATCCAGACGGCAAGGTGTGGGATGAGCTCATTCCTAAGGAAAAGAGCATCCTGGTGCACGAAGGCCAAGTGGTCAACAAAGGCGAGAGCGTGGTGGACGGCCCAGCCGACCCGCAAGACATTTTGCGCCTCCTGGGCGTAGAAGAGCTGGCCCGCTACATCGTGGACGAAGTGCAGGATGTGTACCGTTTGCAAGGCGTGAAGATCAACGACAAGCACATTGAAGTGATTGTTCGCCAGATGCTGCGCCGCGTAGTGGTAGAAAATGCAGGCGATTCAACCTACATCAACGGCGAACAAATTGAGCGCTCAGAGATGCTGGACACCAACGACGCCTTGCGCGCCGCTGGCAAGATCCCTGTCACCTTCACTAACTTGCTGCTGGGTATCACCAAGGCTTCTTTGTCGACCGACAGCTTTATCTCTGCCGCGTCGTTCCAGGAAACCACCCGCGTGCTCACCGAAGCTGCCATCATGGGCAAGCGCGACGAGCTGCGTGGTTTGAAGGAAAACGTGATCGTGGGTCGCCTGATCCCTGCCGGCACTGGCCTTGCGTACCACAATGCACGCAAAACCAAAGAAGACATGGACGATGCCGAGCGCCGCGCCATTGCCGACTCGGAGGCCGCTGAACTGGCCGAAGGTGAGCAGGTTGCTGCGACTGAAAGCGAACCAGCCCAGTAATGGGGTGTGTTTGCAAGGCCGCAAGATAACAGTCTTTCGGCCTTGCACCATGGCGTAGATGTAAATAGCGCATTGCGAGGAGCAATGCGCTATTTTTTTAATAGCTTCTCCCGCGAAATTCTATTGGGCTAGAATGAGATTTTACTAATAACTAGCGCGCTCGCAGTTCTCTTAAGTCGTTCCAATCAGCTCTACTTGGGCATGCGGTCATACTGCGAAAAAAGCTATGATGACTTATTCTTGTAGCATATAGCTATGAACTTTTTCCCGACGTCGTTTGTATTTTGGGCCGTGCTTGCTGTGACGGTATTTTGGGCTTTGGGCGCTTACAACCGATTGGTCAGGTTGCGCGGCGATATGGTGCGCGCTTTGCAATTACTGGCCGTGCAGTGGCAGTCTAGCGCGCAAGCTATCCGCCATGAGCTGGCCACTTTGTCTCATGCACCAGAGTCTGATTCAGCCTGGGCAAGCTTGGGAGACGAAGCCAACAGCTGGCGGCCCCTGGCGCTCGCGACCAAACAGTTCCAAGCTTGTATTGCTGGGGTGTTGGCTAAGCCACACCTTGCGCCCCCGGTAGACGATATCGCCTCGATCCGGGCAGCGTACGAAGTAATGCAAGATGCATGGCAAAGACTATGCGACACCCATGAAGACTTGGCCGGTGCGGCGGTTCCCCAGCGCCTAGCCTTGCTGTGGCAGCACCAGAATTCATTGGCACAAGAAAAGGTGCGCGACTATAACGCCTGCGTGCAGGCGTATAACGATTCAGTGGCGCAATTTCCTGCTGCGTTTTTGGCGTGGATCTTTGTATTTGGGCCTGCGCAGGCCATGTAACCCATACAGCCAGCCGGCAAGCGACAAGGCAGAAAGCGCTAGAATCGCGCCTGTATCAGGCAGCGAGTTGTCTAGTCACTGGTTCGCGGATATCGGTTTTCTCTCGTCCAATGACATAGTGCGCGCACCCTACACTGGATGCAACATAGCAGGGCCGTTGCGCTAGCCCCAAACACACAGGTATATTGACATCACGATGGCACAACACGGCCGGGCAAATCCGCCCCCCACCCCACACACCAGCGACAGTGCAGACAGCACAGCTGCGGGCAACTCAAGGACATCTAAAGCGCCTGCTGGCGCAGTACCTTTATGGCGGCAGCTCAATGCAGTCGCACAAGTTTTGATCGCGGTCCGTGCAGGTAAATCATGGACTACTGCACAGTTAGACATTGAAAGCGCGTTACGTCCGGGGGTGCAGGCCTTGTCGTTCGCGGTGCTGCGCCATTACGGAACCGCGCTCGCTTTGCGCGCAGCATTGGCCTCGCGTACGCCCAGTGCGGCGGCCGACGCGTTGCTCTGCAGCGTGTTGGCCTTGGCGCTGGTACCCGGTGACGATGGCGCAGCAGACAATGCCTTAGTTGATGACGCAGCACAAGCTGGCAGCGCAGGTGGCGCCCGCTACGAAGTGCACACTTTGGTGAATCAAGCTGTCGAAGCCGCCAAGCGTAACCCGGCCACTTACCCGCAAGCCAGTTTTATCAATGCCTGCTTACGCAGGTTCTTGCGTGAACGGGAAGCGCTGCTGGCAGTGGCGCAGCGCCAACCCCAGGCGCAGTGGAACCACCCCGCCTGGTGGATACAACGTTTGCAGCGAGAACACCCAGAGCAATGGCAGAGTATTTTGCAGGCTAACGCATTTTCTGCCCCGTTAACCCTCAGGATTAACGCCAAAAATTCGACGCTAGCAAGATATAAATCGGCACTGGAAGTTATGAATATTGAAGCACAAGAAGTGGCAGATAGCGGGTTGCAGCTTGGCCATAGTGCATACGTGCCGGGCTTGCCAGGCTACACCGAAGGTTGGTTTTCAGTGCAAGACGCCGCAGCGCAAATGGCTGCCCCCTTGCTGTTGGATGCACTGTCCCTCGCGCAAACAACTAGCGGTAAAACTCTGCGGGTACTAGACGCCTGCGCAGCCCCCGGCGGTAAAACAGCCCATCTACTGGAATACGCTGCAAGTAAAAGCATTGCCATAGAACTGCTGGCGTTGGATATCGATGCCGCCAGATGTCAGCGTATTGAGGACAATTTACAGCGTTTGCAGCTATCGGCTCATATTGTGGTGGCGGACGCTGCCAATCCCCAAGCTTGGTGGGACGGGCAGCCGTTCGATGCGATTTTGCTCGACGCACCTTGCACCGCATCCGGAATCGTGCGGCGCCACCCTGATATACGTTGGTTGCGCCGGGAAACAGACATTTCTCAACTCGCTTTGCAACAGCGGGTTCTGCTCGACGCCCTGTGGCCCATGCTCAAGCCCGAGGCAGTCATGCTCTACTGCACATGCTCGGTTTTCAAGGCAGAAGGGCAAGAGCAGATGCAAACGTTTGTTGCGCGCCACAAAGATGCTGTATTACTGCCCTCTCTGGGTCATTTATTACCGCAAAGGCCGCTACAGCCCGGGACCTTGCCTGACAATCATTTGGGTGGACACGACGGCTTTTTCTACGGTTTACTTCGAAAGAACGCATCGTCGCTTTAGCGATGGGGATTGCTCTGGTCGACCCGGCACCCGTTGGTATTTGCCGTGGTGCTTGCTTTGGAGCATGCTCGGGCTCGTCTGTGGGTTGTACAGCCTGCCCGCTTATGCCATAGATTCTGCCACCGCCGAAGTCAGTGCCCTGCGGGTTGAGCGGGCCGATGACGGGCTGTACCTGAGTGCTACCGTGGGATTTGAGTTGCCGGCGGCGGTGGAGGAAGCGTTGCTGAAGGGTATCCCGATAACCTTTGTGAACGAAGCGGATGTGTACCGTGACCGCTGGTACTGGTACGACAAGCGCGTAGCCACCGCCACTCGCAGCGTAAGGGTTTCATTCCAGCCGTTGACGCGTCGCTGGCGGATCAATGTAGCAAGTGGCACCGTGTCTAGCCCGGCAACCGGTATTGCCCTAACTCAACATTTTGACAATCTAAACGATGTCATGGGCGTGTTGCGGCGTGTTGCACGCTGGAAAATTGCAGACGTGGCCGACATCGATGCCGATTCGCGGCACAACATCGATTACCGGTTTAAGCTCGATTCACTGCAATTGCCAAGGCCACTACAAATCGGCGTAATGGGGCAAAGTGAATGGAATATCAATGCGCAGCGTAATGTAAGGCCAGAGACGCGGGCAGAACCGCGCCCTGATCCACGATGAGCAATTCACCGGCTATGCCTCACAAAGGCCATAGCGCGCGCAGCTTGTCTTGGGCTTTGGGCATTGGTTTGGCCTCCGTGGTGGCGGTAGCGCTGGTGCTGATGTTTTTGCTGACCCAAGCGACCAACAACCAAGCCTTTTACGAGAAAAACTACGCCCGACTATGGATTGTGAACATGGTCGTAGCGGCTTTGTTGCTACTGGTGATCGGCTGGATCGCTTGGCGCTTGGTGTGGCGGCTTAGAAGGGGCAAGTTTGGCAGTCGTTTACTCATAAAGCTGGCAGCCATTTTTGCTTTGGTGGGTTTTGCACCAGGGGTGCTTATCTATGTGGTCTCCTACCAGTTTGTGTCCAGGTCGATCGAGAGCTGGTTTGATGTGAAGGTCGAGGGCGCATTAGATGCAGGCCTGAACTTAGGCCGCACAACGCTGGACACCCTGAGCAATGACCTGAATGCCAAAACCCGTGTTGCAGCAGACCAATTAGGTCAGACCAGCCAGGCCGCCGGCGCCGTGACCCTGGAGCGTTTGCGTGAACAACTGGCAGCCAGCGACGTCGTGTTGTGGAATGCCTCCGGACAAGTAATTGCCAGTGCCGGCGATTCACGTTTTCGCTTGCAGCCCAATCGGCCCACCCCAGCGCAGTTTCGCCAAGCGCGCAGCCAAAAAATAGTGACGCAAATTGAAGGGCTGGAAGAAGGAGGGGGCTCGGGTAGCGCGAAAATGCGTGCCCTAGCCCTAGTGGGTGGGAGCAGTATCGGCTTGTTGACCGAGCCGCGCTATTTGCAAGTGATTCAGGTGTTGCCACCGTCTTTGGTGGCAAACGCTTTAGCCGTTCAAGAAGCCTACAAAGAATACCAAGAGCGCGCGATTGCGCGTGGTGGTTTGCGCCAAATGTATATTGGCACACTCACGCTCAGTTTGTTTCTAGCCGTCTTTGTCGCAGTTCTTTTGGGCGTGTTGTTAGGTAACCAAATTGTCCGGCCACTTTTGGTGCTGGCCGACGGCGTAGCTCAAGTGGCGGCAGGAGATTTACGACCCAAAGCGGCCTTGCAAACACGCGACGAGCTGGGCGGTCTGACCCGCTCCTTTGCCGACATGACGCAGCAGCTATTTGACGCACGCAGCCAAGTGCAGCACAGTATGGAGCAGGTTGACGCGTCGCGGGCCAACTTGCAAACCATTTTGGACAACCTTACCGCAGGCGTGATGGTGTTGGACGCACAAGGCATCATTGTTTCGTCCAATCCCGGAGCTACCAGAGTGTTGCGCGCACCTGTCGCCGCGTTTGAAGGCAAAGCACTCGAACTCGTGCCAGGCCTAGCGGCTTTTGCCCAAGGGGTCGCCCAGCAATTTGAGGCCTTTTTAGGCGACCGCAGTTCGCATGGCCTGGACCATTGGCAGCATTCGTTTGAGCTGGGATATCACGGTACGGCGGAACAAGGCATGGGCATGCGCGGTCCCGGGGTTGCAAACAGTATCAGCATCATCGCGCGCGGTGCCGAGCTGCCACAAGCACAGCGGCTCTTGGTATTTGATGACATTTCGGAAGTGGTTTCGGCCCAGCGTGCGCAAGCGTGGGGCGAAGTGGCGCGTCGCCTGGCGCACGAGATAAAAAACCCTCTCACCCCTATTCAGTTATCGGCTGAGCGCCTGGAGATGAAGCTGCAGGGCAAACTCACGGCACCAGATACGGCCATACTCACCAAATCAGTTAAAACCATCGTCGACCAAGTCGATGCGATGAAGCGCTTGGTTAACGAGTTTCGTGACTACGCGCGCCTGCCCAGCGCCGATCTCAAGCCGCTAGATTTAAATGGGCTAATCCTCGACGTTTTGCAGCTGTACGCGCCAGAGGCTGCTGAGGTGCCAGTCACCAGCAGCTTGGACGAAGTCTGCCCTCCTATTTTGGGAGATGCCCAGCAATTACGCCAAGTGATCCATAACCTGCTGCAAAACGCACAGGATGCGACCCTGGCACGTTTGCATTCGACGAGAGATGGCGGATCCGCCCCGCAGGTCAGTATCCGCACTCAATACAACGCTGAAAGTCGGCGTGTGCGCATGACCGTGCGCGATAGCGGAACAGGTTTTGCCCCGTCTATTTTGCAGCGTGCTTTCGAACCTTATGTCACCACCAAAGTCAGAGGTACCGGCTTGGGCCTGGCTGTAGTGAAGAAAATTGCCGATGAACACGGAGCGCGCATTGACTTGTCCAACCGTTTTGCAGCCCCAGTTTCTCCTGAAAGCCTATTGACGGAGGTGCTTGGGAATAACACTGATAGAAAGGTCATCGGGGCGCAGGTAATACTATCATTTGCTGTGGTTTAATACACACAGTCGCAAATCCGCAACAAATGAGATCTGAGCAATTTAAGTGCACATAAATCGGCGTAAGCCAAAGGCAATATGGCAAACATTTTGGTGGTAGATGACGAGCTCGGTATCCGCGACCTGCTCATGGAAATTTTGAACGACGAAGGGCATAACGTCGAGTCGGCTGAGAACGCCGGACAAGCGCGCCAAGCAAGACTGCGCTACACCCCAGATTTGGTGTTGTTAGATATATGGATGCCAGATACCGACGGTGTCACCTTACTGAAAGAGTGGGCTACCTCGGGGTTGTTGACGATGCCAGTCGTCATGATGAGCGGCCATGCCACCATCGACACTGCGGTTGAGGCCACCAAAATTGGGGCCCATTCGTTTTTGGAAAAACCCATCACGCTGCAAAAATTGCTCAAAGCTGTCAATGACGGTTTGGCCAAAGGCGGGAGAGCCAAGGCGGTCATGACGGCGAGCGCACCCAAACAGCTGGAGCTGACAGTAGAGTCTGCCATGATGGGTGGCCAGTCTTTACCCGAGGCGATGGATATTGGCCCTTTGGCCAATCAAAGTTTCCCGCTAGACAAACCATTGCGTGAAGCGCGCGACGAGTTTGAAAAGGCCTATTTCGAATTCCACTTGTCCAAAGAAGGTGGTTCTATGACCCGCGTCGCAGAAAAAACCGGATTAGAGCGCACCCACTTGTACCGCAAGCTCAAACAACTGGGCGTAGACCTGAGCCGAAGCAAACGCAATGCACAGTGATGCCAAAAAACGCGCGCGTATATCAGTTATAATTTAAGGCTTGCCATTACTTAGGCAAGCTCTTGGCCCGGTAGCTCAGTCGGTAGAGCAGAGGATTGAAAATCCTTGTGTCGGTGGTTCGATTCCGCCCCAGGCCACCAAAATTCGTAAAGTCAACGGGTTATCAGAAATGGTAACCCGTTTTTCTTTGGCGCTGCTATAAGCCGTGGTCTGGCGATGGCGCGCGCAGCCGTGCTGATAGCCAACAGGTGGTACTTGGGAAGCGCTGATGACCGTTGCGCCCAACGGCGGTCCTTTGGCTGCTGTGCCCGGCGCGGTGATGCCTTTGGGTGATGCTGCTAACCATACGGCCGGCCACCGTCACAGCCAAGACATCTGCCGCTATTGTGTAAGTTGGCACAACGCAAAAAGGCCGTCTTGCGACGGCCTTTGGCATTGGGAAAGATTCCCCCGCGATAGAGCTTAACGGTTTAGAACTTATAACCCACTGCCGCGCTGAAGGCGTTAGGGTTAAGCTTGAGCTCTTGCGTTTGACCGTTGGAGAAGCTGACGTTCACTTTCAATAAGGTTTTGACATAGTTCGCGTTGACAAACCATTTGTCGTTGATGTTAAACACCGCTCCCACTTGAAACGATGGCGCGATTTTGGAGCCCACTGACAAGGTGGTGGGCGTGCCGCCTGGGTTGGTCAAGGCCGTCAGTCCGGCGCTGCCGGTTTCTTTGTAGAACTTGGCGTATGTCAGGCCCGCACCCAGGTAGGGGCGAAAGGTGGCGCTGGCGTCGCCAAAACGGTACTGGCCCAACACCGTGATGGGCAGCGCGCGCACTTCGGCGATTTTGCCAAAGCCTGCAGCCCGTGAGGCGCCCGTGATGTCGTGCTTAAAGCCCAAGCCTAACGGCACGTTCAGGGCGATGCTGTCGGTCACCATGTAGTTGGCCGCTCCGGTCAGACCGGTAGCACTGGTGACATCAGCTTTGGTGCTGGGGAAAGCGGGGGCACTCAGGTCGCCGCTGGTGACTTGAGGAGCCAGCTTGGTCACGCCCAGTTCGATAGACACAGTGCCTGCTTTTTGCGCAGACGCGTAACCGGCCGCTACCAGCAGTGCGGCTGCGATGGAGATATGGGTAATTTTCATTATGTTTCCTAAAGCTCTAAATGTGGAGGATGGTCAAGCGCTTACAGCAAGCCGGCTTTGAGCATCTCAGATAGCACAAACTTGGCCAGCAGCTCATAACCATACGGCGTGGGGTGCACGTCGTCAGCGTACAGATAGCGCGACACATTGCCAGCGATCACGTTGCTGGAGTTGCACACCAGCGAGGCGCCGCCTAAAGCATTGGTGCCGCAGGCAGGGTTTTTCACATTGCTTAAACCATAGGGCGCAGGATTGGCCGCTTGGCTGCTGCTTTCGGTGTAAGCATCTGCCAACAAGACACCCGTACCGGCCAAACCGGCCTTGAGCTGGTCGTTGAAAGTGGTGGTCATCAGGTTCACCAATCCTCGGGTGGCAGCATCTTGCGTCAAGGCATAAGGCGTTATGCTGACGTTAGGCATGTTCACTACCACTACCGTTTTTGCGCCCTTGGCAAGCACCAAGGCTTTGACATAGCCAGCCAGTTCGCCACCGGCTTGGCCCATGGCCGTGACGGCGGCGGTAACTGCTGCGGTTTGGGCGTCGGCTGGGGTTTGGCCTAGCGCAACACGCGCAGCAATGGCTTGGGGAATGCTGCCGGACTGGATAAACAGGTCGTTGCCGCCCGCCATCACGGTCACCAGCTCTTTGCCGGTGTAGGCACCGCCATTTTTTGCCAAATGCGCTTGCATTTGCAGGAGCACGGGCACGGTCAACTGACCGAGCACGGCGTTGCCGCCGCCCAGCAGTTTGTTGCCAGGGCCGGGCTGGGACGTGACGCGCGAGCCGCCTTGGGCGTAACTAAAGCAAGTGGCGATATTGGTAACGGGTACGGCAAAGCCTTGGGCGGCCAAGCCGTCCAGGCCGGTTTGCGCAGCGCAAGGTGCGGCCAAACCGTAGGTTTTGGCGACGATTTCAGTCCAGTTCAGAGAGTTAGGGCCGTTGACGGTGTATTTGCCGCCACCCAGAGCAGCCACGGTACCCACCTTGTAGGTGCCCACGTCACTCAGGCTATCGCCAAAGTTGACCATCCCGGTAAAACCGACTTTAGGGGTTTGATCGCCAGCACCGCCGCCGCCGCAACCGGCTAAAACCAGCGCAGCGCCCAGAGCGCTCAGCGCGTATTTCCAAGTTTTCATTCGATTTACTCCAAAAAATAATGCGTTAACCCAACAAAAGAACGACCGTTCTTTTTTGTAAATCGATGGTAGGGGAAAACGCTGTATTGATGCAGGGGGTAATTACTAGGCCGAGCTAGTGCCGAGCCTCTAACTGGTTGCTAAGTTGCGCAGGTGCAACAGGAGTTGATGGGATGGCGTGTCGCTACTTATTCCATAGCTTCTATCGCACTATTTCAGTGCGCCATGGGCGGTTTTGCGCGTTGGAAATATACGAAAGAGTCGGTGCAAAATGCGTCTGAGTTAATTAGCATGGTCTCTGAGCGACTCAGGCACCCAAAACCAGCTATTTCGACCGAGTTTTTTTGATGTTAACTGGCCTGTTAGTCAATAAAAAACTGCGGAAAATGCTGCGTAATGCATAGCGTTTTTCTGACAGATGCTGCGCTGTCAGCGGTAGCGCAGCTTCATAGCCAGGATCGCGCAGGCTAGGCCCAAGGTGATGGTGTTGGCCACCACAATCGGCCAGGCGCCCAGCAGCACGCCATAGGCCAACCACAGCGCAATGCCCGCAGTGAACATGCTGTACATCACCAGCGAAATGCCGCTGACATCTTTGGAGCGAAAGGTCTTCCAGGCCTGCGGCACGAAGCTGGCGGTGGTCAGGCCAGCGGCGATGTAGCCTATGAGTTCGGTAGAGGGCATGCTGTCTATATGTATAAAATTGCTACTTAATTTATAGCTGCTGCCGCAACATTTTATTGCGCTACAGGCCAATTCAACCATAAAAATGTATTCGAAATGGATTGCAACCTATTTGTCTTCCCTGACCGTCCATTCCACCAATTTATCCAGC